>NZ_LATD01000587.1 GCF_000981895.1 Streptomyces odonnellii | reverse complement strand
GGGGTCGCAGGGGGCGCGGGGGCCGGAGCTGGCGGCCGCGAGCGGTGGCCTCTTCGCTCAAAGGTGCGTGCTCAAGGGTGCGTACTCAATTGCCGGCACTCAAGGGCGCGTGTTCTGCTGTTCCGCCTCGTCCGCCAGTTCCTCGGGCTCCCGCCCCGGCGTTGGAATGCGGAACAGCGAGATGGCCACGCGGAAGACCACGTAATACACCACCGCGAAACACAGCCCGATCGGAATGATCAGCCAGGGCTTGGTGTCGAGATGCCAGTTCACGACATAGTCGATCAGACCGGCCGAGAAACTGAACCCCGCGTGCACCCCCAGCGCCCAGGTCACCGCCATAGACACCCCGGTCAGCACCGCGTGCGCCCCGTACAGCAGCGGCGCCGCGAACATGAACGAGAACTCCAGCGGCTCGGTCACCCCCGTCACGAACGAGGTCAGCGCCACGGAGAACATCAGCCCGCCGACCTGCTTGCGGTTCTCGGGCCGCGCGCAGTGCGTGATGGCGAGCGCGGCGGCCGGCAGCCCGAACATCATGACCGGGAAGAACCCCGACATGAACTGCCCGGCCGTGGGATCCCCGGCGAAGAACCGGGTGAGATCACCCCGTACGACCGTGCCGTCCGGCTCGGTGTACTCACCGGCCTGGAACCAGAAGAACGTGTTCAGGAACTGGTGCATGCCGACCGGAATGAGCAGCCGGTTGGCGAACCCGAAGATCCCCGCGCCCCACGCGCCGAGATCGATGAGCTGCTTGGCGAACGCGGTCAGCGCGTCCCCGACCGGCTCCCACAACAGCCCGAAGGCCACCCCGAGGAGCGTGCAGAGGAAGGCCATCAGGATCGGCACCAGACGGCGGCCGTTGAAGAAGCCGAGCCAGTCGACCAGCTTCGTACGGTGGAACCGCTGCCAGACCACCGCCGTCAGCAGCCCGATCAGAATGCCCCCGAGCACCCCGGGATTCTGCGGAGTGCCGTCCGGCCGCGCCTTCGTGACCGAGCCGGCGACCGGGAAGGCGGCCAGGACGCCGTGGTAGACGAGAAAGCCGGCGACGACGGCGAGCGCGGTCGAGCCGTCCGCCTTCTTGGCGAAACCGATCGCCACCCCGATGCAGAAGAGCAGCGGCAGACCGAACGCCCCATCCAGGATGGCGCCGCCGCCCAGGCTCAGCACCCTCGCCGTCCTGTCCCAGAACGGGCCGTGCAGATAGGCGGAGAACAGATTGCCCAGACTCACCAGCAGGCCCGCCGCAGGCAGTGTGGCCACCGGGAGCTGGAGGCTCCGGCCGATTTTCTGAAGCCCCTGGAGCGGCCCGTTCCACCACTTCCTCGTGCGCGGCGGGGGCGCTGCCGTGCTGTCGCCGCTCATCGGGTCCTTCCGTCTGGTGGCGCTGCTTGGTGGTGCGGGCGGTGGCGGGGCGGTGGGGGCGCCCGATTGGTGTAGACCACTTGCGGTAGGCTCGCGGGTCCGGTCGG
>NZ_LATD01000586.1 GCF_000981895.1 Streptomyces odonnellii | reverse complement strand
GTGGCGTATTGGGGGAGCAGGTCGGGGTTGGCCGGGGAGGACTGTTCCGAGGCCGCGAAGGCTTCGTACGACGGGACCGTGGCGGTGACGATGCCGAGGTTGGGGGTGCCCGTGGCGGCCAAGTCGCGGAGGGAAGCCTCCAGTTGGGACAGGTGGGCCTCGTGCGAGGGGTATTCGGCGGTCAGGGCCGGGTAGGCGGCGAGCAGTTCGGCCAGTTCGGGCTCCGGCCAGTGCAGGACCGCGACGGGGAACGGGCGGGACAACGCCGTGCGGTACGAGCCCAGTTCGGCGCGGAGGCGGGTGATCTCGGCCTGGAGTTCGGCCGGGTTGTCTGAGCCGAGTGACCAGAGGCGTTTGGGGTCGTGCAGTTCGTCCAGGGGGACCTGCGAGGGGTGGACGCGGTCGGCCAGGGCGTCCCAGTCGTCGTGGTCCAGGCCCAGCAGGCGGCGCACGCGGTGGCGGCCGACCAGCAGGCTGTGCGTCGGGTACGGGACCTCTTCGCCCGGGGTGAGCAGCAGGTTCAGGGCCGTGGTGAAGGCGTCGTGGGCGGCCGACAGTTCGTCGTGCGACTCCAGCGTCTCGGCCACGATCTCCCAGGGCGTCGGTTCCGTCGGGGCGGCGGTGCGCAGGCCGTCGATGATCGCGCGGGCCTCGGCCTCGTGGCCGTACTCCCAGAGGTTGGCCGCTTTGAGGGCCTTCACCAGGTGGGGGTGGTCGGGGGAGCCCGCGAGGAGGCTGTCGTACAGGCCGGTGGCGCGGTCGCGGTCGCCGGCCAGTTCGAGATGGGCCGCGGCCTGGAGGAGCAGGGGCTCGCGATCCTCGGGGTACTGGGCCGCCGTACGCAGCAGGCGCTCGGCTTCCGTGGGGTGGTCGGCAGGCATGTCGGGGCGCATGGTCCACACCGTACTGCTGTAGGGGCCACGCCCGGCGGCCGAGGCCACGCCCGGTTCGGTGCGGTACGACGCGCCCCCGGTCGCCTTCTCCGTCGCCTTCTCCGGTTGCCCTCTCTGGTGGTCTCCTCGGTTGTCTCCTGCGGTTGCCCTGCCCGTGCCCCGTCCCCGTAAGCCCGCCCCCGCCGCCCTATAGGCC
>NZ_LATD01000585.1 GCF_000981895.1 Streptomyces odonnellii | reverse complement strand
GCGGGTTGGGCAGCGTGCGGGAGGGCGAAACGCCCGTAGGGCCGTACGTCAGAACAATCCGTGCCCCGGACCGATCCGTGCGCCGACCGATCCGGACGCACGGGTCGATTCGTACGTCGGGCCGATCCATGCGTCAGAACAAAGAGGGGTTCCATTCCATGCGTCTTCGTCACACCCTGGCCGCCGCCGCGGGCGCTCTCGCGCTGCTCGTCTCCGTGCCCGGTTCCGCGTCGGCCGCCGAGGGCGAGTTCGGCTATCTCTTCACGGGGATGGACGGGCGGCCCACGAAGGGGATGCTGGTGAACCCGCCGAGCGGGCAGTGCGTCACGCTGCCGGAGGCGGCCGGGGAGTACGTACCGCCGGCGCACTCGCCCCGTAACGGCGCGTCGTCCTATGCCACGGTCTTCAAGGACGCCGACTGTAAGGGGGATTACTACACGCTCCGGCCGGGCGGGTCGGCGAGCAGCCGCCTCAAGCTGCGGTCGGTGGTCTTCTCCTGAGGGCCGGGGAGGTGCTGCGCGGCGGGATGCGGCGTGAATGGGCCACTGGCCGGGCGTGAATGTGCCCCTGGCGTGTCCCCGGCGGCGCAAAGGGAGTTGAGCAGTGAAACCCTCCTCGCCCTCGGTGGGGAGCCCGTTCCCCTGCCCCGGAGGTGCCGCCCGTGCGCCATTTGTCTACCTTGTTCGTCCCAGGCCGTTTCGCGGTCGGGATCGTCACCTCGCTGGCGGTCGCGGCGTCCGCGGGCTGCATGAGCGTGGGTGACGACGAGGGAAAGCCGGCGCCGTCGCGCTCCGCGGACCGCCGGGGTTCCGCCGCCGAGCCCGACGGCGGTACGGGCGCGGGCCCCGGCGCGCCCCGCGCCTGGCAGGGGCGTACGAGCGAGGGCGGCGCGGGGGGTGCCGCCGGGGGCGAGAAGGGTACGGGTCCGGGCGCGTCGCCGAGCGCCAGTTCCGCGACGAAGCCCGCGCCCGAGCCGTCGAAGGGGGCGCGGCCCCGGCCCGGGGAGCCGACCCCGCCGCCCGGGCACGAGCCCGTACCGTCCAAGGAACCCACCCGCCCGGTGCCGTCCGCCACGCAACCGGTGCCCCAGAGCCCGGACCCGGTCCCGGAGCCCGAACCGGAGCCGTCGAAGCCGCCGGAGTCGCCGACCGGATCGCCGGTGGGCGACATGCGTACGAACCTGATGTCCGCGCGGGAGATGGCGGGGGAGGGAGAGGGCTCCGGGCCGGGCCCCGGATCCGGGGATGGGAACGGTATGCGGAAGGAGTCGGCGGCATCACCGCAGATGGGACCGGTGTGACCGGAGCCGCGGTGGAAGCGGTTTGCCTTGGAGGGGGGAGGGTGCGTATGGTAGTAGATCGTTTGATCATTGCCTGGCGCCGACACAGAAGAGCGCCATGTGGCGCGTACTCTCCCTTGCCGTGGCTGACCGCATCGAGGCGGTCGATTTGCGAATCACGGGGTTTGGGCGCGTGCCGAGACTCCGGAAGGTTTCGCATTTCGCATGTCCATTTCCAGTACTGACCACGCTGTCATGCCCGAGAACGAGTCCACCGATTCCACCGCGCCGGTGGAGACCGTCGAGGGCCTGGAGGCCGCTGTGGCCTCCGAGGCGGCGCCGTCCATGTCAGCCGGGGCCGATGAGGCTGCCGGGGCTGACGACGTATCAGAAGCTCCTGAGGGTCTTGTGACCCCCGTGGCTCCGGAGGCCCCTGTGCCTCCTGCGTCTTCCGCGGTGCCTGCGTCTTCTGCGCTCGCTGCGGCTCCTGTGTCCCCTGCGGTGTCTGCGGCTCCTGTGGACGAGGACACTCCTGGGGCCTCCGACGACTCCGAGACCTCCGTCACACCGGGGCTGACCTTCGGCGACCTGGGCCTGCCCGAGGGCATCGTCCGCAAGCTCGCACAGAACGGTGTCACCGCACCCTTCCCGATCCAGGCCGCGACCATCCCGGACGCCCTGGCGGGCAAGGACATCCTGGGCCGTGGCCGTACCGGTTCCGGCAAGACCCTCTCCTTCGGGCTGCCGCTGCTCGCCACCCTGGCCGGCGGCCACACCGAGAAGAAGAAGCCCCGCGGGATCATCCTCACCCCGACCCGTGAGCTGGCGATGCAGGTCGCGGACGCGCTCCAGCCGTACGGCGATGTGCTCGGCCTGAAGATGAAGGTCGTCTGCGGCGGTACGTCGATGGGCAACCAGATCTACGCCCTGGAGCGCGGCGTCGACATCCTCGTCGCCACCCCCGGGCGGCTGCGCGACATCATCAACCGCGGTGCCTGCTCCCTCGACAAGGTGCAGATCGCGATCCTCGACGAGGCCGACCAGATGTCCGACCTTGGCTTCCTGCCCGAGGTCACGGAGCTGCTCGACCTGGTGCCCGTGGGCGGTCAGCGGATGCTCTTCTCCGCCACCATGGAGAACGAGATCAGCACGCTGGTCAAGCGTTATCTGACCAACCCGGTCAGCCATGAGGTCGACAGCGCCCAGGGCAATGTCACGACCATGACGCACCACGTCCTCGTGGTGAAGCCGAAGGACAAGGCCCCGGTGACGGCGGCGATCGCGGCGCGCAAGGGCCGCACGATCATCTTCGTACGGACGCAGCTCGGCGCGGACCGTATCGCGGAGCAGTTGCGGGAGTCGGGCGTGAAGGCCGACGCGCTGCACGGCGGTATGACGCAGGGCGCGCGGACCCGGACGCTGGCGGACTTCAAGGACGGTTACGTCAGCGCCCTGGTCGCCACCGATGTCGCCGCCCGCGGTATCCATGTGGACGGCATCGATCTCGTACTGAACGTGGACCCGGCCGGGGACCACAAGGACTATCTGCACCGTTCGGGGCGTACGGCGCGGGCCGGCAAGTCCGGGGTCGTCGTCTCGCTGGCGCTGCCGCACCAGCGGAGGCAGATCTTCCGGCTGATGGAGGACGCGGGCGTGGACGCGTCGCGCCACATGGTCGGGGGAGCGGGCGCGTTCGACCCGGAGGTCGCCGAGATCACCGGCGCGCGGTCGCTCACGGAGGTCCAGGCCGACTCCGCGAACAACGCGGCGAAGCAGGCCGAGCGCGAGGTCTCCGAACTGACCAAGCAGCTTGAGCGCGTGCAGCGCCGGGCCGTTGAACTCCGCGAGGAGGCCGACCGGCTGGTCGCCCGCGCGGCGCGCGAGCGGGGCGAGGACCCGGAGGCGGCGGTGGCCGAGGTGGCCGCCGAGGCCGAGCGCGCGCTGGAGGAAGCGGCGGCCGCCGCGGCTGCCGCCGCCGTACCGGCGCAGCGCGAGGAGCGCAGGGACGGCCGGGACGAGCGCGGCAACTTCGGCCGCCGCGACGACCGGGGCGAGCGCAGCGGGCGAGGCGGGGCGCGGGGATACACGCCGCGTGACGGCGGGAGCGGCGAGCGGGGCGGGTTCCAGCGCAGGGACGAGCGTGGTGGCGACCGGGGTGGCGACCGCGGTGGTTTCCAGCGGCGTGAGGAGCGCGGTGGTGACCGTGGTGGTTTCCAGCGCCGCGACGACCGCCGGGACGACCGGGGTGACCGGGGTGACCGTGGCGACCGGGGTGACCGTGGCGGTTTCCAGCGCCGGGACGACCGGGGTTCGGACCGCGGTGGCTTCCAGCGCCGTGACGACCGGGGTGCCGAGCGGGGCGGCTTCGGCCGCGACCGTAACGACCGCCGGGACGACAGGGGCGGCGAGCGCCGTGACGACCGGGGCGGGCGTTCCTTCGAGCGAGACGACCGTGGTGGCCGTCCGATCGAGCGCCGCGACCACCGGGCGCCCAGCGACCGCCCGTTCAACCGCGACCGCCGCGACGACCGCCCGGCCGGCGGCGGCTTCCGCTCCAGCGGCCCCAGCGCCCACGACCGCCCGTCGACCCGCCGTGACGACCACCGTGGCGGCTCCACCGGCACCGGCACCGGCTCCTTCGGCCGCCGCGACGACAAGCCGCGCTGGAAGCGCAACGGCTGACCGCTAGGGCTGATCGCATCGGCTGACCGTCGGCGTCACCCGATCTGATGCCCCACCAGGGCCCGTGGCCCACCACCAAGGTGAACCACGGGCCCTGCGGCGTCCCCCACATCGGGTGA
>NZ_LATD01000584.1 GCF_000981895.1 Streptomyces odonnellii | reverse complement strand
GTTCGGCACCCCCGGGTCCTCGTGCATCGAGCGGCCCACCCCGTGGCCGCCGAAGCCGTCCGGGATGCCGTAGCCCGCCGAGCGGCAGACCCGCCCGATCGCATGGGCGATGTCACCGATGCGATTGCCGACGACGGCCGCCGCGATCCCCGCCTCCAGCGCCGCGTTCGCCGTGTCGATCAGCCGCAGGTCGTCGGGGCGGGCGCGGCCCACCGTGAAGCTGACCGCCGCGTCGCCCACCCAGCCGTCGAGCACCGCACCGCAGTCGATGCTCACCAGATCGCCGTCGTGCAGCCGGGTCGAGTCCGGGATGCCGTGCACGATCGCGTCGTTCACGGACGCGCAGATGACGGCGGGGAAGGGCATGGGCGCCCAGGCGGGGTGGTAGTCGAGGAAGGGCGAGCCGGCCCCGGCCTCGCGCAGCACGGCGCGCGCGGTCTCGTCGAGGGAGCGCAGTGTGACGCCCACGGCCGCGGCCTCACGTACCGCGGTCAGCGCCTGGGCCACGACCCGGCCCGCGGCACGCATGGAATCGAGGGACGCATCGGTTTTGATTTCCACCATTCCAATAACTATACCGGTGGCCATGGGGCGGGGTACGCTTGCGCCGCGGTATTAGAATGACGGAATGGTACGGACTCCCCTCACCCCCCAGGAGCGCGAGCGCGGCGAGCAGCTCGGCCGGCTGCTCCGCGAGGCGCGTGGCACGCGCAGCATGGTGGAGGTCGCGGCGGTCGCCGGAGTCTCCGCCGAGACCCTGCGCAAGATCGAGACGGGCCGCGCCCCGACCCCGGCGTTCTTCACCGTGGCCGCGCTGGCGGGCGCGCTCGGACTGTCCATGGACGAGATCGCCGCGAACTGCGTACCGGTGCCGGTCTGACGGCGCGCGGGCCGGCCCTCACCGCCCGTTCGCACGCCTGTCGCCGTCCCGTCACCGACCGCCTGAGAGCTGGTGGAGGAGTGACGGAGGGGGCTACCGGGGCGATCCCGCGACGGCGTAGGCTCCCGCCCGTGACGACTCTGGACGAGATAGCCCCCAGCCGCTACATCAGCCTCACCACCTACCGCAAGGACGGAACGGCCGTCGCCACACCCGTCTGGCACGCGGTGGAGGGCGGCGAACTGTTCGTCTGGACCAGGACGAACACCGGCAAGGTCAAGCGGATCCGCAACAACAGCCGTGTCGTCGTGGCGGTGTGCGACGTACGCGGACGGATCGCCGAGGGCGCGCCGACCGTAGAGGGCACGGCACGGCTGCTCGACGAGTCCGCCACCGAACGGATCCGGGGGATGCTCTCCCGCAAGTACACCTGGCGGTTCTGGACGATCGACTGGCCCGCCCGGCTGGCGCAGGGCAAGAATCGTCCCCAGATCGGTATCGCTGTCACCTTCTGACCCGCGCGCGCCGTCGCAGCGAGTGGTCCGCACCGTCCCGGAAAACAGTCTGTAGCCGTCCTGTAACACGACTGAGGTCGAATGCAGCGGACCGAAAGGTTCCCTTCGGCAAAGGCAGGGACGGGGCAGCGATGGCGGTGCATCAACTCCCGGCGGAGATCGGGGCGTTCGCGAGGTACTTACGGGATCTCAGCACGCTCCTGGATCCGGGCGACGGCTGGTACGCGGTCTTCCGCGAGCGTGATCCCGAAGGTCTGCGCGCCTGCTTCGAGGGTACGGAGATCCCGCCCTGGGACGTTGTCGACTCGCTGCTCCAGGACTACGCGGCGGGGCGCGACCCCCAGGACACGGCACGCGAGAGCGCGCGGGCGCGACGGCTGCACGCGGCCTCGGCCGCGGCGTACGACCGGCTGTCCGGCGGCGCCGAAGCACTCTCCGAGCGGCTTCAGTTGATGCTGCGCGAGCAGGCGTACTCGGCGGGCCGGGCCGAGGAGCTGGGGCGGCTGCTCCGTACGACTCCCCAGGACGCCCCGCACGCCCGGCAGCTCAGCCATGAACTGGCGTGGATACGCGACGACCACGCCCGCGCGACGGCCCGCGTCGCCGAACTCCGCGCCAGGCTCACATCGTTGACCACGCCGGGGCGCCCCACACCGACACCGCGCCCGCTGGCGCCGGAGGGGTGGTTCCGCGCGGAGGAGTCTTCAGCCCTCGACCGCGAAGCTTCTGCTGACGGCGCGTCAGGAGACCGCCGTACGACGGACGTTCCCCAATGGGCCGACGAGGGGCGGCGCTCCGGAGCCCCGGCCGGGACCCCCGCTCCTGCCCCGGCTCCGACCCTCGCCGCCGCGACGGAGACGAAGGAGGCGAAGGGTCCCAAGGGCGCCACGGAGAAGAAGCGCGCGTCCGCGCCCAAACGCAAGCCACGCGGCGCCCGCTTCGCCGGACTCGAAGTCGAGGAGGAGGCCGAGGAGGCCGTCCCCGCGCCCGCGCTGCCCGTGCCGCCGCCCGCTGCCGCCGCCATTGCGCGCGGCG
>NZ_LATD01000583.1 GCF_000981895.1 Streptomyces odonnellii | reverse complement strand
GTACACGCCGTACCGGATCGCACCCCCGGCCCCCCGCCCGACTCGGGCCGGGGGCCGCAGCCGTCTCCAGGGCTTCTCCAGGCGCTCCCCGGACCCCCTCCGGCAACGCAAGACCCCGCCGTGGCAGTCCATCCGAACCGGTGACAGCGCAGGTGAGTTCTCCCACAACGGACCGTCGTGGAGGAGCGACCAGCCCTTTCGCGCTTTACGCTCGACAAACCGCACAACCCCCGTCGCCCCCCTTCCACGCCACGGAGGTTCACGCTCCATGAAGCTCACCGTCGTCGGCTGTTCGGGCTCGTTCCCCTCCGCGGGATCGGCCTGCTCCAGCTACCTCCTAGAGGCCGACGGCTTCCGGCTGCTCCTCGACATGGGTAACGGCGCCCTTGGCGAGCTGCAGCGCCATGTTGGTCTCTACGACCTCGACGCCATCTTCCTCAGCCATCTCCACGCGGACCATTGCATCGACATGTGCGGCTATTTCGTAGCCCGCTACTACCGGTTCGACGGCGGACGCTGCGACGCGATCCCGGTGTACGGGCCCGAGGGCACCGAGCAGCGCCTCACCACGGCCTACGCGGACACCCCGACGGACAAGTCCATGAGCGAGGTGTTCGACTTCCACACGCTCAAGCCGGGCTCCTTCGACATCGGCCCCTTCTCGGTCCGTACGGAGAAGGTCTCGCACCCCATAGAGACCTTCGCCATCCGGGTCGAGCACGGCGGCCGGTCCCTCACCTACTCCGGGGACACCGGGGTCTGCGAGCCGCTGGTCGAGCTGGCGGAGGACACCGACCTGTTCCTGTGCGAGGCGGCCTTCACATACGGCAAGGAGGACATTCCCGGTCTGCACCTCAACGGCCGCGAGGCAGGCGCCCACGCCGCCCGCGCCCGGGCGCGCAGGCTCGTCCTCACCCATGTCCCGCCGTGGACGGACGGCGAACAGAATCTGGCCGACGCCCGTGCGGTGTACGGAGGCCCGGCGGAACTGGCCGTTCCCGGCGCGGTGTACGAGATCTGACCGACCGCCGGCGCACCGGCCGGCCGGTCGGTGTCCGCCGGTGCCGGTCTGTGCCGGACGGGCGTACGGCCGGCCCGTCCGGCAGGCGGTGAGCGGAAGGGCCCGGCGCGAGCGGAAGGGCCCGGCGCGAGCGGAAAGGCCCGGCAAGGCCTACTTGGCCTCGGCCTTCTGAAGCTCCGCCAGTTCCTCGTCGGACTCACGGCCCGGCGTAGGGATGTTGAACCGGACGATCGCGAAGCGGAACACCGCGTAATAGACCGCCGCGAAGCACAGACCGACCAGCGCCAGACCCCAGGGATTCGTCGCGATACCGAGGTTGAGGAAGAAGTCGACCGCGCCGGCCGAGAAGCCGAACCCGTCCTTCATCCCCAGCGCCCAGGTCAGCGCCATCGAGACACCGGTCAGCACCGCGTGGACCGCGTACAGCGCCGGAGCGATGAACATGAAGGTGAACTCGATCGGCTCGGTCACCCCGGTGACGAACGCCGTGAGCGCCAGCGACAGCATCATGCCGCCGACGGCCTTGCGCCGCTCCGGCCGCGCGCAGTGGGTGATCGCCAGACACGCAGCGGGCAGCGCGAACATCATGATCGGGAAGAAGCCGGTCATGAACTGCCCGGCCGTCGGGTCGCCCGCCAGGAAGCGGTTGATGTCGCCGCTCTTGCCGTCGTACGTACCGGCCTGGAACCAGGGGAACGAGTTCACCAGATGGTGCATGCCGACCGGGATCAGCGCCCGGTTGACCACCCCGAAGATGCCCGCGCCGACCGCGCCGGAGCCGACCAGCCACTCGCCCAGGTGGTGCAGACCCGTGCCGAGGACCGGCCAGAGATAGCCGAAGGCGATACCGATGACCAGACCGGCGAAGGCGGAGAGGATCGGGACCAGCCGCCGACCGCCGAAGAAGCCCGCCCAGTCGGGCAGCTTCGTACGGTAGAAGCGCTGATACAGCAGGGCCACGACGATGCCCATGACAACCCCGCCGAGGACCTTCGCGTCGACCGGCGCGTCCGTCATGACGACCTTGCCGTCCACCACCGAGGCCACCTTGGGCAGGTTCGAGTCGGTGAAGGTGCCCAGGACGCTCTTGAAGACCAGATAGCCGGTGACGGCGGCGAGCGCGGTCGAGCCGTCCGACTTCTTGGCGAAGCCGATCGCGATACCGACCGCGAAGAGCAGCGGCATGTTGTCGAGGATGGCGTTGCCGCCCGCGGCCATAAAGCCCGCGATCTTGGTGATGAACGCGGGGAACGACTCACGGCCGAGCATGTCGGGGTTGCCGAGGCGTACGAGCAGGGCGCCGGCGGGCAGCACGGCGACGGGCAGCATCAGACTGCGGCCGATACGCTGCATCACGGCCATCGCCCGGCTGCCCGGCGACTTCCGCGCCGCCGGCTCGTGCTGTGCCGCGGGGGCGGCGTCGGCCGTACTCATCAACATCCTCCAACCAGGTGCCCGGAACGCGGCGCGCACGGCCACGTGGTCTACACCATTCCAGTGGTGTAGACCTGTTCTAGCACGGGGTGGGTTCGATAAGGAACCTGCGAAAATGTGGCCTGGGCCATAGCGGACGCACGGGCCGGAGCGGGGTTGGCGGCTCCGGGGCCGCGGGCGGTGGCCTGCGGACGGGGCCCATGGGCGGGGTTCGCAGGGGG
>NZ_LATD01000582.1 GCF_000981895.1 Streptomyces odonnellii | reverse complement strand
GTGGGGGGCCTCGGGCGGTGCGGCCTGTGTGGTGGGTCGTCGCCGTCGTACTCGTCGCGGCCGCCGTGGTCGTCGCCATCACACGGCGCCACGAACTGGTCACCGCGCTCGACCTCATCTCGCACGTCCACCCGACCCGGCTGGTCCTGGCCGCCGCCTTCGAGGCGGCCTCGCTGATCTGCGTGTCGGCGCTACAACGGTGGTTGTTGCGCGCGGGCGGGGCGCGACTGGGCCTGGGGCCGGTGTCCGCCGTGGTACTGGCGGCCAACGCCATCGCCGGGGCACTGCCGGGCGGGGCCGCGTTCGCCGTGGCGTGGGTGTTCCGGCGGTTCAGACGCTGGGGAGTGGGGCAGGTGCTCGCCGGGACCGTGCTGGCCGTCTCGGGGCTGCTGTCCGCGCTGAGCCTGCTCGTACTGCTGCTGGCCGGCGTGCTGGCGAGCGGTACGTCGGGACCGGTGGCCGGAGCGCTGCCGCTGGTCGTCGGAGTACTGGTCTTCGTCGCCGTGGTGGCAGGCGCGACGGCGGTTCTGGCGCGGTTTCCCCGGGTGAGACGGCGTGTGTGGCGGGTCTGGCGGCGGATCGGTCTGCGGTCCCGTCGGCTGTTCGAAATCGAGGAGTCGCTGACCCAGTTGGGCCGGCAGGTCCGCAGTACGCGGCCCGGGATACGCCCCTGGGGGTGGCCTTTCCTTCTCGCCCTGCTCAACTGGGGCTTCGATCTCGCCTGCCTGATCGCCTGTACGTGGAGCCTCGGCATCGCTGTGCCCTGGCCCGGAATCCTGGTGGCGTACGGGCTGACGCAGTTCGCCGGAAGCCTGCGCCTCACGCCGGGGGGACTCGGCGTGGTCGAGACGAGTCTCACGGCACTGCTCGTCCTGTACGGAATGCGCGCCGACGAGGCGATCGCGGTCACGCTGCTCTACCGAGTAGTCAGTTTCTGGGCGCTTCAGCCGGTCGGCTGGGCGATCGGGCTGGTACTGACCCTGAAGCGGAACGGCGGTCGGCACGAACCGGAACCCTCAAGGCAGCCGGAGCGGCCGGACCGAGAAAAGCCGCCCGACGAACGCCGCCAGGACTAGGTCGTGCCACGGGCCCGCGAAGATCCGGCGGACGGGGCCTGGGCCTTGCCCGACCGTCGGCGTCATCGCACCCCCACCAGAGCCTGATTCAGCTCCAGCACATTCACGATCTGTCCCTGCCCCAGAA
>NZ_LATD01000581.1 GCF_000981895.1 Streptomyces odonnellii | reverse complement strand
CACCCCCACCGACGGCGCCTCACCCGGCGCCAGCCCCTCGCCCGCCGCGAGCGACAACGTCTGTGATCTGATCGTCGGCCGGGCCAAGGAGTACTGCGAGGACGGCGAGAAGGCCGCGGGCGCCCCGCGTTCCGGCGGTGTCTCCGACCCCGCCAGCGCCCTCGACCCCCTCTCCTCCCTGGCCCGCGGCTGCGCCGACGCCGCCGCGTGGATCGTCGGGAAGCTCAGTGACGCCGTCAACGCCACCGCCAACGTCGACTTCACCAACGCCGCCTTCCTCCGCCAGTACGCCGTCATCTTCGCTGCCTCCACCGTCCTCACCCTCGTCATCTGGCTCCTCGCCGTCGCCAAGCGCGCCATCCGCGGCGTCCCCCTCACCACCGCGCTCTCCGAGGCCATCGGCTTTCTCTGGCTGACCGTCCTCGCCTCCGCCTTCACCCCGCTGATCCTCTATACGGTCGTGTCCGCGACAGACGGCGTCACCGAGGTCATCTCCACCTCCACCGGCGGCCAGACCGATGTCTTCTTCGGCGGCTTCGCCGAGGCCCTCAAGAAGGGCGACGACATCGGCGGCGGCCCGATCATGCTGATCGTCGTCGCCCTCGTGTCGATCCTCGCCGCCGGCATCCTCTGGCTGGAGCTGGTCATCAGGGCCGCGCTGCTGTACGTGGGCGCCCTGCTCGGCACCGTCGTGTACGCCGGGCTCGTCGACAAGAACATGTGGGGCCATGTCCGCCGCTGGGCCAGCATCATGATCGCCGTCATCCTGGTCAAACCCGTGATCGTGATCGTCCTCGGTCTCGCGGGCGCGCTCTCCGCCGACGACGGCCCCGACGCCTTCTCCGCCGTCGTCTCCGGCCTCGCCATCATCCTGCTCGCGATCTTCGCCTCCGCGATGATCTACCGCTTCGTGCCCGGCTTCGGCGACGAGATCGCCTCGTCCCGCACCAACAGGAAGCAGGCCACGGACGGTTCGCAGGCCGCCGCCCTCATCAGCTCGCCCGCCGCGCTCGTCTCCCAGGGCATCAAGACCCACAGCAGCCGCAACCACCAGCAGCAGGGCAACAGCGGCGGCTCGGGCGGCCGGCCCGCCAACCCCGTCTCCGGAGGGGTCGCCGCACACAGCGCCCGCCCCTCGGGCGGCGGCATAAGCGGCACAGGCGGAGGTGCGGGCGGCGGAGCCGGCGCGGGCGGCGGACTCCCCGCCGCGCCCCCGCCCCGCAGCGGCGGCCCCACCAGCGGCCCCCACAGCTCACGCGGCACAGGCCTCGGAGGAACCGGAACCGGTAACAACAGCACTGGAGGTGGAGGGCGTTGACGACCCAGTCCCACCCGATCGCGCCCCGCCGTACGTATCTCATCGGCCGTGCCCGGCCGAACGCGATCGTCGGCAAGAACCGCGAGACCGGCGAGATCGCCCTGATCGTCGCCGGCGCGTTCATCGGCATGATGTGCGGGCTCCTCGTGCCCGTCCTGCCGGTGCGCATCGTGACCCTCGCCGGCTTCCCGCTCCTCGCGCTGGCCGCCGTCTACGTACCGTACAAACACCGCACGTTCTACAAGTGGTACGAGATCAACCGCAGCTTCAAGCGCACCCTCCGCGCCGGTACGGTCTACCGCTCGGGCGCCATGGAGGCCGGCACCGGCATCGACGGCCGCGAGGTCGAGATCGGCCCGCCCCCCGGCATCGGCCGGATCAACTGGCTGGCCGCGCCCTTCGGCCCCGACGAGATCGCCGTACTCCTGCACGCCGACCGCCGCACCGTCACCGCCGCCATCGAGATCGAGGGCCCCGGCGTCGGCCTGCGCGACAGCGAGGACCAGGAGGCCCTCGTCGACCGCTTCGGCACGCTCCTCAAGCATGTCGCCAACGGGGACGGCTTCGTCACCCGGCTCCAGATGCTCGCCCGTACGCTGCCCGCCGACCCCGACGCGCACGCCAAGGACGTCGCCCAGCGCGGCGACATCTCCGCCCCCGAGTGGCTCCAGGAGTCGTACGACCAGCTCCAGTCGATGGTCTCCACCTCCAGCGAGCAGCACCGCGCCTATCTCGTCGCCTGCATGCACTACACCCGTGAACTGGCCGCCGAGGGCCAGGCCATGGCCCGTGCCGCCCGCCAGGCCTCCGGTGCCAGGCGGCTCGACCGGGACGCGGGCCTCGCCGTCGTCATGGCCCGCGAGCTGACCGACATCTGCGCCCGGCTCGCCGAGGCGGACATCCGGGTACGGCAGCCCCTCGGCCAGAGCCGGCTCGCCTCCCTCGTCCACTCCATGTACGACCCCGACCACCCCATCGACCACATCCAGGCCATGACGAAACGAAACGCCTGGCCGGCCGAGCTGGACGCGATGGAACCGACGTATCTGCAGGCCAAGACCCGTGAGTCGTCGACCCGCGCGCCCTGGTGCCACTCCACCGCCTGGGTCAAGGAATGGCCCATGACCCCGGTCGGGGTGAACTTCCTGGCGCCGCTGCTCGTCCACACCCCCGATGTGATCCGTACGGTCTCCGTCACCATGGACCTCGAACCGACCGAGATCGCGATCGAGCGGATGCTGACCGAGAAGACCAACGACGAGGCGGAGGCCAGCCGCGCCGCCAAGATGAACCGGACCGTCGACCCGCGCGACATCGCCGCGCACGGACGGCTCGACCAGCGGGGTGAAGATCTCGCCAGCGGGGCAGCGGGAGTCAATCTCGTCGGGTACATCACAGTGTCGTCCAGGACGCCCGAGGCACTGGCCAGGGACAAGAGGACGATCAGAGCCTCGGCGGGCAAGTCGTATCTGAAGCTGGAGTGGTGCGACCGCGAGCATCACCGCGCGTTTGTGAACACCCTGCCGTTCGCGACGGGCATCCGCCGCTAGCACCGCCCGCCAGCCCAGCCAGCCACCGAGCCGAGAAAGGGGCCTGTGGTGCGAGATCCGCTCTCCGTCCTCACGGATGCCTTCACCAGCTTCCTCTTCGGGAAGGTGGAGACGACCAGGCTGCCCGTCCGTACGTCGACGGGCCAGGCCCAGGCCGTCTATCTGCCCACCGCGGCCCCCGGCCTCGGCGACTCGGGCGTGATCATCGGCCGTGAGGTCTACAGCGGCAAGGGCTATATCTACGACCCCTTCCAGCTCTACGGCCAGCAGCTCCCGGCCCCCCACTGGCTGGTCCTCGGCGAGTCCGGAAACGGCAAGTCGGCGCTGGAGAAGACCTACGTCCTGCGCCAACTGCGCTTCCGCGACCGCCAGGTGGTCGTCCTGGACGCCCAGGGCGAGGACGGCGTCGGCGAGTGGAACCTGATCGCCCAGGAGCTGGGGATAACTCCCATCCGGCTGGACCCGATGGCCGCGCTCGACGGCGGCATCCGGCTCAACCCCCTCGATCCGTCGATCACCACGACCGGCCAGCTCGCCCTGCTCCGTACGATCATCGAAGTCGCCATGGGACACGGCCTCGACGAGCGCTCCGGCTTCGCGCTGAAGGTCGCCCACGCCTATGTCAACGAGACCATCGTGCAGCGCCAGCCCGTCCTGATGGACATCGTCGAGCAACTGCGCCACCCCGAGCCCGAGTCGGCCGAGGCCATGAACGTCGACCTGGACGATGTACGGGCCTGGGGCCTGGATGTGGCGCTGGTCCTGGACCGACTCGTCGACGGTGACCTCCGGGGCATGTTCGACGGCCCGACCACCGTCGGCATCGACCTCGACGCCCCCCTGATCGTCTTCGACCTCTCGCACATCGACCGCAACTCGATCGCGATGCCGATCCTGATGGCGATCGTCGGCGTCTGGCTGGAGCACACCTGGATCCGCCCCGACCGCAGGAAGCGCATCTTCCTGGTCGAGGAGGCCTGGCACATCATCAACTCGCCCTTCGTCGCCCAGCTCTTCCAGCGCCTCCTCAAGTTCGGCCGCCGGCTCGGCCTGTCCTTCGTGGCGGTGGTCCACCATCTCTCGGACGTCGTGGACGGCGCGGCGGCCCGCGAGGCCGCGGCCATCCTCAAGATGGCCTCGACCCGCACGATCTACGCCCAGAAGGCCGACGAGGCACGCGCGACCGGCCGGGTCCTCGGACTGCCCCGCTGGGCGGTGGAGATCATCCCGACCCTCACCCCCGGTATCGCGGTCTGGGACGTCAACGGCAATGTCCAGGTCGTCAAACACCTGGTCACCGAGGCCGAACGGCCGCTGGTCTTCACCGACCGCGCCATGACCGAGAACTCCGCGGCATCCGCCGCCGCCGACACCGCGGAGGCACTGGCCGCCGGACTGCCCGCGGACATGCAGGCCGCGGAGTGGGAAGCGGAGCAGCGCGCGATCCTCCTCGAACGGCAACGGCAGTTCAACGAGTCCTCCGAGTCGACGGTGGCATGACATGCCGCGCCACCACGACGGCCAGGGCCGGGGTCCGGCGTACGACAGGGGCGACCGCGGCCAGACCCGCGGCGGTATCCCCGACGGACTGCTGGTGGGCCTGCTCGGCTTTGTCCTGGGCCTGTCCCTGCTGGTCTGGACGGCCACGGGACTGGCCGGCCTGTTCACGCACGGCGCCTGGCCGGAGGCGGTGACCTACGCCCGTACGCCCATGGCCATGCGTCAGCTCCTCGCCGCGCCGCACGATGTGACGGGCGCCTGGCCCGACACCCCGCCGGACCAGCTCTCCGGGTACGGGCTGTTCTGGGGCCTGCTGATAAGCCAGCTCATGGTGCTGACGGTCCTCGCCGTGTTCGTCCTGGGGGTGGTGGCGCGCTACCGAGTGGTACGAGCCCGCCGCCGCGAACAGCACCACGCGCACCGTGAACGGGTGGCCGGAACCCGCGACATGCTCAGCAAGGGCCCCATGAACGAGGGCGCCAGGAGCGGGGAGAGCAGGGGCGAGGGCACCGGACCGGGCGTCGCGGCCATGCCGGGCCCGGCCTCCGGCCCACAGCCGTCCGCATCGACGACAGCGGCTCCGGCAACGGCATCGGTACCGCCCGAGCCCGTGTCCGTACCGCCCGTGGCCACCACGGCCACGCCCACGGCGGCCGTCGCCTTCGCCGCTGTCCCGGCTCCCCGTACCGAACCGCCCGTACGGTACGGCGATCCCCTCACGCGCCGCCCCACCGCCGTCCAGGCCATCCTCGACGCCGCAGGCCCGGCGCTGGTCGTCACCTCCGACCCGACCATCTGGGCCGAGACCAAGGATGCGCGCGCCAAGCTCGGCCCGGTCCTGCTGTACGACCCCGGCCACCTCTGCGACACCCCGGCCCGTATGCACTGGTCGCCCACCGCCGGCTGCGAGGACCCCGCCACCGCTGCCGCCCGCGCGTCCGCGCTGCTCACCCCGGTACGCCCGCACGCCCTGCTCGACGCCACCATGGCCGAAACGGCCGAAACGCTCCTCCGGTGCTGGCTGCACGCCGCGGCCGTGGACGGACGGCCGTTCAAACAGGTGCACCGCTGGGCACAGGGCGGCAGCGCCCACGAAGCGGTACGTATACTCCGCACGCACCCGAAGGCCGCCTCGGGCCTCGCGGGCCTGCTGGAGTCGGCACTCACGGCCCATCCCGAACGACGGGAAGTGGCCCAGCAGTTGACGGCCCGTACGCTCGCGGCCCTCTCCTCGGTCCATATCCGCGACGCCTGCACACCCAACCGAACCGATGCGCTCGCCCTGGATTCTTTTGTGAACGAGGGGGGCACTCTCTATGTGGTGGGTGAGCCGATCGAAGATCCGCGCTCCCGCCCGGGTGCGATGCCGCTGCTCACCGCACTCACCTCAAGCGTGGTCGAGCACGGCCGCCGCATGGCCGCACGGTCATCTGACGGTCGGCTCGACCCACCAATGACACTCGTCCTCGACGATGTCGCCGCCGTGGCCCCGCTCCCCCAGCTCCCGGAGCTGCTGGCCGCCGGCCAGGACCAGGGGCTGCCCGCCCTGGTCCTGCTGCGCTCACGCCAGCAGGGCAAGGACCGTTGGCCTCACGCCGATCTCCAGGCGCTGTCGGACGGAACGTAATCCGCCGGAACGTAATCCGCATGTCCGCATGACGGTCACGGGCGCTCGATCGCCAGCTCCAGTTCCTTGGCGAGCGGATCCTGCTCGAACGGCACGACCGTCCCGGTGGGTACGAAGCCGAGCTTGAGGTACGCGGCCCGCGCCCGGGGATTCTCTTCGCGGACATAGAGCCGTACGCGGGTCAGCCGCGGCTTCTCCTGCGCCCAGGCCCAGTTGAGCGCCTCCCCGACCAGCGCGCCGATCAGCCCACTGCCGCGGTGCTCGGGGCGTACATACACGCCGACGAGATGCCCCTGAGCCTGGGCGATGGTGGACCCGAAGAAGTCGATGCTGCCGGCGTCCTCGACCAGCATGGCCACCGAGCCGGACCAACTACCGTCCGGGGCCTCGGCGATGAACTGGCCCGATCTGCGCCCGTACCGGGGCGCCGAACCTGCGGCCCGCTCCTGCCAGTACGAGTCGGGGTGTGCGAGGCCCTGCTCGTACGTCTCCAGAAACGCGACCGGCGCGGCCGAGTCCTGGAGGGCGAGCAGCCGGAGTTCCTTGACCTTGGCCCACTCGTCGGGCCGTACGGCGCGTATCACATGGTTCATGCACCGATACTCCGCGCAGGCGTCTTCGCTCGCAAGGCGATTTTGAACGCAGAAATGCCCTGTACCAAGACTTCTGGTACAGGGCATTTCCATAAA
>NZ_LATD01000580.1 GCF_000981895.1 Streptomyces odonnellii | reverse complement strand
AGGTGGTGCGGGGCGGGCGAGGCGTGGCCGTCGAGGGCGGAGGTCCGGTCCGGGGCGGAGGCCGGGTCGGAGGCAGGGCCTTGGTCGGCCGTACGGCGGCGGTCGGGAGCCCGGCCGGGGGCCGAGCCCGGGCCGACCGGGGGGCGCCCGTCGGCCGCCGGGCCTCCGTCGGGAGCGGGACGCGAGTCGCGCGCCGGGCCGGGGTCGAGCGGCGTGTTGCCGAGCAGCAGGTCGATCCCGTCCTGCCAGGCGCGCAGCCCGCCCAGGAGGCGTACGACCACGAGGTCCACGCCCTCCAGCAGCCCCGGCAGTTCGTCGAGGGCCAGCCGGGCGGGGTTGGCGTACCGGTACGGAACCGGCCCGCCCGCCGCACGGGCGCTGAGCAGATCGGTGTCGGACGTCGACAGGAGCAGAATCATGCGGCGTCTGCCTTCCTCGGGGTCCGCGCCCCGGGCGGTAGGGAGGACGGCGGGAGTTCCTGGCTCACCCGGCGGCATACGGATGCCGGGCTCACAGTGGCGGGACCGCGCCGGATTCGCACCGGGCTTCCTCCCCTGACGCCGTCACTGGCGTTGACGGGCACGGGACCCGCCGACTGCATAGTAGGTGCAGCAGGTCACGGGCGGGGAGGGCGCCTCGCGACCGAACGCCGACCCCGCCCTGCACGTCGACCCAACCCGCGCGCCCGCCCCGCACGCACGCCGGGCCCCGTCCGCAAGCATCGTCAGTGGTGGTCCGGGGGTCCGCCAGAGACTCTGCCCCGTGCCTCGGCCCGCTTCAGGTACGCGGCATGTTCCGCTTCCAGGTCCACGACGGTGAACTCCTGGAATTCCATGATCAGTTGGCTGGCGAGTACCCAGCCGAGGCGCCAGCTCTCGAAGGCCACGCCGCCCGCGTCGTACACCGCTGCGTGCACCCCCGCCGGCACGAACGCCCGCACACGCAGGGCCACATGGCGCTTCCGTAAGTGCGGACACGCCCCGACCGAGGTGACCGCACACGGCACGCACAGGGGTGGATGCGTGGTGACGAAGCCGGGCTTGTGCAGTTCCGGCTCGTCCGCGTCCTCGCCCACGACCCACAGCGTGCCATCGTCGGTACGGTCCGACGGCCCGCCGCAGATCTGGCACAGCAGCCTGCGCATGGCCCGCCGCTGCCGCAGGAAGTGCACGTTCCCGAACTCCGGCCGCCCCTTACCGGGGCTGATGCCGACCCGCTTCCACAGCACGCCCAGGTCGTCGCGTTCGTACGGTCCTTCGTCGGCGTACGCGATGCCACCACCCCGCACGACCAGCGTGCCCTGGGGGCCGGTGCTCCGAGGACCAGCACGCGATGTACGGGACGACCGGGGGCCTGCCCAGCGGTGCGCTCACGGGCGGTCCTTCTCGCTGGGCCGTACGAGCGGCACGGACAGGCACGCCCAGATCATCTTCCCCGGCCCGGCCCGGTCGGCCACACCCCACTCGTCCGCCAGAGCGTCCACCAGCAGCAGCCCCCGCCCATCCAGCGCCTCCGGATCCGGGGTACGCGGCTGCGGCCGGACCGGCGAACCGTCGTGCACCTCAATCCGCAACCCGCCCGCACTGCGGAAAT
>NZ_LATD01000058.1 GCF_000981895.1 Streptomyces odonnellii | reverse complement strand
CCATTCGCTGCACACGCCCCTGCCACCCCGCAAGAGCGCCCCTCCGGTCGAATCAGGGCGCCGCGCGCCGCCGTTCCGCCCCCGGACGCTTCGGCTCCGCTCAGATCCGGCCATGATCAACACGCGCGCATTTCGGTGGTACGACGCAGAGCCGGGCGATCTACCCCCGTAGATTCGAGCCGTATCGCGAGCGCCTCGCCGCCTTTCGGTCACGTACACCCACCCCCCGAACCCGCTGCGTCATACAAGCAGTACCCACAGTGAAGCATGTGTGATTGTGATGCTCCGGCCGCATGGCCGAATGGCGATCTCAGCCGATTCTCATGCTGAGCATGCGTTCTGACCGCCATTCACCAGCCACCCTCCCGTCGGCGCGGGCTTTGCAGCAATTCACCAGGGAGTGCCCGAGCGGGCCGGCCGTCGCCGCCAACTGCGCTCCCCGTCACCACGCTTCGGCCCGCGTCGGACACACGGACGGCCGAGGGCGGCCGTTCTGCGCCGCCGGTCCAGAAGTGGGCCTTGCCCAAACCCCAAACGGAGTCAACGATTCAGTGCGTGCGATTGACAGGTTCACGGCCAAAACCGAATGGCGGTGAACGGTCGTACAGCAGCGGCCCGCTTACCCAGCGGACCGTGTTCCCCCACCTACGGAGGATGTTGTGACCTTCAAGTCCCCCCTCGGCGCGATCCCCGGACGCGTGCGGATCCTCGCCGCCGCCGCGGGCATGATGACCGCGGTCGCGCTTGCGGCCCCGTCGGCCATCGCGGCCCCCGCCCCGGCCCCCAAGGCCAGCGCGGCCCAGCTCGCCGAAGCCAGCTCCGCCATCCGCGGCGCCGACATCGCCGGTACCGCCTGGTACACGGACCAGGCCTCGGGCAAGGTCGTCGTCACCGTCGACAGCACGGTCTCGGACGCTGAGATAGCCACGATCAAGGAGTCCGTGGGTGACACGGGCGTCACCATCAAGCACACCCCCGGCAAGTTCAACAAGCTCATCGCCGGTGGCGAGGCCATCACCACCAGCGGCAGCCGCTGCTCCCTCGGATTCAACGTCCGCAGCGGCTCGACGTACTACGCGCTGACCGCCGGACACTGCACCAACATCGGCAGCTCCTGGAACATCGGCACCCGTGCCGGCACGAGCTTCCCGACCAACGACTACGGCATCATCCGCCACTCCAACGCGGCGAACGCCGATGGCCGGGTCTACCTGTACAACGGCTCGTACCAGGACATCACCAGCGCCGCCAACCCGTCGGTGGGCCAGAGCGTCCGCCGCAGCGGTTCGACCACCGGTGTCCACAGCGGCACGGTCACCGGCCTGAACGCGACCGTCAACTACGGCAGCGGCCAGATCGTCAGCGGTCTGATCCAGACCAACGTCTGCGCCGAGCCCGGTGACAGCGGCGGCTCGCTCTTCGCCGGCAGCACCGCGCTGGGCCTGACCTCGGGCGGCAGCGGCAACTGCTCCTCCGGCGGCACCACGTTCTTCCAGCCGGTCGTCGAGGCCCTCAACGCGTACGGCGTGAGCGTCTTCTAGTCGTCACCCGCGACAGGCGTAAGTTCATAGCTCAGTGAATCGGCGGGCCGCGCACCTGGTGTGCGCGGCCCGCTGCGCGTTGCTACGGCGGTGGGGTCACCCCGGCCGTGACGTCACCACAGCCGTGAGGTGTCTCCACGGCCGTTACGTCATCACAGCCCTCACGTCACCCCGTCACCGCAGCTCTCACGTCACCAGGGCTCCGTGGTCGCGACGGCTCCGAGGTCACCAGGGCCCTCATGTCGTGGCCGCCGGAAGTGTGACCTCGAACCGGCAGCCGCCCGTCACATTGCGCACCTCCGCGCGCCCCGCGTGCGCCTCCACGATGCCCCGGACGATGGCGAGGCCGAGGCCCGCGCCGGCCGGCGGTGTACGGGCCTGGGTGCCGCGCCAGCCGGTGTCGAACACCCTCGGCAGATCCTCGGCGGGGATACCGCCGCAGCCGTCCGTCACGGAGAGGACCACACTGTCCTCGCGCCGCTCGGCGGCCACGGCGACCGTGCCGTCCGCCGGGGTCCGGTGGATGGCGTTGACCAGGAGGTTGGCGAGGACCCGGGTCATCTCCTTGCCGTCCACCTCCACCGGCACGGCCTCGATACGGTCGCCCACCAGCCGTACGCCGTGCTCGCGCGCGAGCGGGTCGGCGCCCGCGAGCGCCTCGCCGACCAGGTCGTACACGGACATCCGGGTGGGTACGAGGGCGAGCGCGCCGGCATGGATACGGGACAGCTCGAAGAGATCGCCCACCATCGAGTTGAGCCGCTCCACCTCGGCCCTGATCTGACGGAAGTAACGGTCCGGGTCCTGGACCACCCCGTCCTCCAGCGCCTCCGACATGGCGCGCAGACCGGCGAGCGGGGTACGGAGATCGTGCGAGATCCAGGCGACCAGCTCGCGGCGCGAGGTCTCCAGCGCGCGCTCCCGCTCCCTGGACGCCGCCAGTTTGGCACTGGTCGCGGCCAGCTCCCGGCCCAGCGCGGCGAGTTCGGCGGTGGAGTCGCCGTCGGGTGCGGCGAAACTGCCGCCGTCGCCGAACGAGCGGGCCGCCAGGGCCAGTTCATGGCTGCGGGCGACCACCCAGCGGCCCAGCAGCAGCGCGGTGGCGAGGGACACGACGGCGGCCATGGCGGCGACGGTGGTGACGACGCTCAGGTCGTGCGTGGACAGGAACATCGCCTCCGCGACGACCAGTGTGCCCGCGAGCATCGCGACGACGGTGACGGCGGCGACGACGGTCAGCGAGACCGCGACGCTGCGGTTCCGCAGAATCCGCAGCACCAGCGCCCCGACGAGCCCGGCGCTGCCGGCCCCGAGAAGCGCGAACAGGGCGATGAGCAGCATGTCACGCATGGCGCGGGGCCTCGGGCGCGGGTACGGGGCTGCCGGCCCGGTCGTCGGACGGGCCGGAAGCCGAACGGGTCGGCGGCACCGGCACCGCCACCGGCGCCGCGCCATCGCCTCCTACGGGCGGCCCGTCGCCACGTACGGGCGGCCCGTCGCCACGTACGGGCGGCCCGTCACCTCGTACAGCCACCGCGCCCTCGCCCCTCGCGGGCGTCACGCCGTCGCCTCGTACGGGCATCCCGCCCTCGTCCCGTACGAGCGCCTCACCGCCACCCCGTACCGGCATCGCGCCCGCGGCCGGCGGCGGATCCGTGGCGGGCGGGGTGTCGAAGCGGTAGCCGACGCCCCAGACGGTCTGGATCAGCCGGGGCTTGGCCGGATCGTTCTCGATCTTGCCCCGCAGCCGGCGGACATGGACCGTCACCGTCGACAGATCGCCGAAGTCCCAGCCCCAGACCTCGCGCATCAGCGTCTCCCGGTCGATCGCGCGGCCGGGGTGACGCATGAGGTGGGCCAGGAGATCGAACTCGCGCAGGGTGAGCGGGATCACCCGGCCGTCCTTGGTGACGCGGCGGGCCGCCGGGTCGAGGGCGATGCCCGCGCTGCGCAGCACCGGACCCGAAGGCCGCTCCGCGCCGCCGGTACGGCCGCGGCGGAGCACGGACTCGACCCTGAGCACCAGTTCGCGCGGGCTGAAGGGCTTGGTGACGTAGTCGTCCGCCCCGACCTCCAGCCCGAGGATCCGGTCGTCCTCGTCGCCCCGGGCCGTCAGCATGATCACCGGTACGGGCGCGTGGGCCCGGAGTCTCCGGCACACCTCCAGGCCGTCCATACCGGGCAGCATCAGATCGAGCACCACCAGCGCGGGCGGACTCTCGGCGGCGAGCCGCAGCGCCTCGGGCCCGTCGGCCGCGCGGTCCACGGCGAAACCGGCGCGTTCCAGATAGCCGGTGACGACCTCGGCGACGGTGGGATCGTCGTCGACGACCAGGATCGTGTGCATGCGTAACAGTCTCCTCGGGCGGTGCGCGGGCCACCGCTCCTCCCTCCTTACAAAACCATGACGTCACGGGACCCTGCCGTCGCGGGACCGCCCGGAGTCCCTCCCGATGTCCGCTTCGGGGTCCGCCTCGACGTCCGATTCGTTCAAGACCGGGCCCGCCGGTGCTCCTACCGTGGGTGCATGACCACTACTCCGCATGCCCCGGGCACCACCCCCGCTGTGCCGCTGCCCGCCCCGCGGCTCGACGCGATCGGGCTGGTCGTCGCCGACATGGCCGTCTCCCTCGCCTTCTACCGGGCGCTCGGCGTGCCCGTACCCACCGACGCCGACACCGCTCCCCATGCCGAGGCGTCGCTGCCCGGGGGCCTCCGGATCCTCTGGGACACCGAGGAGACCGTCCGCTCGTACGATCCCGGGTGGACCCGGCCGGAGGCCGGTGGGCGGGCCGGGCTCGCCTTCCTGTGCGGGAGTGCGGCCGAGGTGGACGCCACGTACGGCGCCCTGGTCGCGGCCGGCCACCGGGGACATCTCAAGCCGTGGGACGCGGTGTGGGGGCAGCGTTACGCGGTGGTCCTGGACCCGGACGGCGTTGAGGTCTCCTTGTTCGCGAGCGCCGCGTAGGCGTCCGCCAGCGCCGCGTAGGCACCGAGGGTGAGCCCGGCCAGATCACGGGTCTCGCGGGCGAGGTGCGCCTGGTCGGCGCAGCCCGCGGCGAGCGCGGCCTCGGCGTACGGTTTTCCGGCCCGTACGAGGGCGAGGGCGCGCTGGAGCCGCAGCACCCGGGCGAGCGTCTTGGGGCCGTAGCCGAAGGCGTCGAGGGAGCGGCGGTGGAGCTGCCGGGCGCCGAGGCCGACGGTGTCGGCGGTGGCGGCGACCGTACGACCGGCGTTCAGGCCGTCGACGACCGCCCGCAGCAGCGGGTCGGGCGGCCCGGACGCCGCCGCCCGGCGCAGCGCCACGGCCTCCAGCGCGTCCGCGGGGTCCGTGGCGGACGCGAGCCGCGCGGTGAGCCGGCGCACTTCGGCAGGTGACCACAGATCGGCCAGTTCCACGCGCCGGTCGCGCAGCTCGTGCGCCGGTACGCCGAGGAGCGCGGGCGCGGTCCCGGGCGAGAAGCGCACTCCGGCGCAGTACTGCCCGCCGATGCCCTGGGGCGCGTACGCCCGTGTGTCGGGCCCGGCGACGAGCAGTGTGCCCCCGATCCACAACAGGTCCATACAGCCGTCGGGCAGCACGGGATACGGCACGGATCCGCCGCCCGTCGGCACGGTCCGCGTCCAGACGAACGCGCCGTCGAGCCGCGATGCCCTTTCGCCATACACATGGATGAGGCTAAACCCTCCCCGAGCGCGCGCCCATTGATCCAGAATGGACGGTCCGGCCGGTCCGGTTCCCGGGCTGCGGCTCCCGGGGGCGTGCCGGCGAATCGATCACGGGGCGGCGATGACAGCACTGATGGAGTTCACCACCGACAGCGGGGCCACGGTCCTGGTCGAGGTCGCGCGTGACGCGCCCGGCGCCAGACCGGTCGGGCGGGGCGGCAACTCCCTTGCGCAGGCGGGCCGTACGTTCGACGAGGCGCTCCAGGGGATCCGTACGGCGGCGGAGTCGGCCCTCGCGGTGTTCCGGGGCGGCTCGCTCCGACCGGACGGTGTGGAGCTGGAGTTCGGGGTGAAGCTCGTCGCGGAGGCCGGGGCGGTGATCGCCAAGACCTCGGCCGAGGGGCATATGACGGTGAAGCTCTCCTGGAATCCGGGAGCGGCGGGAGCGGCGGGAGCGGCCGACGCCACCGGAGCCACCGGAGCCGATCCCGGAACGGCCGGAGTGGCCGGAGCGGCCGAGCCGCCTCCGGGGACGGCCGGGCCGCGTCCCGACCCGGCAGGGCGGCACCCGGGGACGGCCGGACCTCGTCCGGGGACGGCCGCGCGGTGACACGTTCTCCGGCCTGGCACGCGCGGATCGACATCGATGGCGCGGTGGAGGGCTCCGGCTTTCTCGTCGCCGACCGTACGGTGCTGACCTGCGCCCATGTGATGCGCTACCGCAACCGCGCGGAGGTGGTCTTCCCCGGTGCCCCCGAGACCGGCCCGGTCCCGGCCCGGGTCGTGGACCGCGGCGCGTGGGCGGGCGGCGACCGCGACCGGGGCGATCTGGCCGTACTGGAACTGGACCGGCAGGTCGACATCGCGCCCGCCGTCTTCGCCGCCCTCGGCGCGCCCTACGCGTCCCGAGCCCCCAAGCTGGTGGCGTACGGCTTCCCCGACGGCTACGGCGAGGAAGGCGTCCAGAGCGAATTACGGGCCACCTCACGTCAGTTGATCAGCGACGAGTGGGCGCAGCTCGAATTCTGGCGGGGGTACGGGCAGGAGACCGACCGCGGGTTCAGCGGTGCGGCCGTGATGCTGGAGGGCGGCGGCACGGTGGTCGGCATGGTCGTCGCGCACGACCCGGTGACCCGCAACGGCCGGATGATCCCGGCGCAGGTGCTCGCCCGGCACTGGGCGGTGCTGGCCGATCTGGTGCCCACGCCCGGCTATCCGGCGGAGGAGAAGCGGTGGCTGCGCGAGCTGGTGGCCCGCTGCCCGGCTCTTCCCGGGCCGCTCGGACCTCTGGTGCGCGCGGCGGCCGGGCCGCTGGGGGTCGAGCCGCCGGCGGTGGAGCCGCGGAGTGTGTGGGAGGCGGTCTGGTATCTGCTGTCGGAGTCGACACCGGGGCCCGGGATGCTGCCACTCGCCGAACTGGCGGTACGGCTGGCCGGGTTGGCGGGTTCGGCCGGCGACGAGAGGCTGGCCCGCGAGCTGCGCGACTGGTCGCGCGCGCACCGGTCGCGGCACGACGGCCCCACGGCCCCGACTGCCCCGACTGCCCCGACTGCCCCGATGGTCCCGGTGGCATCTCCGGCCGCTCCATCGCCTCCATCCACTCCGGCCCATGAGCCGTCCGTAGCGCCTGCACTGCCCGTACCGCCCGCACCTTCCGTACCGCTCGTACCTCCGGCCGCACCCTCCCGTACGCAACCCGAGCCCCTCGCTCCACCCCTCCACCCGCCATCCCTTCACCCGCCGCGCCTCGCCTCCGAGGCGCCCGCCCGCCGCTGGTCGCCCATCCTGGTGGAGATCCGACGCAGCGGCGCCGACCGCGGCGCCCTGCTGGCCGAGGTGTCCGCGTACCGCGACGGCAGCCGCCGGCTGGTCGGTCAGCAACGGCTCGCGAAGCGGGAGGTACGGGGCTGGGTGCTGGAGCGGATCGACGACGCGTTCGCGGAGATCGACACCGAGGGCAGGGAGCTGATCGCGTTCGCCCTGCCGCGCGGCTGGCTCAACCAGCCGGTCGACCAGTGGACGGGACGCAAGAGCATGAGCACACCGCTGGGGTGTGTGGCGCCCGTGGTGGTGATGGACCACGACCGGCGGGCCAGCGGCCGGCTCCAGTACCGGCTGAAGAAGATCTGGGACGTGCTCGACCGGCAGCCGGGCTCGGCCGTCCACCGGATCACCTGTTCGGGGACGGTCAGGCCGGACCGGCTGACCGTACAACTCCAGGACGTGGCGGGCCCGGTGGGGCTGACCAGACCGCCGAAGGGCCCGCGCGACCGGGCGCTGTACGGTGCGGTGCTGGACGCTCCGGCGCCGATCGTGCTGTGGCCGCGCACGGGCTGTCCCGGGGGCGCGCTGTGCGGGGCGTCCTGCCAGGGCGAGGAGTTCCTGAACAGGCTGGCCGAGCAGCTCTCCGTCCTCCCGCCGGGTGAACTGCCCGAGCGGATCTTCGAATTGCGCAAGCGGGCGTTCCACCATGAAGGTCCGGAACCGCACTGGGCGGCGGAGCTGTCCTTCGTCTGGGACGATCCGCGCTGGTTCCCGGATGTCGCCCGGCTGAGCCGGTCGCCGGTGAGCTGAGTCGAGCCGAGCCGAGCCGACGGCCTTGATACGGCCCTTGACACCCGCCGTCCGAGAAAGCAGACCTGGAGAATCCGAATGTCCCTGTGGCCGGTCTACACCGGAGCCGAGGAACCGCACGACGGCGTGGCCGAGTTGCCCGAGCCGCCGCCCTGGCGTGCCTTCAACGGCGGGCCCGTCGTCGAGCCGCCCCAGGACGACACCGCGCCCTCGCCGGACCGGGTGCACCGGGCCCGTGCGTACCGCGCGACGGACGAAAGCGTCCAACTGGTCAACGCCGCCCTGTACTTGCGTCGGCCGCTGCTCGTCACAGGACCGCCGGGCAGCGGGAAGTCGAGTCTGGCGTACTCCGTGGCAAGGGAGTTGCGGCTCGGGCCCGTGCTGCGCTGGAACATCACCAGCCGGAGTGCCCTGAGCGACGGCCTCTACCAGTACGACCCGCTCTCCCGTCTCTACGCCGCCGGGCAGGGCCCGGACAGCGGTGGCGGCGACGGCCGCGACGGCGGCGGTATCGAGGATCATCTGCGGCTGGGCCCGCTGGGCACGGCGCTGCTGCCGTACGAACGGCCGCGGGCGCTGCTGATCGACGAGATCGACAAGAGCGATCTGGACCTCCCCAACGATCTGCTGAATGTCCTGGAGGAGGGGCAGTACGAGATCCCCGAACTGGTCCGTGCCGCGCGTACGCGCCCGCTCGCCGAGGTGCTGACGGCGGACTCCGACCGGCTGGTGCCGCTGGAGCGCGGGCGGGTGCGCTGCCGTGCCTTCCCCTTTGTGGTGCTGACCAGCAACGGTGAGCGCGAGTTCCCCCCGGCCTTCCTCCGGCGGTGTGTGACGCTGGAGCTGAAGCAGCCGGTGGCGGAGCATCTGGAGTCCATCGTCCGGGCGCATCTCGGTGAACTGGACGAGCAGGCACACGCGTTGGTACGCCAGTTCCTGGACCGGGGCAGAGCGGGCGAGCTGGCGACGGACCAGTTGCTCAACGCGATCTATCTGACCAGGACTTCGGGGCTGGACGCGGCATCGCGCGACGAGCTGGCGGACCGGCTGATGCGCCATCTCAGCCGGGCGCCGGAAGCCGATGACTTCTGAGGCCCCGCATCCCGCCTCTTCCGGTGGCGGGTCCGCGTCCGCGTCGGCTGAACTGGACGCGCTCCGGGAGGTGTTGACGGCGGCCGGTGGCGAAGCGCCGACCGGGCGGGAGCTGGCGGAGGCGCTGTGGCTCGCGGCACGGATGCGGCGGGAGCCGGGGTCGGAGATCGCGCAAGAGATCGGGCAGGAGCCCGTTGCGGCACCAGTTGAGGCACCGTCAGAGGACGTGTCGAGCACGTCGCCTCGCGCGGAGTCCGACCGGCCGGAGCCCCCGCCGCGCGCTCAGGTCCCCGCCACCGCACCGCCACCGCCGGACCGGGTGGAACTGCGCACGCCCACCCGGTCGGCACCCCCGTGGGCGCCCCAGCCCGTGCCCCTCGGCGGCGAGTCGGCCGTACTCGCCCCCGCTCCCCCGATGATCTCCCGGCCGCTGGCGCTCCAGCGCGCGCTGCGCCCCCTGCGCAGGACCGTGCCCTCGCCGCGCGAGCGGGAGCTGGACGAGGCGGGCACCGCCCATCGCATCGCCGCGCTCGGTGTCCCGCGCGGCCGGTGGCTGCCGGTGCTGCGGCCCGCGCCCGAGCGCTGGCTCCATCTGCGGCTGGTGCTGGACGACGGCCCGACCATGGCCATGTGGCGCCCTCTGGCGCGCGACCTGTTCACAGCGTTCGGGCAGACGGGCGCCTTCCGTACGGTCGAGTGGGTCCGGCTCGGCGCGGACGGCACCGTACCGCCCGGGCAGTGGTCGACGGGGCGCACGGCCGTGCTGGTCATCAGCGACGCGATGGGGCCGCAGTGGCGTGCGGGGCCCGCGGGGGGCAGGTGGTACCGGACGCTGCGGCAGTGGGCACGCAGGCTGCCGGTGGCCCTGGTCCAGCCGCTGCCGGAACGGATGTGGCAGCACACCGCGTTGGCGCCGGTGCCGGGTCTGTTCAGTACGCCGGGGCCCGGGGCGCCCAACAGCGCGCTGCGCTTCCGGCCGTACGACGGGGAGGCGCGCGGCGTGCCCGTACCGGTGCTCGAACCGGCGCCCGAGTGGCTCGCGCACTGGGCCGGGCTGGTGGCCTCGCCCGGCGGCGGCGAATTCCCGGGAGCGGCGGCCCTGTTGCCGTCAGGCCCCCGGCCCGAGCCGGCCGGTGGCGGGGACGGTCTGGTGCCGGGGGACGCACCGGCCGAGGAACTGGTGCTGCGCTTCCGCTCGGTCGCTTCTCCGCAGGCGGTGCGACTGGCGTCGCATCTCGCCGTGGGCACACCGCACTTGCCGGTGATGCGGCTCGTACAGGCGGCCGTCGAAGCACGTCCGCAGCCGCAGCATCTCGCGGAGGTGGTGCTGAGCGGGATGCTGACGGCGGTGCCGGGCCCGGCCGGTTCGTACGCCTTCCGTCCCGGCGTCCGCGACCTGCTGCTGAGCGCGCTGCCCCGTACGGGACTGGCCCGCACGGTGGGACTGCTGGAGCGGGTCGGGGCGGAGATCGAGGTACGCGCGGGCACGGCGCCGGGCGAGTTCCGCGCGCTGCTCGGCGGCGGCAGCGGAAACGGTACGGGGGACACGGCCGGCCACGCGGCGGGCGATGCCTTCGCACTGGTGAGCAGAGAGAGCGTACGGCTGCTGCGGGGGCCGGAGCCGGAAAACGCGCCCGCGCCCGAGAGCGGGTCCGCCAACGACGACTCGCTGATCGCCGGGCGGTACCGGCTGCTGGAGATCCTCGGACGCGGCGAGCAGAGCGTGGTGTGGCGGGCACACGACCGGCGGGACAACCGTACCGTCGCGGTGAAGCTCCTCCACCTGGGAGGGCCATGGGTCAAGGCGGTGTCAACCAGGGCGCAGACCCTCCACCTCCGCGAGATCCGGGCTGCCGCCGCCCTGCGGCATCCCGGCATCACCGCCATCCATGGCTTCGGCGTGGCCGACGACACCACGTTCTACCTGGTCATGGAGCTGCTGAACGGCAGCAGTCTCGACGAGCTGATGGTCACGTCGGGGCACCGCCCACTGCCCGTGACCGACATCATCGACATCGGGAAGCAGGTGCTCGACGCGCTCTCCCACGCCCATCGCCAGGGTATCTGGCACCGCTGCCTCACCCCGGCGAACATCTTCCGGCTCGCGGACGGCACCGTGAAGATCCGCGGCTTCGGGATCGCCCGCACCGGCCTCGACAGCACCCGTACCTCGCAGGTGTCGCGCATGACGGCGGCCAGAGGCGCGCCGAAGTACATGTCGCCCGAGCAGATCGGCGGCGACGGCGTCGACCAACGCAGCGATCTCTACTCGCTCGGCTGCGTTCTGTACGAACTCGCCACCGGCGTACCGCCCTTCAACCACGAGGACACCTGGCGGGCACTCCTCGCCCACCGCAATTCGGCACCCATACCTCTCCGGCAATTGAGGCCCGGTCTGCCGGCCGCGCTGGAGACGGCCATTCTGGCGCTGCTCGCGAAGAACCCCGAGGACCGGCGGCGCGGCGCGGAAGCGCTGATGGCGGGGATTTCGACGGACACGTGGGAGTACGGGGTACTGGGGCCCCTCAAGGCCCTGCACGGTGGGCAGGACCGGCTCCCCGCGACACCCGAGGTACGGATTGCCCTCAGCAGACTGCTGCTGGACGGTGCACGGGGGAAAAGTCTGGCCGCGCTGAGCGAGGCACTGGGGGGTGTGCCCATATCAAAAGTGATCGAGGCCGTCGACAGCCTGATCGCGGACGGGCATATCATCGAAGAGGCCGAAGGGCGCTACTGGCTGCGGCTCGAACGTGAATTGGATATCAACGCCACCGATCGGCTGGCCTACAAAGCCGAGTACGCGGTGAGAGCAGGCAATCTTTCCCGGGCCGCCGAATTGTACGAAGAAGCCCTGAGCCACTGGTACGGCGAGCCGCTGGCCGATGTCGAGGGCGTCTGGGCACGCCAGCAGCGCGCACACCTGCGGGCGTGGCGGCGGTCGCTGAAGGCGGCCCGCGACAGGGTGCGGAACGCGGCAAAAGCCCAGCGCGCCGTCCCGAGCACCGCCCTACACCTCACCATCCGCAGCGGCCTGGCCCGGGACCAGGAGCAGACCCAGCGCGGTGTCCTCGCCGCCCTGCGCCACGCCTGTCTGGAGACCCTCGGCGTGACCGGCGGCTTCGACCGGGACCTGACCCTCCGGATGACGGCCCCGCCGGGAGACACCGTTCCCGATCTTCTACGCCGTCTTGAAGGCCCGTTTGTCGAGGTCCTGATGAGCGGGCTGTCCCCGGTCTCCTTCTCGCAGGCGGTCCCGATGTCCGTCCTGGTGCACACCGGCCCCGCCGACGCTGGCACCGCCGCCCTGGGGGCCGCGCTGCCGCTCACCCGCTCGGCCGGCAGCGGTGAATTCACCCTGCTGATCGGCCTGCCCGACGCCCTCGGCCAAATGTCCGGCTATGAGCCCTACGAGGCGGACGGGGCCGACGGTACGACGTACCTCGGCCGGTACCGGGTCATCCGGCGCCCCTACGGCAAACCCGCGCCGCGACCCTCCTGGCTGCGCCGCCTCCTGAACGGCTTCGGGACCGGCGAGGGCTGAGGCCCGCCAACCCCCCGCCCCTCACAGCGTCTTGTCGCGATCCCGGTCCCGATCGCGGTCCCTGTTCTCCCGTACCCCCTGCAACCGCGCCTTCACCCGTGCCTTCACATCGTCCGGCGGCAGGAACCTCGACCATCTCTCCGGGAACTCGGACGGCATCCCCGGATCCGACCCGTCGTCGTCCTCGGCCGTGCCCCGCGCCTCAGCCGCCGCCGCGAGGGCCACCAGTTCCGCCGCCTGGGCCGCGCGCAGCCGTTCGTTGGACGCGCGGGCCGCCGCCGTGGCGACCGACGGCCAGACCCGGTCGATCGCCGCGTTGACCGCCGCGCCCACCAGGACCGCGAACGCGGAGACGCCGATCCAGAGCAGCACGGCGATCGGCGCGGCCAGCGAGCCGTAGATGGTCGGGCCCTCGACCGTGCTGGTCAGATAGATCCGGAGCAGGAAGCTGCCCAGCACCCACATCGCCAGCGCCACCAGCGCGCCCGGCACGTCCTCTATCCACCGGCGGGACCTGGCCGGGACCGAGACATGGTAGAGCGTGGTCAGAAAGACGACCGAGAGCGATATCACCACCGGCCAGTAGAGAACGCTCACGACCTCCGTGCCCCATGGGACGATCTCGACGACCCGGTCGGGGCCGACCACCGCCAGCGGCAGCACCACCGCGCCGATCAGCAGCGCCACCAGGAAGAGAAGAAAGGCGAGCAGCCGGGTCGCGATGATGCCGCGCCGGCCGTCGAGTCCGTACATCACCGTGATGGTGTCGACGAAGACGTTGACCGCCCGGGAGCCCGACCAGAGGGCGATGGCGAAGCCGAGGGAGATCACATCGGGCCGGCCGCCGTGGGTGATGTCCTCCAGCAGCGGTTTGGCGATCTGGTTGACCCCACGGTCCGAGAGCACCGTGCTGGCCGCCCCGAGGATGTTCTTCTCGATCGAGGCGACGGTGGCGGTGCTGGTCCAGTCGTCCACGTAACCGAGCAGCCCGATCAGACCCAGCAGCAGGGGCGGCAGCGAGAGCAGCGTGAAGAACGCCGCCTCGGCCGCCAGGCCCAGGACCCGGTATTCGATGCACGAGTTGACCGTGTCCTTCAGCAGCAGCCAGGCCATACGACGCTTCGAGACATTGCGGTAGAGGACGCGGGCCCGGTGGAGCCGACCCGCTGGCCGCTCGGGTGTTTCTTTTGCTGCCTGCACCTCCTTACCGTATCGGCATGGCAGCGAGCACCCACACAGTGACCAACCAGGTTCCGCCCCTGGTGGGGTACGACGTCTTCAGTGCCGACCGGGCCCTTGTGGAGGGGGTGGAGCGGCACGCCGCGCCCGCGCTCCTTGACGGGATCCGTACGGAGCTGACGGCCCTCGGCCGCACCGCCGGATCCGCCGAGGCCCAGGAGTGGGGGGCGCGGGCCAATGAGTACCCGCCGAAGCTCCGCACCCATGACCGGTACGGCAACCGGATCGACGAGGTCGACTTCCATCCGGCCTGGCACCAGGTGCTGGGGCGGGCGGTGGAGGCCGGGCTGACCGACGCCTGGGGCCGGCCAGGGGGCCATCTGCGCCGTGCGGCCGGCTTCTTCGTCTGGACGCAGGTGGAGGCCGGGAACGGCTGCCCCGTGTCGATGACGCACGCCGCGGTGCCCGCGCTGCGCGCCGAGCCCGCGCTCGCGGCCGAGTGGGAGCCGAGGCTGACCTCCCACCGGTACGAGCCGGGGCTGCGGCCGGCCGCGGAGAAGGCCGGGGCGCTGTTCGGGATGGGCATGACGGAGAAGCAGGGCGGCAGTGACGTACGCGCCAACACGACGGGCGCGCGGCCGCTGGACGCGGAGGGCGAGTATCTGCTCACCGGGCACAAGTGGTTCTGTTCGGCGCCGATGTGTGACGGCTTTCTGGTATTGGCGCAGGCGCCCGGCGGGCTGACCTGCTTCCTCGTACCGCGGGTCCTGGCCGACGGGACGCGCAATGTGTTCCTGATCCAGCGGCTCAAGGACAAGCTGGGCAACCGGTCCAACGCGTCGGCCGAGGTCGAGTTCGACGGGACCTGGGCGCGCCGGGTCGGCGAGGAGGGCCGCGGGGTGCGCACCATCATCGAGATGGTGGCGGCGACCCGGCTCGACTGTGTACTGGGATCGGCGGCGCTGATGCGGCAGTCGGTGGCGCAGGCGGTGCATCACGCCACGTACCGCTCGGCGTTCGGCGGTGAGCTGATCGGCAAGCCGCTGATGCGGAACGTACTGGCGGATCTGGCGCTGGAGTCGGAGGCGGCGACGACGCTGGCGCTGCGGCTGGCGGCGGCGTACGACACGGTCCAGGACGGCGCCGCCGGGGCGGGCGGCGCAGGCGGCGCGGACGAGGAGCGGGCGTTCCTGCGGCTCGCGGTGCCCGCCGCCAAGTACTGGGTCACCAAGCGGTGTACGCCGGTGGCCGGTGAGGCCCTGGAGTGCCTGGGCGGCAATGGTTATGTGGAGGAGTCGGGAATGCCGCGGCTGCTGCGCGAATCCCCGCTGAACTCGATCTGGGAGGGCTCGGGGAATGTGCAGGCGCTGGATGTGCTGCGGGCCCTCCAGCGCGAGCCCGACGCGTTGAACGCCTTTCTCCAGGAGGTGGGCAAAGCGCGTGGCGCCGATCACCGGCTCGACGGCGCGATCAAGGATCTGCTGACCGAGCTGGCGGATCTGACCGGGATCGAGGCGCGTGCCCGGCGGCTGGTGGAGCGGCTGGCGCTGGTGCTCCAGGGTTCGCTCCTGGTGCGCTGGGCACCGTCGGAGGTGGCGGACGCGTTCTGTGCCTCGCGGCTCGGCGGGGACTGGGGTACGGCTTTCGGCACCCTGCCCCACACCCTGGACCTGGCCTCGGTGGTGGACCGGGCGCGGCCCGTCGGCTGAGCGGGCGGCGGGGCGCGCGGGCGAGCCAGAGGTGGTGCTGCGCCGACACGGCACCACCTCTGACTCGTACTCACTTTCTTGTACCGCGTCTGACACTCGCCAGAGTTGCAAGCCGTTGCAGAAGAACCGATTTGGCGCCGCCGGTGGCCGGGGAGCCCGATGAAGTGGCTGGGGAGCCCGATGAGAAACATTCCGCTCAGTGACTCGCTCGGTGACGCACCGCCGAGAAACGGGCCGCTCGATCTGGCGAGGCTCAGCGCCATGGACAGTGCCCAGGCCACCCGGCTGCTCCATGAGATCCGGGACGCGGTCCTCGCGGGCGAACGGCCGCCGGTGGCGCCGCGGCCGGTGATCGACGCGTCCTGGCGGCGGATGTTCAGGATGGGGGCCGATCCGGAGCGTCACGACTGCGGCGCGCTGCTGGAGCAGGACGAGCTGGAGCACCGCAGACGCGCCTCGGCGCTGGGCCAGGTGCTCCGTACGCTCGTCGGTTCCCTCAGCGAGATCATCGAGCCCTCGCTCCAGATCATGGTGGTCACCGACGCGGATGGGCGGGTGCTGTGGCGGCGGGGCAGCCTGGGCGGGCTGCGCCAGTCGAACGGGATCCGGCTCGAAGAGGGCGCGGCCTGGTCCGAGCACTCCGCGGGCACCAACGCCATCGGTACGGCGCTGGCGGTGCGGCGGCCGGTACGGGTCCACTCGGCCGAGCATTTCGCGCACACGCTGCACACCTGGACCTGCGCCGCCTCGCCCGTGCACGATCCGCGGGACGGGCGGCTGCTGGGCGTGGTGGATGTGAGCGGCCCGGCGGCCGGCTTCCATCCGATGACGCTGGCGCTGGTCACCTCGATCGCCCGGCTCGCGGAGAGCGAGCTGCGGGAGCGGCACGGCCGGGCCATCGAGCGGCTGCGGTCGGTGGCGGCGCCGATCCTGTGCCGGCTGGGCAGGGCGCGTGCCCTGGTGGTCGACACGCACGGCTGGACGGCGGCGGTCACCGGTATGGCGCCGGTGGACCGGCTGCCGCTGCCGAAGTCCTTCGGTGCGGGTCCGGTGCTGCTGCCGTCGCTGGGCCTGTGCACGGTGGAGCCGCTGCCCGGCGGCTGGCTGGTGCGGGTGGACGAGGAGCACCGGCCGGCCCCGGACGCGCCGAGCCGGGTCGTACTGGATCTGAGCGGCCCCCGGCGCCGGTCGATCGCGGTCTCCGGATCGGCGGGAAGCTGGACCCAGGAGCTGTCCCCGCGCCATGCCGAGCTGCTCTATCTGCTGGCGGTGCACAGAAACGGCCGGAGCGCCGCGGAGCTGGCGGCCGATGTCTTCGGCGACCCCACTCGTACGGTGACGGTACGGGCCGAGATGTCCCGGGTGCGGCGCCATCTCTCGGGTGTGCTGGCGCACCGGCCGTACCGCTTCAGCGAGGGGGTGGAGGTGGCGGTGGTCGGTCCGGAGGACCCGGCGGACCTGCTGCCGCGCTCGACGGCCCCGGCGATTCTGAGCGCGCGGTACCCCCCGCGTGCATGAGGCGCGGTGGCGAGGGGGCGGCTTCACGCGGACCGGGGCGCGTGATTCGCTGGCCGGATGAGCGTCACCGTGACCACCTGGTCCCTGGAGCAGACCTCCCCCGCCGATCTGCGGCCCGCCGCGGAGCCGCCGGGCGAGGTGCGGATCGTACGGGCGGAGGCGCCCTCACCGGAGTTCAGCCGGTTCCTGTACACGGCCGTCGGCGGGGACGTCCACTGGACCGACCGGCTGCCGCTGTCGTATACGCAGTGGTACGAACTGCTCTCCCGGCCGGGCACCGAGACCTGGGTCGCGTACGAGCGCGGCACCCCGGCCGGCTTCATCGAACTGGCGGCCCAGCCCGAGGCCACGGTGGAGATCGAGTACTTCGGCCTGCTCCCGGCCTTCCGCGGGCGCCGTATCGGCGGCCATCTGCTCTCGTACGGCACGGCCCGCGCCTGGGACCTGTCCGAACGCTGGCCGGGCCGTGAGCCGACCAAGCGCGTCTGGCTCCACACCTGCTCCAAGGACGGCCCGCACGCCCTGACCAACTACCGGCGCCGCGGCTTCACCCTCTTCGACACCAAGCTGACCCAGGAACCGGAGTCCGTTGCCCCGGGCCCCTGGCCCGGCGCCCACGCGTAACCGCCGACGGATCCCCGTACGCCAAACGCACGCGACCCGTGACAGGGGACACATTGTCTCGGGGAGTGGGACTGTGGCGTCCAGGATGTGGAAGGTGGTGGACTGGCCGGAGATGTGCGTGACACGCTTCCGTCATGTCGAGAGCTGGAATTGCCTTGGTGAGTCGGCGGCACGTCGATCTCGGCCGCGTGTCCAGCGCCATCTGTCCGGCGGGCTGAGAGTCCCAGCACCGCCGTTTTCCGCTTGTCTTCGTACCCTGCCGTAGGCCTGCCTGCCCCGCCGCGCACCGACGCGCCCACCGCGTGAGTGTGCGGTTCAGAGCCGCCCTCCTGCATGTCTCGAATGGACGTACCCGCCATGGCCGCCACCCCGGAAAAGCCGTCCCCCGCCACGCCCCGCCGCAAGGTGAGCCGTCACCGCGGTGAGGGCCAGTGGGCCGTCGGGCACTTCACTCCGCTCAACGGCAACGAGCAGTTCAAGAAGGACGACGACGGTCTCAACGTGCGGACACGCATTGAGACGATCTACTCCAAGGCCGGTTTCCACTCGATCGACCCCAATGATCTGCGCGGACGGATGCGCTGGTGGGGGCTGTACACCCAGCGCAGGCCCGGGATCGACGGCGGCAAGACCGCGATCCTGGAGCCGGAGGAGCTGGACGACGAGTACTTCATGATGCGGGTACGGATCGACGGCGGTCGGCTGACCACCGAGCAGCTCCGGGTGATCGGGCAGATCTCGGAGGAGTTCGCGCGCGGGACGGCCGACGTCACCGACCGGCAGAACGTCCAGTACCACTGGATCAGGATCGAGGACGTGCCGGAGATCTGGCGGCGCCTCGAAGCGGTCGGGCTCTCCACGACCGAGGCCTGCGGGGACACGCCCCGGGTCATCCTCGGTTCACCGGTCGCCGGGATCGCCGAGGACGAGATCATCGACGGCACCCCGGCGATCGACGAGATCCACCGCCGGATCATCGGCAACCCCGACTTCTCGAATCTGCCGCGCAAGTTCAAGTCGGCGGTCTCCGGATCGCCACTGCTCGATGTGGCACACGAGATCAACGACATCGCGTTCGTCGGGGTGAACCACCCCGAGCACGGCCCGGGATTCGATCTGTGGGTCGGCGGCGGGCTCTCCACCAACCCCAAGATCGGGCAGCGGCTGGGGGCCTGGGTGCCGATCGACGAGGTCCCCGACGTCTACACCGGGGTCATCTCGGTCTTCCGCGACTACGGCTACCGCAGGCTGCGCACCCGCGCCCGGCTGAAGTTCCTGGTCGCCGACTGGGGTACGGAGAAGTTCCGCCGGATCCTGGAGGACGAGTACCTCAAGCGGAAGCTGACGAACGGGCCCGCGCCCGAGCAGCCCGTACAGCAGTGGCGCGACCATGTCGGGGTGCACCGCCAGCGGGACGGCCGCTTCTACGTCGGCTTCGCGCCCCGCGTCGGCCGGATCGACGGCGCCACGCTGACCAGGATCGCCGAGCTGGCCGAGGCGCACGGCTCGGGCCGGCTCCGTACGACCGTCGAGCAGAAGATGATCGTCCTCGATGTGACCGAGGACCGGATCGACTCGCTGGTGGCCGGGCTCGAAGCGCTGGACCTGCGGGTCAAGCCGTCGCCGTTCCGGCGCGGCACGATGGCGTGCACGGGCATCGAGTTCTGCAAGCTGGCGATCGTCGAGACCAAGCTGCGCGGTGCGACGCTGATCGACGAACTGGAGCGCCGTATCCCGGACTTCGACCAGCCGATCACCATCAATGTCAACGGCTGCCCGAACGCCTGCGCCCGGATCCAGGTCGCCGACATCGGCCTCAAGGGCCAGCTCGTCCTGGACAAGGACGGCAACCAGGTCGAGGGCTTCCAGGTGCACCTGGGCGGGGCACTGGGCCTGGAGCCGGGCTTCGGCCGCAAGGTGCGCGGGCTGAAGGTCACCTCGGACGAGCTGCCCGACTACATCGAGCGGGTGCTCGGCCGCTTCCAGAAGGAGCGCGAGGAGGGCGAGCGCTTCGCCACCTGGGCGGCCCGCGCCGGCGAGGAGGCGCTGTCATGAGCGCACTCACGGGCGGTCACAGCCGGCGGACGGAGGCACCATGAGCGAGCGCGCCGCTCCCTTCTACTGCCCCTACTGCGGCGACGAGGACCTGCGTCCCAGCGAGCAGGGCCATGGCGCCTGGGAATGCGCGGCATGCAACCGGGCCTTCCAGTTGAAGTTCCTCGGGCTGCTCGCCCGGGGGCTCCAGCGCGCTGACGGAGGGGAAGAGACATGACGGCACCATCGGCACCGACGGAGACGGACGGCTCCCGGGCGCTGGCCGCGCTCGCCGAGCGGGCGGGCCGCGAGCTGGAGGACGCCCCGGCGCTGGAGATCCTCCAATGGGCCGCGGAGACCTTCGGGAAACGTTTCTGTGTCACCTCCTCCATGGAGGACGCGGTGGTCGCGCATCTCGCCTCGCGCGCACTGCCCGGTGTCGATGTGGTGTTCCTCGACACCGGCTACCACTTCCCCGAGACCATCGGCACCCGTGACGCGGTGGCCGCCGTGATGGACGTACGGGTGATCACGCTCACCCCCCGGCAGAGCGTCGCCGAACAGGACGCCGAGTACGGGCCGGAGCTGCACGACCGGGACCCCGACCTGTGCTGCGCCCTGCGCAAGGTCAAGCCCCTCGAAGAGGGCCTGGCCGGATACGACGCGTGGGCCACCGGGCTGCGCCGCGACGAGTCCCCGACCCGGGCGGACACGCCCGTCGTCGGCTGGGACGCGAGGCGCGGCAAGGTCAAGGTCTCCCCGATCGCCCGCTGGACCCAGGACGACGTGGACGCGTACGTCACCGAGCAAGGTGTCCTCACCAACCCGCTGCTGATGGACGGTTACGCCTCGGTGGGCTGCGCCCCCTGCACCCGCCGGGTGCTGGAGGGCGAGGACACGCGCGCCGGCCGCTGGGCCGGGCTCGGCAAGACCGAATGCGGACTGCACGGATGACGGGCCATCAGGACGATCAGGAGGGGCATGTGAGCGCGACGGAGCGGGGCGCCACGGTCTGGCTCACCGGACTGCCGAGCGCGGGCAAGACGACCATCGCGTACGAACTGGCCGGCCGGCTGCGCGGCGAGGGCCACCGGGTCGAGGTGCTCGACGGCGACGAGATCCGGGAGTTCCTCTCCGCGGGCCTCGGTTTCAGCCGCGAGGACCGGCACACCAATGTGCGGCGCATCGGCTTCGTCGCCGAACTGCTCGCGTCGAACGGCGTCAAGGCGCTGGTACCGGTGATCGCGCCGTACGCCGACAGCCGCGAGGCGGTGCGCAAGCGCCACCAGGCCGAGGACACCCGCTATCTGGAGGTGCATGTGGCGGCTCCGGTCGCGGTGTGCTCCGTACGGGATGTGAAGGGGCTGTACGCCAAGCAGGCGGCGGGCGAGATCTCCGGGCTCACCGGGGTCGACGACCCGTACGAAGCCCCGGAGTCGCCGGATCTGCGGATCGACTCGCACGCCCAGTCCGTGGCGGAGTCCGCCGCCGCGCTGCACACGCTGCTCAGCGAGAGGGGTCTGGCGTGACCACAGTCGCGGCCGTCACCGAGGGCACGGACGCCCCGTACGCGCTGAGCCATCTGGACGCGCTGGAGTCCGAGGCGGTCCATATCTTCCGCGAGGTCGCGGGAGAGTTCGAGCGGCCGGTGATCCTGTTCTCCGGCGGCAAGGACTCGATCGTGATGCTGCATCTGGCGCTGAAGGCGTTCGCGCCGGCTCCGGTGCCGTTCTCACTGCTGCATGTGGACACAGGACACAACTTCCCCGAGGTCCTTGAATACCGGGACCGTGTGGTGGCCGCACATGGACTGCGGCTCCATGTGGCCTCCGTACAGGACTACATCGACCGGGGTGTGCTGCGGGAACGTCCCGACGGAACGCGCAATCCGCTGCAGACCGTGCCGCTCACCGAGAAGATCCAGGACGAGAAGTTCGACGCGGTCTTCGGCGGCGGGCGGCGCGACGAGGAGAAGGCGCGCGCGAAGGAGCGGATCTTCTCGCTGCGCGACGAGTTCTCGCAGTGGGACCCGCGCCGCCAGCGGCCCGAGCTGTGGCAGCTCTACAACGGGCGGCACGCGCCCGGCGAGCACGTCCGGGTCTTTCCGCTCTCCAACTGGACCGAGCTGGACGTCTGGCAGTACATCGCCCGCGAGGACATCGAGCTGCCGCGGATCTACTTCGCGCACGAGCGCGAGGTCTTCCTGCGCTCCGGGATGTGGCTGACCGCCGGTGAGTGGGGCGGGCCGAAGGGGTCCGAGACCGTGGAGCGGCGCCAGGTGCGCTACCGCACGGTCGGTGACATGTCCTGCACCGGTGCCGTCGACTCGGACGCCACCACGCTGGACGCGGTGATCGCCGAGATCGCGGCCTCGCGGCTGACCGAGCGCGGCGCGACCCGCGCCGACGACAAGCTGTCCGAGGCCGCGATGGAAGACCGCAAGCGCGAGGGGTACTTCTAACCATGACGAGTGCCACCGGACCCACCCCGCCGCCCGCCGGAGCCACCGGGGCCGCCGCCGCGCGCAACGGATCCGCCGAGCCGTACGGTCCCGCCGCGCCGGTCGCCGGAGCCGCCGCGCAGAACGGTTTCGCCGAGCGGCTCTCCGCGACCACGCTCCTGCGCTTCGCCACCGCCGGCTCCGTCGACGACGGCAAGTCCACACTGGTCGGCCGTCTGCTCCACGACTCCAAGTCCGTGCTGGCCGACCAGTTGGAGGCCGTCGAGCACGCCTCCCGCAACCGCGGCCAGGACACCCCCGACCTGGCGCTCCTCACCGACGGGCTGCGCGCCGAGCGCGAGCAGGGCATCACCATCGATGTCGCCTACCGCTACTTCGCCACGCCCCGGCGCCGCTTCATCCTCGCCGACACCCCGGGCCATGTGCAGTACACCCGGAACATGGTCACCGGCGCCTCCACCGCCGAACTCGCCGTCGTCCTCGTCGACGCCCGCAACGGTGTGGTCGAACAGACCCGCCGCCACGCCGCTGTGGCCGCGCTGCTGCGTGTCCCGCATGTGGTCCTCGCGGTCAACAAGATGGATCTGGCCGACTACGCGGAGCCCGTGTTCGCCGCCATCGCCGAGGAGTTCACGGCATACGCCACGGACCTCGGCATCCCGGAGATCACCGCCATCCCGATCTCCGCGCTCGCCGGTGACAATGTGGTGGAGCCGTCCGCGCACATGGACTGGTACGGCGGCCCGACCGTACTGGAGCATCTGGAGACCGTCCCGGTCGGCCAGGACCAGGCGAACCGCCCGGCGCGCTTCCCGGTGCAGTACGTCATCCGCCCGCAGACCGCCGCGTACCCGGACTACCGCGGCTACGCGGGCCAGATCGCCTCCGGGGTGCTCCGCGTCGGCGACCCGGTGACCGTGCTGCCGTCCGGCCGTACGAGCACCATCGCGGCCATCGACGCGCTGGGCACCGGCAGCGGCCCCGGCACCGCCGTGGACATCGCCTGGGCACCGCAGTCCGTGACCCTCCGGCTCGCCGACGACCTCGACATCTCGCGCGGCGATCTGATCGCCCCCAGCGCGAACGCGCCCGCCACGACCCGCGAGGTGGAGGCGACCGTCTGCCATGTCGCCGACGAGCCGCTGACCGTGGGCCGGCGGGTGCTGCTCAAGCACACCACCCGTACGGTCAAGGCGATCGTCCAGGACATCCCGTCGCGGCTGACGCTGGACGATCTCTCGCAGCACCCGGCCCCCGGGAAGCTGGTCGCCAACGACATCGGCCGGGTCAGGGTCCGTACGGCGGAGCCGCTCGCGCTCGACGCCTACGCGGACTCCCGCCGTACCGGATCCTTCCTGCTGATCGACCCCGCGGACGGTACAACGCTGAGCGCCGGCATGGCGGGCGACGCCTTCGCCGACGCGGCCCCGGCTCCGGCCGCCGCCGGGACCGCCGACGACGGGGGCTGGGACTTCTGATGGTGATGGATGTGTTCGCGACCTTCGCGAAGGAGGGCGGCCGCGTCGGCAGCGGCGCCCTCGGCGCGGGAACGGGCGGGGTGGCGCGATGTGCGTGAAGACGTACGCGCACCGCTCGCGCGCCCGCACCCCCCACCCGCCGTACCCGTACCTCTGCCGTCTCTCGCACCGCCCGAACCC
>NZ_LATD01000579.1 GCF_000981895.1 Streptomyces odonnellii | reverse complement strand
GTACGGGCGCGCGCGGCGGGGTGGGCGCGGGGGCGGCTCGGAGCGCGGGCCGTGGCGCCGACGGCGCGAGCGCCGGCAACCCGGACGAGTCCGGGGCTCCGGGCATGCGTCCTGGCACGGGCGGCCCGGACAGCCCGAATGGTCGGGACATTCCGAACGGCCAGGGCAGCCGGGACAGCCCTGAAGGCTTCGGCAGCCAGGAAGGCTTCGGCGACCCCGACGCCATCCCCTGCCTCGTGCTTTCCAGCAGCAGCTCCGCCGGACTGCACGCCGACGCCCAACGCATCGCCGACTATCTGGCCGCCCGGCCCGAGGCCTACGCACAGGTGTTGCGGCATCTTCAGGCCGGCCGTCCCACGCAGCGTTGGCGGGCCGCCGCAGAGTGCGCTGACGCCGACGCCGCGGTGGACTGGCTGCGAACCGTCGCCGGGGGCGTCATGGCCGTACCGGACAGCCGGACCGAACAGCCCGCGCCGGACGACCCCGGCCTCACCGCCGCAGACCGTACCGCCGGCGAACTCGCCGCGGCCTGGGCAGCCGGCCGTACGGTCCACTGGCCCGCCGGGACCGCGCAGGCGCCCTGGGACTTCCCGCCGCCCGCCTTCGAACTGGCCGACTACGACTTCCCCCGCTCCACGCCGGACCGGGCGTCCGACGCGACGACACCGCAGCGGCTGCCCGAGGACCAGTGGCTGCACCAGCCGCACTGGGTACGGCTCCGCCGCGTGTCCTCCCGTACCGCGGCGCGTGTCCCGACCGCCCGTACCCCCGCTCGTACGACAGCCGGGACAACAACTGGCCGCACCCTGGTCGTCCTCACCGCCGCGCCGTCCCCCTCAGCGGCCTGGCAGCCGTTCGAGCGGACCCACGGCCGAGTGATCCGCGTCAGCACCGCCGACCGTTTCGCCCGGCTCGCGGACGACGCCTATGAGGTGGACCCGGCCGACCCCGCCTCGCTCCGCCTCCTCCTCACCGCCCTGACCAGCACCGACACATCGTCATCCGGCACCGGAACACCGCCGTCCGCCGTCGACTGGCTGCACGCCCTTCCCCTGGCCGTCGACGGCACAGGCGACGAGCACGCACTCGCCCGCGCGCAGTGGGCCTGCCTGGACACCCCCGCCGCCCTGCTCCGGGCGATCGCGGAAACGCCCGCGTTCCCGAAGCCCCGCCTGTGGTGGCTCTCGTACGGCGCACAGCCGGTCGATGGTTTCGTACAGCGTCCCGAACTGGGCCTGCTGGCCGGTGTGGGCGAGGTGGCCCGGCAGGAGACCGGCGCGGACAGCCACTGGCTGGACCTGCCGAGCCCCGACCCGACGCCCGCCGACCCAACGCCGGCCGATCCGACGGCCTCCAACACGACCGCCCCCGCCCCCGTCACCTGGGCACCCCTGCTCGCAACACTCCTCGCAGAGGACGGCACCGCCCTTCCCCACCGGCTCGCGCTGCGCCGGAACTACTGGTGGCACCAGACCGTCCAGCCCGTAATCGGCTCCGTGGCCAGACTCGAAGTCAGCCGCGAAGTCAGCCCGGTGGTCAGCTCCGTGGTCGGCCCCGCGTCACAGCAGGAAGTCCAACCAGCCCAACCAGCCGAGCCGGCCCACACCACCCACCTCATCCTCGGCGGCACAGGCGGCATCGGCACCACCATCGCGGCCCTCCTTCTCGAACAGACCGCTTCCGACATCGTCCTGCTGGCGCGCCGACCGTACCTCCCGCCCCAACTGACCCAGTGGGCCGACCGCGTCACGCTGATCGAAGCCGACCTGGCTCAGGAGGGGCTCGACACGATCCTCGCCCGCCTCGCCCCGTACCTCGGCCAACTCGAAAGCGTCGTGCACGCGGCGGGTACGGCCGCGGGCAGCCTGATATTGCGGCGCGAACCCGGCGCCATGCACCGGGCGATGGCGGCCAAGGTACGCGGGGCCCTGCTCGTCGAGCGGCTGATCGCCGACCGCGGTCCGGCGTACGCGGTGTACTGCTCGTCGATGTCCGTACTGTTCGGCGGCGTCGGGCAGTTCGACTACGCCGCCGCCGCAGGGCTCCTCGACGCCTTCGCGCACCACCAGGCCGGCCCGGACGAGAGCACCGTCCGTATCGGCATCGACTGGGACGTCTGGCGGGAGGTCGGCATGGCGGGCGACACCCTGCGTACGGACGCCCGCCACCAGGCCCATCTCGCCACCGGGTTGAGTACGGAGGAGGGCCGACGCCTCTTCGCGCAGGCTCTGCGGCTCCAGTTGCCCCAGCTCATGGTCTCGACGGTCGCCATGGACGAGGCGCGTGTCTTCTACGAGCCGCAGGTGTCCGACGAGCCGACGGCCACTGCGGCCACCGCGGCCATCGAGTCCGTGCATGAGACCAAAACCGTCTCGCCCGCCGAGCAGTTGGCCGACAGCCTGCGCCGTCGCCTGGGCGTCGACGAACTCGACCCGTCCGCTTCCCTGTACGACCTGGGCGCGGACTCACTGACTCTGCTGGACCTGATCTCCGAGGTGAAACGGCTGTACGGGGTCGATCTGGAGCTGTTCGAACTCAGTCACCGGGTCAGCCTGAACGAGGTGCTGAGCCGGCTGGACCAAGAAGCGGAGGTCAACTCCGGCGACGCCGACCCGGTGCCCCTGGACATCTGGCAAACCGGCACGGGACACGATCTCGTGTGCCTGGTCCACCCGGTCGGCGGTGACATCCAGGCGTACCGGGCGCTGGTCTCGGCCCTCGACCCCGGCACGACCGTCTGTCTGATCGCCGATCCGGCGCTACGGCACACCGCCCCCGCCGCTCACCCCGGCACCGACCCCGCCCGCTTCGGCTCCGGCCCCGGCCACCCGGGGCCGGGCGACACCGCGCTCGACGACACGGGCCCAGGCGGTACGGATCGTCCGGCCTGGACACTCACCGAACGCGCCCGCCACTACCACGCCGCCCTCCAAGCGCGCTTCCCGCACGGGACTTGGCGCTGGCGGCTCGCGGGCTGGTCCTTCGGCGCGTGGGTCGCGCAGGCGATGGCGGCCGAGGCGGAAGCCGCCGGGCGGCCGGCGGACGCGCTGTATCTGCTCGACCCGCCACCCCCGGACGCGGGGCCGCGGCTCGGCGGCTACGACGAGCGGCAGCTCCAGGAGGTATTCGCACGCGAGCTGAGCCAGAGCGCCTCCGGCGATCCGCTGGGCGAGGGCCCGCAGACGTACGCCAAGCGCCTCGCCCAGTGCTGCCGGGCCAATCTGGCGGGCATGCGCGACCACCGGCCGCCCCGGCTGACCCGTACCCCCAGCACCCTGTGGCTCGCGGCCCGTCCCGTGTCCGGCCTGCCGGCCCCCGAACCGCCGGAAGCCCAGCTCAGAGCGTGGCGTACCCGGCTGCCCGAACCCGTGGAGGGGCATGTCGTCGAGACCACGCACTACGGCCTGGTGCAACCGCCGTACGTCAAGGACGTGGCCGACGCCATCAACGCGGCGACGTCCCGGCAGTCCCCCGCCGCCGACTGACCCATCGCAATCGCAGTCGCCATCGCCGACCGACCCGCCAAGACCACCGATGCCTCCCCGCACGGAACGTCCGCATCAGCACCGCCCCGCATGCCCCGGTACCGCCCCGTACACCCACGCCTCGTACGCCCCCACCTCGTACGCCCCGCTCATCCGAGAGGACATCTGGACACCATGGAACAGTTCGCTCTGGACGCCATCGAACGCGTCACCACCAGGCCGCAGGAGGTCTACGACAGCATCGTGGTCGAGCCGCTGACCCCGCTGCTCGGCGCGGAGGTGTTCGACCTGGACCTCTCGAAGGAACTGACCCCGGCCGAGACGGACGACGTGCGGCGCGCGTTCCTGACCCACCACGTGCTGGTGTTCCGCGACCAGGACCTGACCGACGAGGACCACAAGCGCTTCGCCGGTCTCTTCGGCGAACTGCACCCCGTGACGCCGCCCCCGCCGGACTCCGACCCGTACATCCTGGAAGTCAGCGCGAACAGGAACTCACGGGTCGTGGCCGGCAACGGCTGGCACGCCGACGGCACCGCCGACGCCCTGCCGTCCCTGGGCTCCATGCTCTATGTCACCCGCACCCCCGAGATCGGCAGCGGCGGCGACACCCTGTTCGCCAATATGCACCTGGCGTACGAAATGCTCTCCCCGCCCATGAGGACCTTCCTGGACGGCCTCACCGCCGTCCACGACGGCCTCCTGGCCTGGCGCGGCCACACCCCGCCGCCCGGGCTGGACATACCGAAGACCGAGCACCCGGTGGTGGTCCGCCACCCCGACACCGGCCGCCAACTCCTGTACGTGAACGGCGCCTACACCTCGCACATCCCCCAGCTCTCCCGCGGCGAGAGCGAGGCGATCCTCAAGACCCTGTACGACTACATCGCCACGACCCCCCTCCTCCACTGCCGCGTCCGCTGGACCCCCAACACCCTGGTCCTCTGGGACAACCGCTGCGTTCAGCACCACGCGACGTGGGACTACTACCCGCACACCCGCTACGCCCGCCGAGTAGCCATCAACTCCCCCACACCC
>NZ_LATD01000578.1 GCF_000981895.1 Streptomyces odonnellii | reverse complement strand
GTCCGCCCGAAGGGCGGGCCCGGCGGCGTCTGGTGCGTGCGATCGCAAGGCGGAGGGTCATCCTCGTACTGGACGTACTTGGATGATCCCGACAACGCGGCGAGCGTGCGTGCCAGGCGTCGCCGGGCAGACGGGACTTTGAAGACACGCCCTAGGGCGTCTTGCGGAACGCTCCCTCGGGCTGGTGCGAGGGCAGGAGGCCGGCGGCGCGCAGATGGGCCCGGGCTCCGGCGATGGCCTCCGGGGTCGTGGCGTACTCCCGGCCCTCCTGCCGCAGCAGGTCCAGCGCGCCGACCGAGTCCAGGGCCCGGCGCTGGCCGGGGCGGATCCCGGAGGTCATCACCGCGATACCGCGCCGGTTCAGCTTGTGGACGGCGTCCTTGAGGACGAGCGCGCCGGTGGCGTCCATCGTGGTCACCCGGGACATCCGCAGGATCACCACCCGGACGTCGGCGGCCTCGGAGAGTCCCAGCAGGAAGCGGTGGGCGCCGGCGAAGAACAGCGGTCCGTCGATGCGGTAGGCGACGATGTGCTCGGCCAGCAGGGCGTGTTCCTCGTCGCTGTGCTCGCCGGGCAGATCGGCGCGGAAGTCCACCTGGTCCATCCGGGCGTGCTTCGCGACCGCCCGCAGTGCCAGGGCTCCGGCGACGGCCAGGCCGGTGATCACCGCGTACACCAGGTCCGGGGCGAGTGTCGCGGCGGCGGTGAGCACCAGGACGACGGCGTCCGAGCGGGTGGCCCTGGCCATCGCCCGCAGCGAGCCGACCTCGACCATCCGGATCGCGGTGGCGATCAGCACACCGGCCAGCGCAGCGAGCGGAATCCTGGAGACCAGCGGGGCGGCGGCGAAGACGATCACCGCCAGCACCACGGCGTGGGTGAGCGCGGCGAGCCGGGAGGAGGCGCCCGTACGGACATTGACCGCCGTACGGGCGATCGCGCCGGTCGCAGGTACGCCGCCGAACAGCGGCGCGGCGATGTTGGCCAGGCCCTGCCCGAACAGTTCCCGGTCGGGGTCGTGCTTCTCCCCGACCGTCATGCCGTCTGCGACCTGGGCGGACAGCAGCGATTCCAGGGCGGCGAGCGCGGCCACCGCGACCGCGGGCGCCAGCAGGGAGGGGAGCGCGGACGGGTCGAGGAAGGTGAGGGAGGGGGCGGGGAACCC
>NZ_LATD01000577.1 GCF_000981895.1 Streptomyces odonnellii | reverse complement strand
CAGTCCCCCAGCCCTTTCAGTCCCCGGCCCTTTCGTCCCCCGCCAGCAGTTCGTCCGCGTCCACGATCCGGTACGCGTATCCCTGCTCCGCCAGGAAGCGCTGCCGGTGCGCCGCGAAGTCCTGGTCGATCGTGTCGCGCGCGACGACCGAGTAGAAGCGCGCCTCGTGCCCGTCCGCCTTGGGCCGCAGCACCCGGCCCAGCCGCTGCGCCTCCTCCTGGCGGGAGCCGAACGTGCCGGAGACCTGGATCGCGACCGTCGCCTCCGGCAGGTCGATCGAGAAGTTCGCGACCTTCGACACGACCAGCACCGAGATCTCGCCCTGCCGGAACGCCTCGAACAGCAGCTCCCGCTGCGCGTTGCTGGTCTCGCCCTTGATGACCGGCGCGCCGAGATGCTCGCCCAGTTCGTCGAGCTGGTCGATGTACTGGCCGATGACCAGCGTCTGCTCGCCCATGTGCTTCCGTACCAGCGCCTCCGTCACCCGCCGCTTCGTCGGGGTCGTCGCGCAGTACCGGTACTTCTCCTCCGTCTCGGCGGTCGCGTACGCGAGGCGCTCGCTGTCGGTGAGGTTGACCCGTACCTCGACGCAGTCGGCCGGGGCGATGTACCCCTGCGCCTCGATCTCCTTCCACGGCGCGTCGAACCGCTTGGGCCCGATGAGCGAGAAGACGTCGGACTCGCGGCCGTCCTCCCGTACGAGCGTGGCGGTCAGCCCGAGACGGCGGCGGGCCTGGAGATCGGCGGTGAACTTGAAGACCGGCGCGGGCAGCAGATGCACCTCGTCGTACACGATCAGACCCCAGTCGCGGGAGTCGAACAGCTCCAGGTGCGGATAGATGCCCTTGCGACGGGTCGTGAGCACCTGGTACGTGGCGATGGTGACGGGGCGGATCTCCTTCCTCGTACCGCTGTACTCGCCGATCTCGTCCTCGGTCAGCGAGGTGCGCTTCACCAGCTCGTGCTTCCACTGGCGGGCGGAGACGGTGTTGGTGACCAGGATCAGGGTCGTGGCCTTGGCCTGCGCCATCGCACCCGCGCCGACCAGGGTCTTTCCGGCTCCGCAGGGCAGGACGACCACGCCGGAGCCGCCGTGCCAGAAGCCCTCGACGGCCTGCTTCTGGTACGGGCGCAGCGCCCAGCCTGTCTCGTCCAGCTCGATGGCGTGCGCCTCGCCGTCGACGTAACCGGCATGATCCTCGGCCGGCCAGCCCAGCTTGAGCAGCGTCTGCTTGATCTGGCCGCGCTCGGAGGGGTGCACGGCGACGGTGTCCGGATCGATCCGGGCGCCGACCAGCGGCTGGATCTTCTTGGAACGGAGGATCTCCTCCAGCACCGGACGGTCCGTGGAGGTCAGCACCAGACCGTGGGTGGGGTGCTTGGAGAGCACGAGCCGGCCGTAGCGGGCCATCGTCTCGGCGACGTCGACGAGCAGGGCGTGCGGTACGGGATACCGCGAGAACTCCACCAGCGCGTCCACGACCTGCTCGGCGTCATGCCCGGCCGCCCGGGCGTTCCAGAGCCCGAGCGGCGTCAGCCGGTAGGTGTGGATGTGCTCGGGGGCCCGCTCCAGCTCGGCGAACGGCGCGATGGCGCGACGGCAGGCCCCCGCCTGCTCGTGGTCGACTTCGAGCAGCAATGTCTTGTCGCTCTGGACGATGAGGGGTCCATTCACAGCCGCGCCCTTTCCGTATGTCCGTATGCCAAACGCCCAGTCTCCCGCATCCGGCTCTGATCCGGACCACGAAGGGAGCCCGGGGATCCGCTTCGGGGGTGGCCGGGGCCGCCGGTGGGCGTACC
>NZ_LATD01000576.1 GCF_000981895.1 Streptomyces odonnellii | reverse complement strand
CCCCCGCACCGCACACCCCCCACCCCCGAGCAGCTCTCCGCGATCCGCGTCATCGAACACACCTGGCACGCGACGCTGATCACCTGGCTGTCGGGCCGCGCCTCGATGGCCCAAGTCAAAACGGACATCCAGACAGCCTGCCGCCTGATCAGCCACGCGGGGCCGCAGCGGAACGACGCGACGTGCCGGCCCGGGAGTGCTGTGACCGCACGGCACCATTGACGTTTCTGTGGCACCCGACCGATGCTGATGCGCGCGAAACATGAACGTCGACTGAAGAAACGTTACATCTCGAAGGAGAACAAACGTGCCATTCACCTCGACAATACAGCGGCTCAGACTCGGTGGCTGGGCCGTCGGCTGCGCGGCACTGGCGTTACTCGCCTCGGCGGTGCCCGCGACGGCGGAGCCCGCGGAGCAGAAAGCCCCCGCGTCGAAGAGGCTGCTGCTCGACGCGACACCCAACGCGGACGTCATCGGAGGCACGCCGGCCGGACAAGAGGCGCGATTTGCCGTCCAGGAGCGGTTGAACGAAGCCGCCGACCGGATCCAGGCGGTCACCGACTCGCTCGGCGATTCCGGCTTTGCCGGTGACCGGATCGACACAGCCGCCAATACCGTCACCCTCTACTGGCACGGAGACCTTCCGCAACAAGTCTCCAAGGCCGTCGAGCGGATCGAGCGCTCCGGAATCACCGTTGAGACCCGCAAGGCGAAGTACACCCTGAAGCAACTCCTCAACGAGAGCGACCGCTTGGCCGCTCTGGGCTCCGTCAACGGTGCGACGATCACCTCCGTCGGGCCCCGCTCCGATGGAAACGGCATCGAGGTCGCGGTCGACACCGACAGCGAACTGACCAGCCGCTCCCGGGCCGGCCTCGATGCCGCCCTCACCGAGAGTGTGGACCTGGACATCACCTACGGCGTGGCCCCCCGCCAGGCCAGCCGGCTCGCGGACACGACCCCTTACTGGGGTGGCGCGTATGCCGAGATGTACAACGGCTCCGGGACCTTCCAGGGCTCCTGCACCACCGGGTTCGGCGTCGCGGGCAACAACGGCGCCGCCCGCTACATTCTCACGGCCGCGCACTGCGGCGGCACCACGTGGCGCACGGGCACCGGCAACACCATCGGCACCGTGCTGTCCGGGAAGGACCCCGGCCGCGACGCCGAACTCGTCCTCGGTGACATCGGCGGTTCCGTCTACGAGGGTCCGTCCATCGCGGACGGCGACACGAACTCCGGCCGTTCCGTCACCAGCGGCTCCAGCAGCCGTGTCGGCGACACGATCTGTCAGGGCGGCGCGTACTCCGGCAGCATCTGCGGCTACGACATCGTCGCCGTCAACCAGACCGTCAACATCGGCGGCTTCGGCACTGTGACCAACATGGTCCGCGTCGAAGCCTTCAACAGGGCCTCCGGAATCGGCAACGGCGACAGCGGCGGCCCTGTCTACACCATTTCCAGCTCCGGTGCGGGTGTGGCACGCGGCGTCATAAGCGCCTACGACGGCTCACAGATAATCGACTGCCCCGGCGTCCCCAACGGCAACGGCCGGGACTGCTCCTGGCGTTGGTGGTATCCGGACGTCACTGTGGCCGCCGGTAATCTCGGCGTCCACTTCTGACACGCCGGCCCGGCTCCCGGCCCGCTCCAGGCCCTGGGCCGACGGTGTGAAACGCTCCCCGGGGCCCGCGACAGCGGTCCCGCGCTCCACCACGACGCGGCTGTCGTAGTGTTTCGACAGCCGCGTCGCTTCCGCCTCCGTACCCGCTCGCGTCGTCATTCCGACCCCTGAGCCATCGCTCAGCGGTCCGCCCCCGGTGATGACGATGTCCCGCTCCCGCCAGTACTCGGTGTCCGCGAGGATCTCCCGGACGAGGGCCAGCATGGTCTTCTCGGACAAGGCCGCGTCCTTGAACACCAGCTTCACTCCGGACACCCGGGAGCGAACGGCCGCGTCCAAGTCGCTTCCCGGCTTCCGGTAAACGGTCATCACGCCGCCCCGGTGATCGAGCACGGTACTCGCGTACCAGTCCTCGTAACGGGAACGGACAATCCCGTCCACCTCGTCCGCCGCCACCGAGAGAGTCGGGTCGTCGCTCACCGCGGAGGGCGGCGCCGATGGTACTGCCGACTTCGGGTCGCTTTGCGACGTGCCGCCGGAGGCAGTGCCGCATCCGACCATCACAGCGCCCATGACGCCCACCCCGGTCAGCCACCTCACGACATACCAGCGCTTCACACGCGCCTCCCTGAGACTCGGCGTTCGTATGTACGACGTAATACCCCGCCGCCCGCATCCTCGTTCATCGCAGACGAAATGAACCCCGACAAACCTGACTCCGGATGATCGCACGCGTTGCAGCGGAGACCGGGCATGACTGTGGCGTGTACGCGGTCCCGGGAGGGAGCCGCGTACACGCCACGTCTGTCAGGAAATGCCCTCAGGGGCGCTTACTTGAAGCGGACCACCTGCGGGTCGTGGTCGCTCGCCTGGTCGGCGAACTCCGCGTTGATGTGGACCACGTCGTACTCGGGGTTCTTGATGCCCTTGCTGACCAGGATGTGGTCCAGGGTCTGCGAGTTGCCGTCGTAGACGTAGCTGTAACGCTCGTTCTTCGGGAGCGTGTTGATCAGGTCCTTGAGGACCTTGCCCGTCAGGACGTCCAGCGGCGCCGAGAACTGGTAGTCGTTGATGTCACCCAGGACCACGACCTTGGCGTTCTTGTCCTTGTCGACCAGGTCGGAGACAAAGGCGTTTACCTCACGGGCCTGGGCCAGGCGCTGGGTCTCGGAGCTGAGGACCGGAGGCTGGAAGCGGCCGTGGACCGGCTGGTCCCCGCCCTTCGAGTTGAAGTGGTTGCCGATCACGAAGACCTGCGAACCGCGGAACCAGAACTCGCCGACCAGCGGCTTGCGGCTGCTGCGCCAGGCGTCCGAGCCCGGGTTGATCCGGCCCGGGGAGACGGACAGCGTGACGTCCTGGTCCTTCCGGTCGCCGGAGGTGACGACCTCGACGCCGGTCGTGGCGTCGCCGCCCGGGCGGTCCACGAAGGTGACACGCAGCGGGTTGTAGAGGAAGGAGGTACGGATGTTGCCGCCCGGCTCACCGCCGTCGGTGCCGTCCTGCGGGTCGATCGAGCGCCACTCGTACGCCGGGCCGCCCGCCGCCTTGATGGCCTGGATGAACTTGGCGAGGGTCTGGTCGGCCGCGACCGTACCGTCGTTCTTCGCGCCGTTGTTGTCCTGGATCTCCTCCAGGCTCACGATGTCGGGCGAGGCGAGGTTCTTGACGATGCCCTGGGCCAGCCGGTCGAACTTCTCCTGCGGGTCCGTCGGGTCGAGGTTCTCGACGTTGTACGTGCCGACCGACAGCTCGTCGGCGTCGCCCTTCTCCGCGACCTCCGGCTCGATGCCGCCCTTGGTGACCGCGCCGAGAGCGGTCGCCTGGATGCTGTAGCCGCCGTACGTGCCGTAGTCGACCGGACCGGTCGCGCCCTTGAGGGTGTCGCCCACATTGGCCGCCGGCTTGTCGGCGGTCAGCGCGGTGACCAGCAGGCGGCCCGGGTTCGGGTCGTCGTAGTCGGTGTAGATCACACCGCCGCGCGGGGTCGGGTTCTTGGTGGGGTGAGTGGTGATCCAGGTCTCGCCGTACGAGTTGGAGGCACCCACCACCCGGCTGTCGCCGACCTGGATGACCATGCCCTCACGGCTCTCCAGCCAGTCCATGGCGTACACCGAGGGCTGGAGGGTCAGCGAGTCGATGCTCTCGCTGCCGGCGCTCGGGGCGTACTCCCTGGGCAGCGTCTTGGAGCTGACCAGCTCGACCGAGGGCACCGCGTTGCCGGAGGACAGCACGACCGTGGTCGGGCCGCTCAGCTCGGTGAGGGACTGCGCGCCGGAGGAGGCGCCGCCCGGGTAGTACTCGGCGACCTTCGCGGAGACCAGCACCGAGTCGCCGACTTTGACCTGCGGGGTGGTCGAGCCGGTGAAGACGAAGACGCCCTCGCTGGTGACCGGGTCGTTGTCCGGGCTGGGGTCCTGGATCCAGAAGCCGCGCGAGGAGCCGGTGGAGCGTACGCCGGTGACCACACCGGGGACATTGGTGACGGCCTCGCCGTTGTGCGGGGAGATCCGGGTGTTGCCCTGGATGTCGTGGATCCGCAGCGGGCCCGGGGTCGGGTCGGGCGTCGGCTCCGAGGTGCTGGGGCTCGGCGACGGCGACGGGTCACCGGGGTCGCCCGGGTCGCCAGGACCGCTGCCACCGCCCGCGGCGTTGCGCGGCGTGGGCGCGCCGGCCGTCAGGTCGGCGCCGTTGTTGTCGGTGTCGGCGAGGGCCGCGTTGCGGGAGACCGAGGCGGTGTTGCTCGCGCCGGGGACCGGCGAGGTCTCGCGGACCGCCGCGGTGCCGAAGCCCACCAGGTCCTTGATGCTGCCGTCGGCCGCGCAGTCGGCGGCGTTGAGGCAGGTCAGCGGGGTGGTGGAGTGGACGAGCGCGACCGTGCCGGTGGTCGCGGACATCGCGATGGAGCCGCTCGCGTCGGGGGTGGGCAGCGCGGTGTCGCCGCCGGTGCCCTTGCTCTCCTCCACGAGGTAGCTGCCGCCCGCCGGGATGACGCCGGACAGCGGGGTGGCCTGCCACTTGGAGCTGGCGGTCGGCGCACCGGGCAGGTACTGGACGGACCAGCCGGTGAGGTCGAAGGACCCGCTGCCGGCGTTGCCCAGCTCGATGAAGTCATTGGTGAGGGAGGCGCCGGAGTTACCGCCGCCGCCGTAGACCTCGGAGATCACGGCGTCGGCCGACGGGGCCGCCTGCGCGGTGAACGGGAGCGCGATAAGCGTTCCGACGAGGCCGACGGGAAGCGCCAGGGCGATGCGACGGGCGCGCCGACCGCGCAGGGCCGGGGGTATGGACTGGGGCACGATGGGCTCTTTCTGCTACGGGTTATGTCGGGTGCAAGCTCGCGCGGGGGGTGCTGTCAAAGCCATGACGGTATGGCGGAAATGATGTGAAGGAGTGGTACGAGAAGTCAGAAAGCCGGCTCAAGATACGCGCGTAGACACACTGCCAACAAGAGGGGCCACGCCGCAACGGGCAAGTGTTTCCCGACTGTTCGCCGGAATTAACCCGCCCGTCGGACGACATGGCGCGCTGGTTACGGAGATGTCGGATTCGCCCGGCGGTTCGGGTCGGGGGGTACGGGATGCGCCAGCCCGTACCCCCGGCAATCCCGGCGGTCCTGGCAGTCCCGGCGTCCTGGCGGTCCTGGCGCCCGAGCGTCGTACGCGGCCGATAGAGTGGACGGGTCGTCATCATGCCCGTACGGGGGAAAGCCGGTGCGAAACCGGCGCTGACCCGCAACCGTGAGCCGCCTCCGCCCGGTGGCGCAGCCGGAACGCCCCGTACGCGGTCGTGACCGGCTCGTGCCACCGGCAACCGCCGGTGGCCGGCATCGTCGAGGATTACGGAGCCGGAGTCCGGTGCCCAGTGCCACGACCGGCAGGGGTGAACGGCCCGCCACGGCGCGGGCCGACCCCGCCGGAAAGGGCGGTGGTGTGCCCGCGCCGGCTCCCGCAGGAGGGGCACGTCATGACCACCGTTCGCCGCTGTGCGGCGGCGCTCGCCGTATCCGCCCTGCTCGGCGTGGCCTTCGCGCCGGTCGCGGTGGCGGGAGGCGATGTCCCCGTCCCCCCGGCCCCTTCTCCGGCC
>NZ_LATD01000575.1 GCF_000981895.1 Streptomyces odonnellii | reverse complement strand
GTTCAGGGCCGCTCGGCGGGCACCGTCGCAGGTGTGTGTGGGGGACAGGGGGCACCGGCAATATCAGGCGAGGGCCGCGGTACGCGCCGATACTGACCCCATGACCCGACACGGAGAGCTGGGCACGGCCCTGCACCGCTGGCGTGACCGGATCGCACCGGCCGAGGCCGGACTACCCACGGCGGGGACCCGTGAGCCGGGCGGACTGGGGCGCGAGGAACTGGCTCAGCTCACCGGACTGTCCGTGGACTACATCGTGAGGCTGGAGGAGGGCCGGGCGACCTCACCCTCCGTACAGGTCCTCACATCGCTGGCGCGCGCCCTGCGGCTGTCCGAAGATGAACGCAGACATCTGTTCCTGCTGGCGGGACAGTCCCCGCCCGCGCTGGGCCGGGTCCCCGACCGGGTACCGCCCACCGTGCGGCGGCTGCTCGGCCGGCTCGCCGGGACCCCGGTCGGGGTGCATGACGCCGCCTGGAACCTGATCACCTGGAATCCGCTGTGGGCCGCGCTGGTCGGGGATCCTTCAGGGCTGCCCGGACGCGACCGCAACGCCGTCTGGCGGCACTTCACCGGCCTGCCCACCAGGATCACCCAGACCGTGGAGCAGGAGGCGCGGTACGAGGCGGCGCTGGTCGCCGATCTCAGAGCCGCGACGGTTCATTACCCCACGGATGTACGGCTGCGGTTCCTGATCGGGGAGCTGCGGCGGGTGAGCAACCGGTTCGTGGGCCTGTGGAACTCCCATATCGTCGGCTTTCACGACACAGGTATCAGGACCGTCCACCATCCCGATGTGGGGCCGCTGACACTGGACTGCGACACCCTTACCGTGCCGGGCTGTGACCTCCGTATCTCGGCCTATTCAGCCGCACCCGGCACCGACGCCGCCGACAAGCTCCGGCTTCTCGACGTGCTCGGCACCGAGCCCATGCCGGACCGGGACCCGGATCCACAGCAGGTCGGAAAGCCGGACGGAATGCCGGACGGAATGCCTGATCGCATGCCGGGCGGGGCGCAAAACGGAAGCCAGGACGGGAGGCAGGACGAAAAATCACCCGATCGGGTGCCCGGCGGTCGGTGAACGCCCCCGTCGACACCGGTCGTCCGCCGTCACCCGTGCGCGCGACACGCCTCCCTCGGGGCCGTCGTGTCCGTACTGCCGCGCCCCGACGGGCGGAGGCGGTGGATACGTCCGGTCGGCTCACGTGCGATGCGCGGGGCCCGGTCCGTTTCTACGGTGGCTGAATGATCACCAGATCCGTGACGCGCTCCGCGTTCTCCGCGACTGTGGCCTTCGCCACCGGTTTGCTGGTCCTTTCGCCCGCGCCCGCACCGGCCGTCGCGGATTCCAGAAACGATCCGGCGGTGCGGGCCGCCGGCCTGCCGGGCGCCCCCGTGCCGGGTGCCGCCGTGCCGGGCGCGCCCGCCGACTCGCCCGCGCCGTCGAAGTCCCCGGCACCCTCCGCCTCCCCGGAGTCCCCGGCGCCGGGCCCCTCCGCATCACCCGGGACCTCAGCGTCCCCCAAGGCTCCCGCGAAGTCCCCCGC
>NZ_LATD01000574.1 GCF_000981895.1 Streptomyces odonnellii | reverse complement strand
CCCCTCGTCCAGCAACGTGGACCCCCTCGCCGACGCCCTGCGCGGCGTTCCCGCCTGTCCCCCCGTCGTCGTACTCACCGGTGAACAGGCCCCGGACGCGCAGCTCATGGAGGCCTCGACCGTCCCCATCGGTATCGCCGCCGAGGCCCACGCGTACCTCGCCCACGGCGGTCCCGCCAATTTGGAGCAGCTCGCGCGCTTCCTCTCCGACACGGTCCTGCTGACCGGTCACGGCTTCGAGCCCCCCGCCGCCGCGCCCACCTGGGGCCGGGTCGAGCGGCGCGTCACCGCAGGCAGCCTGGGCGCGGACCGGCCGCTCGTCGCGGTCCTCTACTACCGCGCCCACCACCTCAGCGGCAACACCGCCTTCGTGGACGCCCTGTGCGAGGCCATCGAGGCCGCCGACGGCCGCGCCGCCCCCATCTTCGTATCGTCCCTGCGCGCCCCCGAGCCCGAGCTGCTGGAGGCGCTGAGCGGGGTCGACGCGATCATCACCACCGTGCTCGCCGCGGGCGGCACCCGGCCCGCCGAGGCCTCGGCCGGCGGCGACGACGAGGCCTGGGACGCCGGAGCCCTGGCCGCGCTCGACGTACCGATCCTCCAGGCCCTCTGCCTCACCAGCAGCCGTGCCGACTGGGAGGCCTCCGACGAGGGGCTGTCGCCGCTGGACGCGGCGTCGCAGGTGGCGGTACCGGAGTTCGACGGCCGGCTCATCACCGTCCCGTTCTCGTTCAAGGAGCTGGACCCCGAGGGGCTCCCGGTGTACGTCGCCGACGCCGAACGGGCCGCGCGGGTGGCCGGGATCGCCGTACGCCACGGCCGGCTGCGCTACCGCCCGAACGCCGAGAAGCGCATCGCGCTGGTGCTCTCGGCGTACCCGACCAAGCACTCCCGCATCGGGAACGCGGTCGGCCTCGACACCCCCGCCAGCGCGGTGGCCCTGCTGCGCCGACTGCGCGACGAGGGGTACGACTTCGGTACGGGGACGGCTGCCGGTGCGGGGACGGCTTCCGGTACGGGGACGGCTGCCGGTACGGAGAGCGCTGCCGGTACGGAGCCCGCCTCGGCATCCGCCCCCGCCCCGGCCCGGGCCACCGCGCTGGCGTGGGTGTCGAGGCCGAC
>NZ_LATD01000573.1 GCF_000981895.1 Streptomyces odonnellii | reverse complement strand
TCCCCGACCGGCCCGCTCGCCACATTCCTTCGCCCGCCGTCCCCCGTCACGGATTACGGAGCAGCAGCATGAGCGAGTCCACCACCCCGGCGTCCTCGGCCATTCGCTGGGAACAGGACGCGTCGGGCGTCGTCACCCTCGTCCTGGACGACCCCCGCCAGTCCGCCAACACCATGAACGAGACCTTCCGGCACTCCCTCGCGGCGATCGCGGCGCGCGCGGAGGCCGAGAAGGACGGAATCCGGGGCATCATCGTCACCTCAGCCAAGAAGACCTTCTTCGCGGGCGGCGACCTCAAGGACATGATCAAGGTCGGCCCGGCGGACGCCCAGCGGGTCTTCGAGAGCGGAATGGCCGTCAAGCACGCCCTGCGGCGCCTCGAAACCCTCGGCAAACCCGTCGTCGCCGCCATCAACGGGGCCGCACTGGGCGGCGGTTACGAGATCGCCCTCGCCTGCCACCACCGGATCGCCCTGGATGCGCCCGGATCCAAGATCGGTCTGCCCGAGGTCACGCTCGGACTGCTGCCCGCGGCCGGCGGAGTGACCCGTACGGTACGGCTCCTCGGCATCGCGGACGCCCTGCTCAAGGTCCTCCTCCAGGGCACCCAGTACTCCCCGGCCCACGCGCTGGAGGCCGGGCTCGTCCATGAAGTCGCCGCCACCACCGACGAGATGCTGGCGGCAGCCCGCGCGTACATCGACGCCCACCCCGAATCGTGGCAGCCCTGGGACATCAAGGGCTACCGGATCCCGGGCGGTACGCCGTCCAGCCCGCGCCTCGCCGCCAACCTGCCCGCCTTCCCCGCCAATCTGAAGAAGCAGCTCGGCGGAGCGCCCTTCCCCGCTCCGCGCAATATCCTCGCGGCGGCCGTCGAGGGCTCCCAGGTCGACTTCGAGACCGCGCAGACCGTCGAGGCGCGCTACTTCACCGAGCTGGTCACCGGGCAGACCGCCAAGAACATGATCCAGGCGTTCTTCTTCGACCTCCAGGCCGTCAACTCGGGAGCGAGCCGTCCCCAGGGCATTCCGCGGCGCGAGGCCCGCAGGGTCGCGGTCCTCGGCGCCGGGATGATGGGCGCGGGTATCGCGTACTCCTGCGCGCGTGCCGGTCTCGACGTCGTCCTGAAGGACGTGTCGCAGGACGCCGCCGACAAGGGCAAGGCGTATGCGGAGAAGGCCCTCGCCAAGGCGCTCTCCCGGGGCCGTACGACCGAGGCGCGGCGCGACGCCCTACTCGCCAGGATCACCCCGACCGCCGACCCCGCCGATCTCACCGGCTGCGATGTGGTGATCGAGGCGGTCTTCGAGGACCCGGCGCTCAAGCACAAGGTGTTCCAGGAGATCCAGGACATCGTCGCGCCCGACGCGCTGCTCTGCTCCAACACCTCCACTCTGCCCATCACCCTGCTCGCCGAGGGCGTGTCCCGGCCCGCCGACTTCATCGGGCTGCACTTCTTCTCACCGGCCGACAAGATGCCGCTGGTCGAGATCATCAAGGGCGGGCGGACCGGCGACGAAGCCCTGGCCCGCGCCTTCGACCTGGTGCGTCTGATCAAGAAGACCCCGATCGTCGTCAACGACTCACGCGGCTTCTTCACCTCCCGGGTGATCGGGCAGTTCATCAACGAAGGTGTCGCGATGGTCGGCGAGGGCATCGAGGCGGCCTCGGTCGAACAGGCCGCGGCACAGGCCGGCTATCCCGCCAAGGTGCTCGCGCTGATGGACGAGCTGACGCTCACCCTGCCCAGGAAGATCCGGGACGAGACGCGGCGCGCGGTCGAGGAGTCGGGCGGCACCTGGGCCGGGCACCCGGCGGACGCGGTGATCGACCGGATGGTGGACGAGTTCGGGCGTACGGGACGCAGCGGCGGCGCGGGCTTCTACGACTACGGCGAGGACGGGCGGCGTATCGGCCTCTGGCCGGGGCTGCGCGAGCATTTCGGCACGGCGGACGGCACGCACACGCTCACCGGCGACCCGCTGCGCGATCCGCGGGAGCGGATGCTCTTCGCGGAGGCGCTGGACTCCGTGCGCTGTCTGGAGGAGGGCGTCCTCACCTCGGTCGCCGACGCCAATATCGGCTCCATCATGGGCATCGGCTTCCCCGCGTGGACGGGCGGTGTGCTCCAGTACATCAATGGGTACGAAGGCGGCCTGCCCGGCTTTGTGGCGCGCGCCCGCGAACTGGCGGAGCGGTACGGAGAGCGGTTCCAGCCACCGGCGCTGCTGGTCGCGAAGGCGGAGAAGGGGGAGAGGTTCAGCGACGCGTGAGGGCCCCGAGTGCCCCGACCGTGGGCCCTGACCGTGGCTTTGGGTGCGGGTGAGGGTGCGGCTGCGGGTGCGGTGCTGCGGTCAGGTGCGTGCGGGCCGCGCGGAGGTCGTACGCGTAGTCACTCCTCCTGTTCCTGCTCCTGGAACGCGGTCCGCAGCTCCTCCTTCAGCGACCGCTGGAACGCCGTGATCAGCGCCTGCACCACCAGGGGTTCCATGTGGGCGGAGAGCGATTTCACCGCCGCGAGCTGCTCGGGATCGGCCGCGCCCGGGCCGTACGGGAGCGACACCTCGTCCCGGAACATCCGGGTCAGTTTGCGCGCCGCCTCACGGGTGTGCTCCAGCAGGACCGTACGGGCCGCGAGGATCGTCTCCTGTGTGATCGGTACGTCGAGCAGCTCGACGCAGAGCCGCAGCAGCGCCGGGTCCAGCCGGTAGGTGTCCGGGCGGTCGGCGCGGGCCAGGGCGCCCATCGCGGCGAGCCGGTCGATGTCGTCCTCCGCCAGCGCCCGCCCGGCCCTGCGCTCCAGCTCCGCCCGGGTCGCGTCCTCCGGCGAGTCCGGCGCCCAGGACGCCACCAGCGCACGGTGGATCGCGAGATCGCGCGGGCTGAGGCCGGGCGGCAGCCGTTCCAGATAGCGTTCGATCGCGGCGAGGGTCATGCCCCGCTGCTGGAGTTCCTCGATCAGCGCCAGCCTGGAGAGATGCTCGGGGCCGTAGCGCCCCACCCTGCGCGGCCCGATCACCGGCGGCGGAAGCAGCCCGCGGGAGCTGTAGAACCGGATGGTGCGTACGGTGACCCCGGTCCGCGCGGCCAGCTCGTCGACGGTGAGAGTCGGCGGCTTGGCCCGGGACCCGGTACCCGCCCCGGTTCCGGTTTCGCTCGCGGTCCCGGGGCCGGTCCGGCCTGTCGCGCCGGTCCGGTTCTCGGGTTCGATTTCGGTGGCCATGGTCCGCACCCCGCTTCCGGCCGGTGTGATCTGGGCAGACCGATTCACTCCGGCAGCCCGGTTCAGTGGAACAGTATTGCTGTGCCACCACCGTTGTGAAAGTGGTCGTGCGGTCGAAGCGGTCGCGCGGGCAGCCGTCAAAACGCCGGTCCCCGGCTCGTACGGTCGGCTGGACCGTACGAGCCGGGGACCGGTCGACCGGCCGGACGGGATCCCGGCGGTGTCAGCAGCGCCCGTGCGTCAGAACTGCTGGACGAAGTAGGGGCTGACCGTCATCCAGCCGTTGCCCCGGGCACCGTTGAGACGGCCGGAGGAGTTCTGGGCCAGGGTGTACCAGGAGTCCACATAGTCCGGGTCGTTGGTCCACCACGACGTCGGAATGGCGTCGAGGATGGCGTTGACCAGCGGGATGTAGGCGCCCTGGTCGGTGATGGTGAGCAGGATGTCGGCGATGGCCTTGGCCAGCGCCTGGTAGTTGGTGTCGCCGTCGTCCTCCATCATCACGACGTCGGCGAGGTTGTACTTGTACGACGACCAGTTGACGAGGATCTGGTTCGGGTAGTAGGTCGTGCCGTCGTTGTCCAGGTACGGCATGGTGACCGTGTCGACCCGTACCTTGCCGTCGAACCCGAAGCCGCTGACGATCGAGAAGATCTCGGCGTCGCCCGAGATCCAGGGCTCCTCGTCGTTGGACAGATAGACGGAGTCGACGCGGGTGGTCCAGAAGCCCGCGGCGGCGGCCCGGTTCTGCGTCCGCGCCTCCGTCCGTGCCTGCGGCGCCTCGGCGGAGGTCAGGCCGCGCTTGGTGAGTTCCTTGTCGACAACGCCCAGACCCGCGGCCATGGCCTTGGTGACGTCGATGTCGACGACATAGACGGGCCGGTCCGGGGTGCGGCTCGCGTCCAGGGTGTGGGCGCGGCCACGGCTGTCGTACGCGGTGATCGTCTCCGCGCTGTCGTCGGTGCCGGCGGCGGCGACCAGCGGGGCCGTTCCGGCGGCCAGCTCGTCGCGCATGGAGTCGGCGGCCAGGCGCAGGCGCAGCAGCGAACCGGTGTCGGCGCCGAGCCCCTTGGCCTCGGCGATGCGCTGGTCGCCCCGGGCGACCGCGGGCGCGAGGGCCTGCCCGGCGCGGGCCGTGGCCCGGTCGGTCAGCGCGCGGAGATCGACCTGCTCCGAGGCGAGGGCCGCGGAGCGTATCTGGGCTCCCCATCTCTGGTCGGTGAGCGAGGTGGCGAGGGCACGGGCGGTCTGGTCCTCGACCAGGCCGACCGCCGAGGCCGGGGCCTGCGCGGGCGCCGCGGCGGACGGGGCTTGCTGCGAGGCGCCCGCCATCGGCGAGGCCACGCCCTGGAGGGCGGCGACGGTGACGGCACACAGGGCGAGGGCGGTGGCGTGGCGGCGGGTGAAACGCGTGCTCAAGGGTTCCTCCTGGAGGCATGCCGATCCGCCTTCCGGCGGGACGGCGGTTGGGGGGCGTTCAGGACGGAGCCGGATCTATGCGGGTAGATTCCGCTGGGAAAAGCATGTCCGTGGCATGCCAATTGCGCAAGGACCCGCCGAGCCGTTGTCCCCAACCGTCAGGCGCCCGGGCCGAATTGTTCGTGTCGGCCCGGGCCGGAGTTCGCCGGTTGTTCAGCGCCGGGTTCAGCCCTGGGCGGTGGGCCGTACGACGACTTCGTTGACATCGACGTCCAGGGGCTGGCCGATGACGTAGTCGATCGCCGCGCCGATGGCCGAAGCGGGGATCGCGATGCCCATCTGCTCCTGGACGGCCTCGCGCACCGCGGAGTCGCTGATGCCCCCGGTCAGCTCGCTGCGGGTCAGACCGGGGCTGATCACGGTGACCCGCAGATCGCGGCTCTCCTGGCGGAGCCCCTCGGAGATGGCGCGCACCGCGAACTTGGTGGCGCTGTAGACGGCGGCGGTGGGGTCGACGCGGTGCCCGGAGACGGACGCGATGTTCACGATGTGTCCCGCATGTCCTGTGTGTCCTGCGTGTTCCGCGCCCTGGGCCCGCATCAGGGGGAGCACCGCGGCGATGCCGTGGAGCACGCCGCGGACATTGACGTCGATCATGCGGTTCCACTCGTCGACCTTCAGCGCGTCCACCGTCGACAGGGGCATGACGCCCGCGTTGTTGACCAGGACGTCGATCCGTCCGTACCGCTCGCGCGCCGCCCGGGCGAAGCACCGGGTGCTCTCCAAGCTGGTCACATCCAGTTCATGATGGGCGGCCGAGCCCCCGTCGGCCCGGATGTCCTCGGCGACGGCGGCGATACGGGCGGTACGGCGGGCGCCGAGCATCACCCGATGGCCAGAGGCGGCCAGACGCCGGGCCGTAGCTTCGCCGATACCGCTGCTCGCGCCGGTGATCAGGACGACTTTGCTGCCGGGGGAGACGGCGCTGCTGGGGGAGGGGAGCGGAGAGGCGGCCGGGGCGTTCATGAGGATCCTTCGGAAAACGGGAAAAAGGGGCAACAGGTGTGGGTGTGATGGATGTGACGTCTGTGATGCCTGTGACGGGCGTGACCGGTACGCACTGGTGATCGCGCCGTGGATTCCGAGCGTGCGACGGATCGCGCCGCAGGGGGAGGGCGAGGCTTCCTGGGTGCGCCACACCCAGGAACGGCGACCGGCCGAGGTACGAGCACTGAGTGCGAAAGCCGGGTACGAGCCCTGAGTAGGGGAGCTGGGTGCGGGCGCCGGGTACGAGCCGCCCGCCTGCCACGGCCCCGAGCCGACGACCCCGGGCCGACGTCCCGGGTCGGCGGCCAGGGACCGGCCGTGCGGCAGCGGCGGCGTACGATTCCCGGATGAGCGGTTCCGAACTGGGGGAATTCCTGCGCGCGCGGCGCTCCCTGCTCAGCCCCGCCGAGGTGGGACTGCCCAGTTCCGGCCCTCGTCGGGTGGCCGGGCTGCGGCGCGAGGAGGTCGCCGTACTCGCGGGGGTCAGCGCCGACTACTACGCCCGCCTGGAACAGGGTCGCGAGCGGAGCCCCTCGGGCCCGGTCGTCGATGCCATCGCGCGGGCGCTGTGCCTGGACACGGACGCCCGGTGGCATGCCTACCGGCTGGCAGGCCTCGTACCGAAGCCGGCGCCCTCCGCCCGTACCGGCGAGGACCGTACCGACGAGGTGGACCCCGCGCTGCTGCGGCTCATGGACGCGTTTCCCGGTGCGGTCGCCTATGTCGTCAACCGCTGCCTCGATGTCCTCGCCTCGAACGCCCTGGCCAAGGCCCTGCTCTCCCCGCTGGCGGACCCGCGCGGCATGGTCCGCTCCGTCTTCCACGACCCGGCGGCCCGGGAGCTGTTCGCCGAGTGGTCCACCGTCGCGCGTGACACGGCGGAGGCGCTGCGGCTGGCGGCGGGGGAGGACCGGGGCGATCCCGGGATCGCCGCGCTTGTACGCGAACTCCTCGGCAGCAGTGAGGAGTTCGCGGCCCTGTGGCGGGAGCACCGGGTGAGTGGCCTCGGCCGCAAGACCAAGGTCTTCCAGCACCCGGACGTCGGCCGGATCACGCTCACCTACCAGACCTTTGACGTCCAGCACGCACCCGGCCGGCACCTGCTCGTCGGCACGGCGGCCCCGGGCACTCCGAGCGCCGACGCCCTCGCACTCCTGGGCTCCATGCATGCCTAGGGCGTGTTTCGGAGATCCCGTCCGGCGCCAGGTCTTCAACCGCCGAGCGGGTCCGGCGCGCCCGCGGCGCCAGGGCTTTCGTTTGGGCCCGGCCGGCCCGCGAGCACAGCGAGATCCAAACGAGAGGCCCTAGAGTCCGGCTCCATGCGCGTACTCTTCGCCTCGACCGAGGGATCCGGCCACTTCAATCCGCTCGTACCGTTCATCGACGCCTGCGTCGCGCGCGGGGACGAGGTGCTCGTCGTCGGGCCGCCCAAGCTGGAGGCGCGGCTCGCGGAGCGCGGGCAGCCGTACCGGATCGGCGGGGAGCCGCCCGCGGCCGAAACCGCGGCGATCATGGAGCGCTTCTCACAGGTGTCCAGGAAGGAAGCCGCGGTCCTGATCGACCGGGAACTGTTCGGGCGGCTCTGTACGGCGGCGATGCTGCCCGCGCTGGAGGAGGCGTGCCGCGACTGGCGGCCCGAGCTCGTACTGCGCGAGCCGTGCGAGTACGCCTCGGCCGTGGCCGCCGAGCGCGTCGGCGTCCCGCACGCACAGGTGGCGATCTCGGCGGCGCGGATCGAGGCAGGCGCACTCGAACTGGCCGCGCCCGCGCTCGCGCCGTACGGCACGGAACTGGTGGATCGGCTGCGCGCCTCCCCATATCTCACCCGCTTCCCCGCCTCCGTCGACCCCTCGCCGTACGCCCTGACCCGCCGGTTCCGCGAGGCCGCCGCCGTATCCCGGAGCGCCCCGCTGCCCGACTGGTGGGCCGGCAGTGCGGAACCGCTCGTCTATCTCACCCTCGGCACCGTCGCGGGCGGACTGCCGGTCGCCGCCGCGGCCTACCGTGCGGCACTGGAGGCGGTGGGCGGACTGCCGGTACGCGTACTGCTCACGGCGGGGCGCGCCACCGATGTGTCCGCGCTCGGCCCGGTCCCGCCGAATGTCCATGTCGAGGCCTGGGTGCCGCAGGCCGATGTCCTCGCCTGCGCGGACGCCGTGGTCTGCCACGGCGGTTCGGGTACGACCTTCGGCACACTGGCGGCCGGTCTCCCGCTGGTCGTCATCCCGTTCTTCGCCGACCAGCCCGCCAACGCCCGGCTGGTGAGTGAGGCGGGTGCCGGGCTGATGGTCGGTCCCAGTGGCGGCTCGCCGGACACGATGCCCGTCATCGGGCCCGACGACGTGCCGCGTATCCGTGCCGCCGTCGAGTCGGTGCTCGCGGATCCGTCGTACCGCGCCGGGGCGCGCCGACTGGCCGACGAGATGCGGGCGTTGCCCTCGATCGACGACTTGCTCGACACCCTCGCGGCCGACTTCGTGACCGACCTCCCGTCCCGGCCCCAGCCCTGACTCCGGCCCCAAGCCCCTGTCTCGGCCCCGCCCGTACGCCTGACCGCGAGAGCCGGAGTGAGAGAGCGCTCCCACCCGGAGTGGGAGCGCTCTCACGAGGCTCCCGCGACCCGGTCAACACCGCTCCCACATCCATCGCACTCCGTCAAGACTCGAACGCACAA
>NZ_LATD01000572.1 GCF_000981895.1 Streptomyces odonnellii | reverse complement strand
CCCCGCGCCCGCCCCTCCCCGGCGACACCACCGCCGACGATGGAGGTGTCGGCGGTGGTGTCGCCGGGGAGGGGCGGGCGCGGGGCGGGGAGGCCGTCCTGGGCGTACCAGAAGGAGATGTCGCCGGGGGCGGTGCTTCCCGTACGGGCGCTCGTACCGTCGTCCGGTCCGTCGCTGCCGCTGCTCCTGCTCGTACTGCTCCCGCTGCTGCTCGTACCGCTGCTCCTGCTCGTACTGCTCCCGCTGCTGCCCGTACCACTGCTCCTGCTCGTACCGCTGCCGCTGCTCGCACTGCTGCCGGTGCCGGTGCCGGTGACAGTGCCGCTGTCCGGTCCGTCGGCGGTGTCGTCCGCTCTGTCCGGCTCGTCGTTGTTCGCGCTGGTCATGTGGGTGTTCGTACACCGCTGCTCGTACGTTTGTCCAGGTATCGGCGGGGTCCGCGGGCCCGCGTCAGCGGGTAGCACGCCAGGCCGATGAGGACCGCGGCGACGTGTCCGAGGTCGGTGAAGGTGGGGGTCACGATCAGCGGGAGTCCGTAGTAGATGAGGACGACGGCGAGGTACGGCAGGTGCCAGGGCAACGGCACCCGGTAGGTCAGGACGCCGGCGATCCCGGCGAGCGCGTAGCTGACGCCGATGTCGAGGGTGTGGGCGGCGGACTGCGGGGCGTGGCCGTGCAGGATCGCCCAGCCGAGGACGCCTTCGCTGATGAGGGTGGCGCCGATGTGCGCGAACGCGGCGACGATGAGCCAGCGCGGGGTGCCGAGCCAGTGTTCGGCGGGGGCGTGGAAGAGCGTGTAGAGGACGGCGTACGGGAGCCAGGTGCCGCCGTCGGTCCAGAAGGCGCTGGAGATCAGGACGCGGAGGGGGTCGGTGGACAGTTCGTGGATGTTGGTGGAGCGCTGGAGCAGGAATTCCCGTTCGAATTCGGGTGACATGCGGTGGAGCGCGATGGTGGTGACGAAGAGGGCGGCCAGCCAGAGATGGGTGCCGGGGGCGCTCGTGATCCAGGTGCGGACTGTGCCGGCCCATGGGCGGACCGCGTCGGTCCGTGGGCGGATCACGTGAGGAATGCGGCGCATGGGGCGATTCACGCACGGTCGTAGGATCGTGAGCGTGATCGACATTCCGGTGGAGCTGGCGGAAACACAGTCGAGGTTTTCGGGTGAGGCCGGCCGGGCGTTCATCGTGGCGCTGCCGGGCCGGGCGGCGGATTTTCTGGAGCGGTGGGAGCTGCGCCGTACGGGTTCCGCGATGTACGGCAAGTGCGCGCTGGTGCTGCCGGTGGAGTGCGCGGACGGTACGGCGGCGGTGCTGAAGCTCCAGCAGCCCGACGACGAGTCGGTGGGGGAGCCGGTGGCGCTGCGGGCGTGGGGCGGGGACGGCGCGGTGCGGCTGCTGCGGTACGACGAGGAGACGGGGACGCTGCTGCTGGAGCGGCTGGTTCCGCAGGGGGTGGGTGGGGTTCCTGGGGCCGGC
>NZ_LATD01000571.1 GCF_000981895.1 Streptomyces odonnellii | reverse complement strand
CGCCCCGGCCCCTCGGCGTCGAGAACGATCCACCGCCTGTTCATTGGCCCTTGCTGTGGACCGCACCCGGGGCGTTCCCTTATTCGGCAGTTCCCCGTCCTTTTCAGCCAGTGAGCCAGTGAGGTCGCTTCGTGTCCAGCCCGCTCCCCACCACCCCTCAGTCCGCCGAGACCGGCACCGCGCGCGTCAAGCGCGGTATGGCCGAGCAGCTCAAGGGCGGCGTGATCATGGATGTCGTCACCCCGGACCAGGCGAAGATCGCCGAGGACGCCGGCGCGGTCGCCGTGATGGCCCTGGAGCGGGTCCCCGCCGACATCCGCAAGGACGGCGGCGTCGCCCGGATGTCCGACCCGGACATGATCGAGGGCATCATCGAGGCCGTCTCGATCCCCGTCATGGCCAAGTCGCGGATCGGCCACTTCGTCGAGGCGCAGGTCCTCCAGTCCCTCGGCGTGGACTACATCGACGAGTCCGAGGTGCTGACCCCCGCCGACGAGGTCAACCACTCCGACAAGTGGGCGTTCACCACCCCCTTCGTCTGCGGCGCCACCAACCTCGGCGAGGCGCTGCGCCGGATCGCCGAGGGCGCGGCCATGATCCGCTCCAAGGGCGAGGCTGGCACCGGCAATGTCGTCGAGGCGGTCCGCCACCTGCGCCAGATCAAGAACGAGATCGCCAGGCTCCGCGGCTTCGACAACAACGAGCTGTACGCCGCCGCCAAGGAGCTGCGCGCCCCGTACGAGATCGTCAAGGAGGTCGCCGCGCTCGGCAAGCTGCCCGTGGTGCTCTTCTCCGCCGGCGGTGTCGCCACCCCCGCGGACGCGGCGCTGATGCGCCAGCTCGGCGCCGAGGGCGTCTTCGTCGGATCCGGCATCTTCAAGTCGGGCGACCCGGCCAAGCGCGCCGCCGCCATCGTGAAGGCCACCACCTTCTACGACGACCCCAAGATCATCGCGGACGCCTCCCGGAATCTGGGTGAGGCCATGGTCGGTATCAACATCGACACCCTGCCGGAGTCCGAGCACTACGCGAAGCGCGGCTGGTAACGCCACCCATGAGCACGCACACCCCTGTGATCGGCGTCCTGGCGCTCCAGGGCGACGTCCGGGAGCATCTGGGCGCCCTGGCCGCGGCGGACGCCGAGGCCAGGACCGTCCGGCGCCCGGAGGAGCTCGCCGAGGTCGACGGCCTGGTGATCCCGGGCGGCGAGTCCACCACCATGTCCAAGCTGGCCGCGCTCTTCGGAATGCTCGACCCGCTGCGCGCCCGGGTACGGGACGGGATGCCGGTGTACGGCACCTGCGCCGGGATGATCATGCTCGCCGAGAAGATCCTCGATCCCCGCTCGGGCCAGGAGACCATCGGCGGTATCGACATGATCGTCCGCAGGAACGCCTTCGGCAGGCAGAACGAGTCCTTCGAGGCGGCCGTGGAGGTCGACGGGGTCGAGGGCGGTCCCGTCGAGGGTGTCTTCATCCGCGCGCCCTGGGTGGAATCGGTGGGCGCGGAGGTGAAAGTGCTCGCCTCCTACGGAGGGCATGTCGTCGCCGTACGGCAGGGCAACGCGCTGGCGACCTCGTTCCACCCGGAGCTCACGGGCGACCACCGGCTGCACCGCCTTTTCACCGAGATGGTCCGCACCGAGACTCCGGGGCGCGTCGGAAGGGGCGCGCGATAGCGCTCCTTGAGGGGCGGCGGCTGGGTGACGGGCGGGCTTGTCCGTCCCGGTAGGATCTCTGCCGAACAGAGGCAGAACCGGTTACGCGAAGGAGACAGGCAGATGTCCGGCCACTCTAAATGGGCTACGACGAAGCACAAGAAGGCCGTGATCGACGCCAAGCGCGGCAAGCTCTTCGCGAAGCTGATCAAGAACATCGAGGTCGCGGCCCGTACGGGCGGCGCCGACGTCGAGGGCAACCCGACCCTCTTCGACGCCATCCAGAAGGCGAAGAAGAGCTCCGTGCCGAACAAGAACATCGACTCGGCCGTGAAGCGCGGAGCCGGTCTCGAGGCCGGTGGCGCCGACTACGAGACGATCATGTACGAGGGATACGGCCCGAACGGTGTCGCCGTCCTGATCGAGTGCCTCACCGACAACCGCAACCGCGCCGCCTCCGACGTCCGCGTCGCGATGACCCGTAACGGCGGCTCCATGGCCGACCCGGGCTCCGTCTCGTACCTCTTCAACCGCAAGGGCGTTGTGATCGTCCCCAAGGGCGAACTGGGCGAGGACGATGTGCTGGGTGCCGTCCTGGACGCTGGTGCCGAGGAGGTCAACGACCTCGGTGAGTCCTTCGAGGTCCTCAGCGAGGCCACCGATCTGGTGGCGGTCCGCACCTCGCTCCAGGAGGCCGGGCTGGACTACGACTCCGCCGAGGCCACCTTCGTCCCGACCATGCAGGTCGAGCTGGACGAGGAGGGCGCGCGCAAGATCTTCAAGCTGATCGACGCGCTGGAGGACAGCGACGACGTCCAGAACGTCTTCGCCAACTTCGATGTCTCGGACGACGTCATGGAGAAGGTCGACGCCTGACACGGCCTCCCGGACGCCTGACACGGCCTCCTGACAGGGCTTCAGCGAACGGGCCGGCGGAAACACCACTCCGCCGGCCCGTCGCGTTGTCAGTGCCGACCGCTACTGTGCTGAGCAGCGCTGATCATCCGTGGCGGCACAGGGGCGACCACGGGGTGGGAGCGAGGGGAGGGCACGATGCGGGTGCTGGGCATTGACCCCGGACTGACCCGGTGCGGTGTCGGCGTCGTCGAGGGCTCCGCGGGACGTCCGCTGACGATGCTCGGGGTGGGCGTGGTCCGTACGCCCACCGACGCCG
>NZ_LATD01000570.1 GCF_000981895.1 Streptomyces odonnellii | reverse complement strand
GTGCCGGGGTCGTTGCGGGGTCGCCCCGGGGGCGTCCGGGGGTCGCGCGAACAAAGGGATGTGAAGCCACCCTCGCCACCGTGCTAATCTTCCTGATGTCGCCAGGGACACACACCAGCAGGTGAGGGACCGGACGGCACACCCAATGCGCGGGTGGCGGAATAGGCAGACGCGCTGGATTCAGGTTCCAGTGCCCGCAAGGGCGTGGGGGTTCAACTCCCCCCTCGCGCACCACAGAACCCCCGCTCCGGATCTCTCCGGAGCGGGGGTTCTTCGTTGTGCCCACCGTGCCGTGCCTGCTGCCCGGGACGGGCAGCAGGGCGCGCGGTCGGTCAGGCGGCGAGGCGGGCGGCGAGCGCCTTGGCCTTCTGGGTGGCCTCCTCCTGGGCCTTGGCGCGGGACGCCTCGGCGAGCGGGACCAGTTCTGCCATCTCCGGCTTGGAGTGGGCGAGGGTCAGCTCCGGGACGATGAAGTCGATGTCGGTCGCGCCGAACATCCCGGTCAGCACCTTCTGCAGGTAGGTCTGGACGAACTCGAATTCCTCGCGCGGGGTGCCGGGAGCGTACGAACCGCCGCGGCTGGCCACGATGGTGAACGGCGTGGACGCCAGCGTGCTCTCCGGGCCCGCGTTGTGGCCGACGATGATTACCTGGTCCAGCCAGGCCTTCAGGGTCGACGGAATCGTGAAGTTGTACATCGGCGCGCCTATGAGGACCGCGTCCGCCTCGGCCAGCTCGGCGGCCAGTTCGGCACGCAGGGCATTGCCCGCGCCCGCGGACGCGGCGGTGATGTCCAGGTGGGGCAGCGGGGAGGCGGCCAGATCGCGGTAGACGACCTTGCCCTCGGGGTGCTGCTCGAGCCAGGACTTGACAAAGGTCGCGGTGAGGTCGCGCGAGGCGGAGCCTTCCGGGAAGACGGCTGAATCGATGTGCAGAAGCGTGGCCATGACGTTCTCCATGGGGGGCTTGAAACGGCGTACCGGATGGGTAGGCGAGCGGAGTTTCCGTTCGCACCTATGGATAACATAGTCGCTTACTTTTTTTCATCCCGACTCTGGAAACCGGTACGCTGTGGGCATGGCGGACCATGGCGCGGAGGAGTGCAAGAAGGTCGACGTGAGCATCACGCGCGTCTTCGAACTGCTCGGCAAGCGGTGGTCGGGCCCGATCATTTCCGTACTCATGCAGCGGGCGGTCTACTTCGCCGAGCTGCGGCGGGCGGTTCCCGGCATCAGCGAGCGCATGCTCTCGGACCGGCTGACCGAACTGGCGGCGGCGGGGCTGGTGGTGCGCGAGGTCGACGAGGGGCCGCCGCTGCGGGTCGCGTACCGGCTGACGGACGCGGGCGCGGCGATGGAGCCGGCGCTGAAGGAGCTGCGGGTGTGGGCCGAATCGAATCTGCGGGAGCCGCCCGAGGGCGGGTGCTAGGACGCTCGGGGCTTTGGTGCTTGGGGCCTTCGGGGGCTTCGGAGCTTTGAGGGGTTCCTGGCCGTCGGGGCGTTCGGGGAGGTCTGTGGCGTTGGCCGGGGGGCGTTGGCCAAGAGCGTTGGCCGGGTGGGGCTGAGGGTGCGCG
>NZ_LATD01000057.1 GCF_000981895.1 Streptomyces odonnellii | reverse complement strand
CCCCACCCCGGCACGCCGCGCCCCCAGCAGCCCGCAGCGGGTCCGCCCCGGCCTGCACCTCATGCTCCACACCCTCGACCATGTGCCCGCCTTCATCATCGGGCGACGTACCGACGTCCTGGCCTCCAACCGCCTCGCCCGCGCGATCCTGACCGACTTCGACGCTCTCCCCGCGCCCCGCCGCAACCTCGCCCGCTACTACCTGCTGGACCCCGCGGCCCGCGAACGGGTCGGCGACTGGGACCGGATCGCCGCCGAAACCGTCGCCATGCTGCGCCTGGAAGCCGGCCGCTACCCCCACGACCGGCAGCTCGCCGATCTCGTCGGCGAACTCACCCTGCACTCAGCGGAGTTCAGCACCTGGTGGAACGACCATCGCGTGCTGCGCCGCACCCACGGCACCAAGCACTACCACCACCCCCTCGTCGGCGACCTGCACTTCTCCTACGAGTCCTTCCAGGCACCCGGTGACACCGACCAGACGATGTGCGTCTACAACGTCGAACCCGGATCTCCCACCGCCGAGGCCCTCCAGCTCCTCAGCAGCTGGACCGCTCCCCAGCACGACGCACCGGCCCTGCGGCCGGACGTCCAGTAACCGAACGCGCGCGTGGACCTTGTCCCACGGCCCGGGTCACCACCGGACGGCCTGCCTGGTACGGCCCTGATCGTCGGCGATGGTCCCCATGGTGGTGACGGCCGCTCCGTCCGGGTCCCCGGCCATGACTGCCGCGCGAAACAGCGTTCGGTGCACCCACGCGGCGGAACAGCGCGACAGCGTGGAAAAGCGGTACCACCGCGGGATCCGGTGGTACCGCTCTGTTCCTGAGGCGTGCCTATGGCGTGCTTCTTCGGGCCGGCTACCGGACGTCGACGTAGTCGGCGGCGGCCGTGGCCGCGGCGGTGGACGTCGTACCGGCGTAGGCAAGGCGCCAGTATCCGTCGGCGGAGGCGCCGACCGTGGTCTTCAGCGCGCCGCTGCTGCTGGACGTGATGGTCTTGACGTTGACGTACTTGGTCGTTCCGGCCTTACGGAACTGGAGCACCACCTTCTGGCTTCCATAGCCGACGGCCTTGTGCGTCTCCCAGTTGGCCACGGCCAGTGAGCCGGTGACGGTGACGGGCTTGCCCTTCTTCACCGGCTCCGGCGCGGCGTTGACCGTCAGCTTGGTGGCGCGCAGCACCTTGAAGGTGAGGGCGGGGTCCTTCTGTATGTAGTGGCCGTCCATGCCGTTGGCGTAGGCCCACATCTTCCAGGTTCCGGCGTGCGAGTTCTTGATGGCGTCGAAGGTGTCGTTCAGGGTGCATGTGTAGACCGGGACGGCGTGCTTGCCGCAGATGGGAAGGATCACGCCCCAGTCGTTACGGCTGATGTTCGTGCCGTGGTAGAGGATTCCGCCGGCGTCGCTGATGCCCTTCGGATCGGAGACGGTCATCTTGACCGTCACGGGCGTTCTGCCGGAGACACCGAGCACAATCGGCTTGCCCCCGTTGACCACCACACTGGAGATCCGGGTGTCGCCGTAAACGATGTCGGCCTGCGCGGCCGGCACGGTGAGTGCCGACAGGGCCAGGGCGCCGGTGACGGCGGTGGCGACGGCCAGTGTGGAACGCGTACGTGTGTACATGGATACCCCCACATCAGATGATCCCGCCGAACCCCCCGGCGGGTGACTGTGACGTCAACCCGAGTGTGCGCAGGCCCCAGCGCCCCGGCGAGGGTCTGCCGGCGAGCGTCGAGGGCCCGTCGTTCCCCTGTTGCCGGACACGGACATCGTCACCGGACTCACCCGCCGACAGCCCCGTACGTTCATCGACCACGGGACACCGCCACCGGGCTCCGAAGATCGGAGCCGACGTGGGCGCACTGCGGACAGCCGGGTCGTCAGTCCGATCTCCAGGTTTTCGACAGGCATCCGCCCGTTGCCGACCTGCTTCGCGCTGTCGGTTTCCTACGGCTTGACGGCGCCGGCATGACGGGGCCGGCTTGACGGGGCTGTTCGCCGTGGACCTGGTCAGGTCGCAGTCGAGCTGGATGGATCCATACGTTCAGTCGCCACCGCCACCGCCACCCCCACCGCAGGAGTGACCCGAGCCGCCGTGCGTATCGGAGTCGTGGTGGGAATCGTGGTCGGAGTCGAGCGCTTTGCCCAGCCGGATCAGGGACTTGCCCAGCCCGGAGGGAAGTTCGGCTCCCCTGATCACGCGGCTCAGCCGCCGGTCCGGGACGGCCGCGGGGCCCTCGAAGACGTACGCGGGGAGGACTCCCTCCCGTACGGCGGCCTCCAGGCTCCGCCGGCCGGCCTGAGTGAGGCGGTGCCGGTAGCGCGTGCGCAGACCGTACGCGACCAGCCGCCGTTCGATCGCTGCCGTCTCGGCGCCGCGTCCCACATCGGCGAGTACCGATGCCACACTCCTGCTCCTGGGGCAGAGCGCGACGAGGGCCTGTTCGACGGGATGCTCCGCTCCTCCGTCGGCCGACCCGTCCGTGCTCTCCGCCGCGCGCACCCGCTGCCCGAGGACCGTGATGACGCCCCGCCCGTGCAGCCCTACAAGCGCGGTTTCCGCCACGCGCCTTGCCCCGCCCGCGAGATGGGCGATGTCGTATCGGTCCAGTACCGGCGTGTCCGCCGTGGCCCGCCGCTGGAATATGGTCCCCATCGTTGATGATCCCCCCCGCCCCTCCGGCCCTGCGACTTCCCCTGTCATCAGTGTCGTCGGATC
>NZ_LATD01000569.1 GCF_000981895.1 Streptomyces odonnellii | reverse complement strand
GTACCGGTTGCTCGGACGACTGGGGTCGGGCGGGATGGGCCGGGTCTATCTGGCGCGCTCGGCGGGCGGCCGCACGGTCGCGGTGAAGGTCGTCCACCCGCACTTCGCGATGGACGAGGAGTTCCGGGCCCGCTTCCGGCGCGAGGTCGAGTCGGCGCGGCGCGTCGGTACGGGCCCCGACGGGCCACGCTGGTCGGCGCCGGTGCTGGACGCCGACCCGGAGGCCGCCGTTCCGTGGGTGGCGACCGCCTATGTGGCGGGCCCCTCGCTGACCCAGGCCGTCGCGGGACACGGGCGGCTGCCCGGCCATTCGGTACGGGCGCTGGGCGCGGGTCTCGCGGAGGCGCTGGTGGCGGTCCACGGCCTGGGACTCGTCCACCGCGACGTCAAGCCGTCGAACGTCCTGCTGGCGCTGGACGGCCCCCGGCTCATCGACTTCGGTATCGCACGCGCCACCGACGGCACGGCCTCGCTCACCTCCACCGGGGTCTCGGTCGGCTCGCCGGGTTACATGTCGCCGGAGCAGATCCTCGGCAAGGGCGTCACCGGCGCGGCCGATGTGTTCTCCCTGGGCGCGGTCCTCGCGTTCGCGGCGACGGGCGCGAGCCCCTTCCCGGGCGACTCCTCAGCCGCGCTGCTCTACAAGGTGGTGCACGAGGAGCCCGAGCTGGGCGCCCTGGAGGGCGATCTGCGCGATCTGGTCGCGCGCTGCCTCGCGAAGGACCCGTCGGCCAGGCCCGCGCCGCGTGAGGTCGCGGGTGCGCTGGCGCCGGAGGGCGCTGCCGGGCTGGTGGCCGCGGGCTGGCTGCCGGGGCCGCTGGTCGAGGAGGTGAGCCGGGCGGCGGTGCGGCTGCTGGACCTGGAGGCGGCGGCGCCGGTGCAGACGGGGCCCGTACCGTTCAGCAACCCGTCCCTGGGCAGCAACGGCGGGGGTACGGGGAACGGCGCACCGGCCCTCGGTGTCTTCGGCCCGCCCGTCGATCCGGCGGGGCTCCCGGGAACGGACCCAGCGCCGAACGGCTCGCTCCCGGGCCGGCGGTCGAACGACGGGCGGCTGTCCGTCTCCTTCACGACCGATGCCGGTACGGCCACCAGTACGGGCCCGGGCGGTGCCGCGACCGGTACGGGTACCGGCGCGGGCGACACCGGCCGCCGTGGGCGCAGGGTGAGCTGCACCGTGGCCCTGACCGTGGCGGGCGCGCTGGCCGCCGTGACGATCGGCAGCGCGTTCCTCTTCGATCTCTTCCCGGGCAGCGGGAACGACCCTTCCGGCGACTCGGCCGCGACCGGCCCGTCCACCGGGGCCACCGCCTCGGAGGCCCCCGGCGATTCCGACTCGCCTTCGACGCCGTACACGCCCGCGCCCTCCGGCTCCGCCGCGGACCCGGACCAGGCCACGGGCCCGCAGGTCACCGAGGTGCCCGCGGCCTTCGTCGGCACCTGGAAAGGGCCGACCAAGGAGAGCAGCGGGGTGACGCACGGCGACGCCACCGCGGTGATCAGCGAGGGCGCGAAGGGCGAGGACGTGGTGCGGATGACGTACACCTTCTCGATCCTCGGCGTGGACACCGAGTGCCGCAGCATCGGCACGTTCGTCTCGGGCACGGCCCGCCAGCTCCGCGTCACCGAGCGCACCGACGAGAGCGGTACCAGTACCGAGGGCCTGTGCACCGGCGCCGAAGCCGGACTGACCTTCACCCTCAAGGAGGACGGCACGGTGCTGTACGAGTCCGACGAGGCGGCGGCGGGCACTCCCTCGGGCACGCTCACCAAGCGCTGAGCGACGGCTGAGCGCTGAGCGACGGCTGCGCCGTACGGCCGGCCGCGAGGCGTGTCGTACCCCTGACGTAGGGTGGATCGGCGTCATAGCTCCTTGGCGTCACAGCCCCTCTGGGAAGGACCCGCCGGTGACCGAGAAGGCCGACCCCACGTCCGTAGATGTCACTGGCGTCCTCGACCGCGCCGCGGCCGGCGGCCGTATCACCCCCGAGGAGGCGCTCGACCTGTACCGCTCGGCGCCGCTGCACGCGCTGGGCGCCGCGGCCGACGCCGTACGCCGCCGCAGGTACGCCGGTACGGAGCACATCGCGACGTACATCATCGAGCGGAACATCAACTACACGAACGTCTGTGTGACGGCCTGCAAGTTCTGCGCCTTCTACGCCGCACCGAAGGACACCGGCAAGGGCTGGAGCCGCGGTCTCGACGACATCCTGCGCCGCTGCGCGGAGACCGTGGAGCTGGGCGGCACGCAGATCATGTTCCAGGGCGGGCACCACCCGGAGTACGGCGTCGAGTACTACGAAGAGCACTTCAGCGCCATCAAGCAGGCCTTCCCGCAGCTCGTCATCCACTCCCTCGGCGCCTCCGAGGTCGAGCACATGGCCCGGATTTCCGGGGTCTCCGCCGAGGAGGCGATCCGGCGCATCCACGCCGCCGGTCTGGACTCCTTCGCGGGTGCGGGCGCCGAGCTGCTGCCCGCCCGGCCGCGTACGGCGATCGCGCCGCTCAAGGAGTCCGGCGAGCGGTGGCTGGAGATCATGGAGACGGCGCACCGGCTGGGTGTCGAGTCGACCTCCACGATGCTCATGGGGACGGGCGAGACGAACGCCGAGCGGATCGAGCACCTGCGGATGATCCGCGACGTGCAGGACCGGACGGGCGGCTTCCGCGCCTTCATCCCGTACACCTACCAGCCCGAGAACAACCATCTGAAGGGCCGGACGCAGGCGACGCTCTTCGAGTATCTGCGGATGATCGCGATCGCGCGGCTCTTCCTCGACAACGTCGCGCACATCCAGGGCTCCTGGCTGACCACGGGCAAGGAGGTCGGCCAGCTCTCGCTGCACTACGGCGCGGACGACCTGGGCTCGATCATGCTGGAGGAGAACGTGGTGTCGTCGGCCGGCGCCAGGCACCGTTCCAACCGGCTGGAGATCATCGACCTGATCCGCAAGGCGGGCCGGGTGCCGGCGCAGCGCGCCACGACATACGAACACCTCGTCGTGCACGACGACCCGGCGAACGATCCGGTCGACGACCGTGTCGCCTCGCACATCTCGTCGACGGCGATCGAGGGCGGCACGGCACACCCCGAGCTGAAGCTGCTCAGCGCCAACTGAGCCCGCCGTGCTGGTCATTCACCACGCCGGCCTGCTGCTGCCCGGCGCGGACCGTGAGCCCCTACCAGGCGGGGCGGTGCTGGTCGAGGGGCGTACGGTCGCGGCCGTCGGCCCGTACGAGAAGCTCGCCGCCGCGAGCCCGGGGGCGCGGGTCCGGCACTGGCCGGGCGTGCTGACGCCGGGGCTGCGCAATCCGTACGGCCCTGAGCTGCTGGAGCAGGCGTACCACCCTGATCCGCGCGAGGCCGGCGAACTGGGCACCGAGCCGCTGACCGGCGAGGCGCTCGCGGCGCTGGACATGCCGGAGGCCCGCTGGGGCGCGAGCGCGCGCCGCGGGGTCCAGCGGCTGCTGGCGCACGGCACGGTCGGGGTGGCGGGCGAGTTGAGGCGCGAGGCGGTACGGGACGCGGTGACGCGCACGGGCCTGCGCATCGAGCGCCGGTACGAGGAGCCGCCGGGCCCGCCGACACTGGACCCGCTCGCGGGGGGCCGCCCGGCGGGGGAGGTCTTCATGCCGACGCTGACGGAGGGCGGTGCGGCGGACTTCGCGATCTTCGCGGTGCCGCCGGGGGACGCCCCGTACCCCACCCTGACCACCCACGGCGCGACCACCTGCATAGCAACGGCCATATCAGGCCGCCTACTCCACCGCCGCCGCTAGTCCCTGCCCGGCGGTCTTCGCGGGCCCGCGACGCCCGGCACGGCGCCTCGCCGCGTTGTCGGATGTCCGGGCCATCCACAACGCCGGTTCCTCCGCCTTGCGATGCTCCCCGGTAGCGTGAACGGCACGGGAGGGGCCTCTCCACCAGCCGCCGCCCGCCCCGCTCTGCGGGCGGACGACGCTATGTGGCACACGCGGCCTAGGGCCTCTTGTCCGGATCTCGCTGGGCTCGTGGGCCCGCAGCGGCATCAGCCGCTGCCGCGGCGGGCCGCGCCTTGCCGCGTTGTCGCGGGCGCGCCTGCCCGCCCCGTCCGCCGCGTTCGCGTGCCCGCCCTGCTCGGCGTTCTTCTTTTCAGCCCGTCCGGCGATTGAGGACAAAACGGGGGTCCGGGGGCTTGCCCCCGGACCCCCGTTTTGTCCTCAAT
>NZ_LATD01000568.1 GCF_000981895.1 Streptomyces odonnellii | reverse complement strand
TTCCGGGGGCAGGGGGGAGGGGGTCCGATGACCGTGTTTCTGGGTCTCGGCATCGCGGGGATCGTACTGCTCGTCCTGTCGTTGATCTTCGACGGGATTCTCGAAGGGCTCTTCGGCGGCATCTCGCTGCTGAACGGGCTGTTCGACGGGCTGCTTTCGCTGCCGGTGATCGCCGGGTTCGTCTCGATGCTCGGATTCACCGCGGCGATCGTGGAGGGCAGTACGGATCTCGGCACGGCACCGGCGGTCGTCGCGGGGGCGGCGGCCGGTGCCGGGGCGGCCTGGCTGACCTGGAAGTTCAGCAAGGCGCTGATGCGGGACGACCAGACCGTGGCGACACCGCGGGGGGACGATCTCGTGGGCACCTCGGGCACGGTCGTCACGGCGATTCCGGCCGCCGGATACGGGGAAGTGCTGCTGCGGCTCGGCGGCCAGACGGTGAAGTACGCCGCGAAGGGCGAGGAGCCGGTGGAGCGGGGAGCCGAGATCTGGGTGGAGGCGGCGTTGTCGTCGAGTTCGGTGTCGGTACGCCGAGTTCAGCGCTGACCGGTCCGGGAGGACCGCCGCCGTACGGATATCCCTTGCGCACACCGTACGGACATCCCGTACGCGCCGCACGGATATCCCGGCACACCGCACACCGCACGGCCGTCCCTGGCACGCCCGCAGGGACACCCCGTTGTCCCGTGCGAATCGTTTCGAACTGCCGTCCCTCGGGGGGACGAAGGAGAGGGCATCATGAGTCCAGTCGTCATCGCCGTGCTCGGGGTCGTCGTACTCGCCGTCCTGCTGGCACTGGCCGTCATCACGCGATACAAGGTCGCCGGGCCCAGCCAGGCGTTCATCGTCACCGGCCGGCGCGGCAAGCGGTCGACCGATCCGGCGACCGGCCGGGTGTCCGTGGACACCAGCGGCCAGAAGGTCGTGGTCGGCGGCGGGGTGTTCGTCGTGCCGTTCGTCCAGCAGCGGTTCACGCTCGACCTGTCCAGCCGGCACATCCCGGTCGCCGTGCGCGGCGCCGTCACCCTGCGCGGGGTGAAGGCGAACCTCGACGGGGTCGCGATCGTCAAGGTCGGCGGCACGGAGGACTCGATCCGGGCCGCGGCGCAACGGTTCCTCAGGCAGCAGGGCGGAATCGTCGGATTCACCCAGGAGGTGCTCTCCGGTGCGCTGCGTTCGATCGTCGGCCGGATGTCGGTGGAGGACATCATCCGGGACCGGGCGGCCTTCGCCGGCCAGGTCGCGGAGGAGGCCGAGGCGAGCCTGGCCGGGCAGGGTCTGATGCTCGACGCGTTCCAGATCCAGGACATCACCACCGAGGGTTCGTATCTGGAGGACCTCGGGCGTCCCGAGGCCGCGCGCGCCAAGCAGGAGGCGGACATCGCGGAGGCGGTGGCGCGGCGGGCGGCCGAGCAGGCGCGGCTCAAGGCGGAGGAGGAGATCGCGATCGCGCAGCGTACGTTCGCCCTGAAGCAGGCCGAGATCAAGGCCGAGACGGACGAGGCGGCGGCGCGGGCGGCGGCAGCGGGACCGCTGGCGCGGGCGGCGCGCGAGCAGGACGTGCTCGCCGAGCAGGAGAAGGTGGCGCAGCGGCAGGCCGCGCTGACCGACCGCGAACTCGACACCAAGGTCCGCAAGCCCGCCGACGCGGCGCGCTACCAGGCCGAGCAGGAGGCCGAGGCGCGTCGTATCGCCCTGGTCAAGCAGGCGGAGGCCGACGCCGAACGCTCGCGGCTCACCGGTGAGGGCGAGAAGGCGCGGCGCGCGGCGCTCGCGGCGGCGGTACGGATCGAGGGCGAGGCGGAGGCCGCGGCGATCGGTGCGAGGGGTGCGGCGGAGGCGGACGCCATGCACAAGAAGGCGGACGCGTTCGCGCGGTACGGGGACGCGGCGGTGCTCCAGATGCTGGTCGAGGTGCTGCCGTCGGTGGTCTCGAAGGCGTCCGAACCGCTGAGCGCGGTCGACAAGATGACGGTGATCTCGACGGACGGCGCGAGCCGGCTCTCGCGTACGGTCGCGGACAATGTCGCGCAGGGCGTCGAACTGCTCAGCTCCACCACGGGAGTTGACCTGGCGGCACTGCTGAAGGGCCTGGCTGCGGGCAGGACGGAAGCGGGGGCGGCGACCGCGGTCGACGGCACCACCGGGGCGGCTCCGGCCAACGGGCAGGTGGAGATCACGGATTGACGCGGTAGAGCGAGCGAGGGGGCGGGGGCCCGGTCGGCAGGGGGAGCCGACCGGGCCCCACTGCGTACGGCTGCGGGTGTGGCCATGGCTGCGGCTGCGGCTATGGCTATGGCTATGACGTGCGTACGGCTTGGCCGCGCCGGGCGTTCGGACGGGCCGGGTGCTGTGCCGATGGAGCGTTACGGGGTGAGCCGGGCACCGCGCCCGTACGGCCTGGCCGGGCCACTGCCCGTCCCGGGCATGCCCGGCCGCCCGCCGGTACGGCGCCGGGTGTCATGCCCGTACGCCCGTCCGGTCCGACACCCCGTCCCCGAGCCCGCACCCCGAGACCGCTTCTGCGAGTCGATCTCCGCCTTTTGGCTCGCATCAGCAAGCCATATACACACTCTTGGCTCGCATCCGAGATTCCCCGTCGGGGCGGCTGGGCATCACCCCTGGTGGCCATTGCCTCCGGAGGGGGAACCCATGACCCGGCCCAGCCACAGCCCCGATCCGACGCCCAGCGCCAGCCTCAGCCCGCACTCCAGCGCAAGCGCCAACCCCGGCCCGCACTCCAGCGGCAGCGCCGGCCCCGGCACACCACCGCCGTCCGCCGTCGCCCTGCTGCTCGCGGGTGAGGTCGAGCGGCCCGTCTCGTTGACCGTCGCGGATCTGCGCGAGCGATGGGAGCAGCACCGTGCCGATGTGGTGTTCCACTGCGCCACCAGCGGGCCCCGGCACCATGTCTTCGAGGGCCCGCTGCTGCGGGAGGTCGTCGACACGGCGAAGCCGGCCTTCGACGCGCGGCGGCGCAAGGACCGTTCGCGCTTTCTGCTCGCCGTGACCGGCGGGGACGGGCACCATACGGTGCTGTCCTGGGCGGAGTTGGACGCCGACTTCGGCAACGTACCCGTCCTGCTCGCGACCGCCATGGACGGGGAGCGGCTGGACACGGCGGGCAGTCAGCTCGTCGTGCCCTCGGACCACTGCGGGGCGCGGTACATCAGCGCGATCACCAACGTCTGGGTCGGCGGCATCGCCGGCGGCGGAGAAGGCGGCTGCCCCGGAGCGCCGCCCCTCGCCGCCACCACTGCCGTCACCACTGATGTCAGCGCTGCCACCACCACTGCTGCCACCACCGCTGCTGTCAGCGCTGCCGTCACCACCGCCGTCAGCACTCAGCCGCCGACCCGCGCTACCCCCACGTAGAACGAGCTGTGCGCGTCCTCCGGCGCCGGGGTGTCCTTGTACCAGTTCGGAGCCGTCACCAGCCCCGGTTCCACCATCTCAAGACCCTCGAAGAACCGTTCCACCTCGGCCCGGCTCCGCAGCCGCAGCGAGATCCCGCCCTTGCCGTACGTATCGTTCACATGGCCCACCAGCTTGTCCGGCTGGAAGTCGGCCGTACCGTGCGAGAACAGCAGCAGACTCCCCGCCGGCAGCGACTCCACCAGGGTGCGCGTGATGCCGTACGGGTCGTCCTCGTCCGGGATGAAGTGCATCAGCGCGATCAGCGACAGCGCGATCGGCCGCTCGAAGTCCAGGATCCCGCGCGCGTGGTCCAGGATCTCGTCCGGCCTGCGCACATCCGCCTGGATGTAGTCGGTGGCGCCCTCGCGCGTGCTGATCAGCAGGGCTTCCGCGTGGCGGAGCACGATCGGGTCGTTGTCGGTGTAGACGACCCGGGACGCAGGAACGATTCCCTGGACGATCTGGTGCAGATTGGGCTCGGTGGGGATGCCCGTGCCGATGTCGAGGTACTGGTCGATCCCGGACCCGGCCACCCAGGCCGCGGCCCGGTGCATGAAGGCGCGGTTCAGCCGGGCGTCCTGCTTGGACGCGTCGGGGAGCTTCTTGCCTATCTCCTGGTCGACGGTGTAGTTGTCCTTGCCGCCCAGGAGCCAGTCGTAGACCCGCGCGGGATGCGGCTTGCTGGTGTCGACCTGGGGTTTGGGGATGCCTGTGGTCATCGGTGGGACTCCGTAATTCTGTTACCTGGTGGATCGGGGGTTCGAGGGGCGCGGGAGGCACGGGGGCACGGC
>NZ_LATD01000567.1 GCF_000981895.1 Streptomyces odonnellii | reverse complement strand
GCGGGGGCGGGAGCCGCCGCGGGGCGGGGCGTGGACGCCGGATCGCGCACCGGATTGGACACGGCGGGCGTAGGCGAGGCTGAGGGCCAGGGCGAGCCCGCGAGCCCAGCAGCAGGTGCGGGCGCGGCCACCGGCGCCGAGCCGACGGAAGCGCCGAACGCCCGCCGAGTGTCCCGCGCCTGCCGCTCATGAACCACGGCCGCCAGAAACGCCCCCGCCGGCACCCCCTGTGGCACCGGCGCCCCCGTACGAGCCGCCAGATCATCCGCGAGCCGCTCCGCCATCGACTGACTCACCCCCGCGTCGAGCTGCCCCAGCCGCGTCAGGTACTGCCGTATCGCCAGCCACAGACCGTCCGGTACGGCAGAGAGGTCCAGCTCCGCGAAACGCCCCGCCAGCCATGGCGGAGGCGGCGGCACCATCGCCATACGCCCGGCCGGAACCCTCTCCCGCACGACCAGGGTCCCCGCGAAGACATCGCCGATCCGCCGCCCCCGCGCCGACACCAGCGATGCGATACACGCGATGACCCCGAACGACATCAGGACCTCCACCACGCCCATCGCCCCCCGCACCAGCGCGTGCCGGAACCGTATGGGCCCGCCGTCGTCCCGTACGACCCGCAGCCCACAGGCCAGCTTGCCCAGCGAGCGCCCATGGCTGAGGGTCTCCACCGCGATCGGACCGCCCACCAGGATCAGCAGAAACGACGCGATGGCCAGCGCCATGACCGCCGCCTCGTCCAGCGAACCCGTCGACAGGGTGAGCACGAACGTCACCAGCAGGTAGACGACCCACACCGCCACCAGGTCGATCGCCAGCGCCAGAGCCCGGCTCGGCAGCTTTGCCGGGCGCAGCCCCAGTACGACCGCGTCGCCCGTCACAAGCTCATTCACCGATGCCACCCTTCGCCCGCTTCCCCGCCCCTGAAATCATCAGTCTGCCAAGCTGACCCGGAGCGCGTACCAGCAGTGCGGCAGAGGTAGTGCAGCAGAGCAGTAAGCAGTACGGACCGAAGTAGTACGGACCGACCGTACGCACCCAGTGCCTGGAGCAGCAGCCGACTATGGATCTCGATGTCTTCGTGACCGCCCACCGCGCCGAGTGGGAACGCCTGGACCATCTCCTGCGCCGCGGCCGCCGTCTCAGTGGTGCCGAGGCCGATGAACTCGTCGCCCTCTACCAGCGCACGGCCACCCATCTCTCGCTGATCCAGTCCACCGCTCCCGACCCCGTGATCACCACGCGCCTCACCCAGCTCGTGGCCCGCGCCCGTGCCACCGTCACCGGAGCCCGCCGCGCCACCTGGCGCGACGCCGTGCGCTTCCTGACCGTGGGCTTCCCCGCCGCCGTCTACCTGTCGCGGCGTTGGTGGATACCGACCGCGCTCCTCTCCACACTCCTCGCCGCGGTCATCGGCTGGTGGGTAGGCGCCCACCCCGAGATCCAGTCGGCGATAGGAGCCCCGGACGAGCTGCGCCAGATGACACGGCCCGGTGGCGAGTACGAGACCTACTACTCGAGCCACCCCGCGGCCTCCTTCGCGGCCCAGGTGTGGACGAACAACGCCCAGGCCGCCGCCATGTGCCTGGTCCTGGGCGCCTTCCTGTGCCTCCCGGTGATCTGGGTCCTCTTCCTCAACGTGCTCAACCTGGGAGTCGGGATCGGGCTGATGTCCTCGGCCGGCCGCCTCGACACCTTCCTGGGGCTGATCCTTCCGCACGGTCTTCTCGAACTGACAGCCGTCTTCGTCGCCGCCGGTACGGGGCTGCGCCTCGGCTGGACCCTGATCGACCCCGGGCCGTACAGCCGTCGTACGGCGATGGCCCAGCAGGGCCGCGCCGCGCTCGGCATGGCCATCGGCCTGGCGCTGGTCCTCTTCGTATCGGGCCTGATCGAGGGCTTTGTGACCCCGTCGGGGCTGCCCACCTGGGCGCGCATCGCCATCGGAATCGCCGCTGAGCTGCTGTTTCTGGTGTACGTGTATGTCCTCGGAGGCCGCGCTGCACGGGCGGGCGAGGCGGGCGATGTCGAGGCGGCGGACCGGAGCGCGGAGCTGCCCACCGCCGCCTGATGTGCGCATCGTGTCTCCGACCTGTTAGTCTCCTCTTCGCCCCACAGGGAACGTTGACACGGTCTGAGTGGGGAGGTAGATTTGAACGGTTGCCTCGGAGTCGGGTAGACACCGAGAGCGCTGGTACATATCTACGCGGCTCCCGACGGAATGAAGTTCCGTGGAGCCCCTCTCGATTCGCCTTCCAGATCATCAAGGCCGATGTGAGTCGGCCCGAATGTTTCTGATAAAGTCGGATCAAGCCGAAAGGTAAAAGACCAACTCCGAAGGTCGCTGGAATTCACGAGGCGGAAGACGCCGAATGAGTCTGGTAAAGTCGGAGACGCAAGGCCGAAGGGAAAAGC
>NZ_LATD01000566.1 GCF_000981895.1 Streptomyces odonnellii | reverse complement strand
GGCCTGGGATCTGGCCTGGGACCTGGCCGAACTGCGGCTGCTGGGGCGGCTGCCCGTACGGAGCGGGCGCCGGCGGCGGTACGGTCCCGCCGGGCGGGGTCATGGGCGCGGCGATGGTCGGCGCGCCGTGCATCGGAGGGGGTGCGGTGGGCGGGGGCCGGAGGTTGCGTGCGGGCGGAGCTTGGGGCGCCTGCGGGATCTGAGGCGCCTGGGGTGCGTGAGGTGCCTGGGGCGCGTGAGGGGCTGTCGGGGCGCCGAACGCGGGCGCGGGCGCCGGGGCTGGCGCGCTCTGCGTGGGCGGGGCGAATCCGGGCACCGGCCCGCCGGCCGACGGCTGCGGTGCGGCGGGCTCCTCCTCGGCGACCTCACCGCCGAAGTTCTTCAGAAGCGCGTCGAGACCGCCGTCGAAGCCCTGGCCGACCGCGGCGAACCGCCAGACGTCCTTCAGATAGAAGTCACCGAGCATGACCGCACGCTCGGTGGTGAACTCCGAGCCGGTGAAGGCATATCGGACGACTTCCTCACCGCCCGCGACAATGCGGATGTACCCGGGGCCGACCTGGGACATCTGGCCCGCGCCGTCGATCGTGGCGGTGAACGAGAGCTTCTGAATGGCGGCCGGAATCCGGTCCAGCGTCACGCGGAACGACTCGGTGTCGCCGGCCTGGGCACCCAGCAACTGGATGGATTCCTCGGGGGACTTCGGCTGGTTGAAGAAGATGAAGTAACGGTCGTCCGAGAGCTGTTCGTCGGCGTCGAGGCCGAAACAGCTAATGTCGAAGGTCAGCCCGGGAGCGGCGATCTGCACACCTACGTACAGATCCGTCCCCGCGGTGAGATCACTGATCTTGGCCTTGTGGCCGCGCTGGAATTCCCTGGCCATGCGTAACGACCGTCCCCCATCCCGAATGTGTCTGCGTCGCGCCAGGCTAACGGCTGCGTACGACATTGAGCCAAGCCGGTACAGACTCGGTACACACGCACCATGTCGGTCCGTATCCGCGCACCCTGGCGGCCCGTCATTCCACGTGCGGTGATTCCCCGTGCGGTGATTCCCCCCGTGCGAGGGGCAGATGCGGCAGCCGGTCGGCGGCGACGACACCTTCGAGATAGCCGCGCGCCCGCTCGGTGCGCGGATAGGCATCCAGGAGCCGCCAGAACCGCGGCCCGTGGCCCGGTACGAGCAGATGCGCCAGCTCGTGCACGAGCACATAGTCGACGACGTACTCCGGCATGCCCTGGAGCCGGTGCGACAGACGGATGCTGCCCTCGGCCGGGGTGCAGGAACCCCAGCGGGTGTTCTGGTTGGTGACCCAGCGGACGGACGTGGGCCGGGCACCGCCGTTGAAGTACTGGGCGGAGAGCCGCTCGGCCCGCTCGGTCAGCTCCCCGTCGCCGAGGACGCGCTTGCTCTCCTGTGCGGCGAGTTTGTCGAGCATCACGGTGACCCAGCGCCGCTCCTCGGCCTCCGACATCCGGGCGGGGATGAGGACGATGGTCCGGTCGCCCTCGCGGTACGCCGAGACGGTTCTGCTGCGGCGGGCGCTTCTGCGGACCTCGACAGCGCTCGTCCCCGGGCCGCGCGACAGGCGGCTTGTCACGCTGCGCTCTTCACTTGCGGCGCTGTGCGAGGGGAGCTCCCCCGCGAGGCGAGGGGAAGGATCGGCGGACACGCCCCGACGTTACCCGCTGCGTGTGGGGGAAGTCCCGCCTCCGGGGTGGTTCAATCTTGATCCATTTTCGGCGCCTCAATATTTGAACGATTAATGCGCATGCCTGTGGATAACTTTCTGCACCGCCGCGCGCCGCCTTGCATTCTGGGAACACGGATCAGCCGGATCGAGGAGTCCGGGGAGAGTCCGGGCGGGGCCGGGGAGATTCCGGCGGCGGAAATCGAGAGGAAGCGAGAGGGAGGCCGATATGCATCCGATGGTGAAGCCCGCGCTGCGGCGTGCGTGGCGGGAGCGGCAGACCGTGCAGTTCGGGGTCACACCCGCGCATGCCGTGCTGGTCGGTCCTGTCGATACGGCCACGGGCAGTTTTCTGGAGCTGCTCGACGGGACCCGTGGACTGCCCCTGCTGAGGGAGCGGGCGCGTGCGATGGGGCTGCCCGACGGGCTGGCCGATTCGCTGGTGGGGCGGCTGAGTGCGGCGGGGGTGCTCGACGATCCGGACGAGGGCGGCCCCGCGGCCGAGGGCTTACGGAAGCGGACGGGCGCCTTCGACCGGCTGCGGCCCGATCTGGCGTCCCTGTCCGTTGTCCACCGGGAGCCGGCGGCGGGGATCCGGCGGCTGGCGGCGCGGCGGGCCATGCGGGTCCAGGTGCGGGGCGCGGGGCGGGTG
>NZ_LATD01000565.1 GCF_000981895.1 Streptomyces odonnellii | reverse complement strand
GGCCGGAACCGTACGCACACGAAACGAGCCCCCGGACAAACCCCCAGCCCCACACCTCACCCACGAAACAGGCCCCCGGAGGACCACACCACTACGCGTGATGGCGTAGCCAAGGCATGGCCGCCCGCCCCTCCGGGCATACGGACCCAATGGCCCGTGATGTACCGCGTATCCCGTTCCGTGCCACACGCACCCGTATTCTGGGCCATCTCCATTCCCGCCGAGAGGGCCCGACCAGCACGCTGGTCCACTCCCCGCACCCGTACTCCCGGGCCCTCGGCCTGATCGCCGTCGTCATGCTGGGCGCCTGGCTCGGTCTGCTGGTCGTCGGCAGCGTACGGACGCCCGTCGGCCCCATGGACACACGGATGACCCTGCGGCCGTCCCTGACCGGCGGGACCAAGATCAATGTCTCGCCGCTGGGCGCGCTGGAGCTGAAGACACACACCGCGCCCATCCGTCTCGACGTGGATGTGGACCAGCTCGACCCCGTACGCTCCACCGCCCTCGTCGAGCACCCGGAACGTCTCTCCGGGCTCCAGGCCGAGGTCACACACGATGTCGCCGACGGCACCTCCGAACTGGCCGTACGGTCCTGTGTCGCCGTCGTCTCCGGCGCGACCGCCCTCGGCCTCGCCGTCTACCGCCGCCCCCGCCGCGCCCTCGCCGCCGGCGGGCTCGCGCTCGCGCTGCTGGCCGCCTCGGGCGTCGGCGCGTACGCCACCTGGAACCCCAAGTCGGTGCTGGAGCCCAAATTCTCCGGACTGCTCTCCTCCGCACCGCAGGTCGTCGGCAACGCCCGCTCGATCGTGACCGATTTCGACGTGTACCAGAAGGAGTTGGCGCGACTGGTCACCAATGTGACCAAGCTGTACGACGCGACCTCGACCCTGCCCACCTACCAGCCCGACCCGGCGACCCTGCGCGTCCTGCACGTCTCCGACATCCATCTGAACCCGGCGTCCTGGCACATCATCGGCTCGCTCGTGGAGCAGTACGGAATCGACGTGATCATCGACTCGGGCGACACCATGGATCACGGCGCCTCCGCCGAGAACACCTTCCTCGACCCGATCAGCGACCTCGGCGCCCCCTATGTCTGGGTGCGCGGCAACCACGATTCGGACGTCACGCAGAACTACCTCCGGCGCATGAAGAACGTCCGGGTCCTGGACGAGGGGCGGGCCGTGACCGTCGCCGGGCTGCGGGTGGCGGGGATGGGTGATCCCCAGTACACGCCCGACCGCTCGACGGAGGCGGGGGGTGATCCGGCGGAACGGATGGCGGGCATCCAGTTCGCCTCGGCCCTGCGCGACCAGCAGGCGGCCGGCACTCCCGTACACATCGCGGTCGCGCACAATCCGGTGGCGGCCCGGGAGACCGACGGCCTGGTGCCGCTCGCCCTGTCCGGTCATGTCCACCACCGTGAGACCGAGGTGATGGCGCACGGTACGCGGCTGAAGGTCGAGGGCTCGACGGGCGGCGGCGGGCTGCGGGCCGTGCAGAACGAGGAGCCCGAGAAGGTACGCACCTCCGTCCTCTATCTGGACCGGACGACCAAGCGGCTCCAGGCATGGGACGAGATCACGCTGGGCGGTCTGGGCCTGACGACGGCCGAGGTCAGCCGTCATCTGCCGCAGGAGGCGGGCACCCCGGGCGCGAGCCCGTCGCCGAGCGCGTCACTGACACCGGGCGAGGTCGCGGGCGCGCCGGACGACTCGGATGATTCGGGCTCGTCGGGTCCTTCGGGCTCGTCGGGCTCGCCGAACGGCCCCCGCCCGTCGGAGAGCCGCATGGGCGGCGGTACGGGCATGTCCGGAAGCGGGCCCGACGGCACGGGTACGAGTACGGGCAGGGGCACGGGTACGGGCACGGGCGTGGGTCCCCCGGGCGGCCCGGACTCCGCGGCGTACCCGGGGCCCGGCGCCTCGCCCGCCGCCCCCTCGCCCGTCCCCGACCCCGAGGAGCCTCCCCGTACCGGCCAGGTAAACCCG
>NZ_LATD01000564.1 GCF_000981895.1 Streptomyces odonnellii | reverse complement strand
TCCACCGGACGCACCACCTCACCCCACACCCCCAACGGCTCCCGGCTCGTCGCCAGAACGGTCAAGTCGGGGCAGCGGGCGAGGAGTTCCTCCGCGAGGGCGGCGGCGGCCCCGACGACGTGCTCGCAGTTGTCGAGCAGGAGCAGCATGCGGCGGCGCGCGCAGTGTTCGGCGAGGCGTACGAGGGGCTCGCCGGCCTGCCGGTCGGCGGCCCGCAGTTCCTCGCCGCCCGCCCCGCGCAGTACGGTCTCGCGCGCCCCGAGCGCGGTCAGTACGGCCTCGGGCACGGTCTCCGGGTCGGTCACGGGCGCGAGTTCGGCGAGCCAGACGCCGTCGGGCCACTTCCCGGCCATCCGCTCGGCGGCCTCCTGCGAGAGCCGGGTCTTGCCCGCGCCGCCGGGCCCCAGGAGCGTCACCAGCCGGGCCCGCCCGAGGTCGTCATGGATGGCGTCGATGTCCGCCTCGCGCCCGACGAAACTGGTCAGCCGCGCCCGGAGGTTGCCCGGCACAACACCGTCCCGGACGGCCCCCTCCCCTACAGCCCCGTTCAGCACTGCATCGCGAGACACGGCACTGCGGGACACGGCACCGCGGGGCCCATCACCTCGGGGCGCCCCCTCGTGTCCCGTGCCGACGGATCCGTCCGCGTGCAGCAACTCCCCGTACAGCGCACGGAGTTCCGGCCCCGGGCCGGTACCCAGACGGTCGGCGAAGGCGCGGCGTACGTCCTCGTACGCCGCCAGTGCCTCCGCCGGCCGGCCCGCGTCGCGCAACGCGCGGATACGGAGGGCCTGGAGAGGTTCGTCGAGAGGGAACTCACCGCAGAGCGCGGCCAGTTCCGGCAGCGCCTCCTCCGCACGCCCCAGCGCGAGCGCCGCCGCCAGCCGGGTCCTGCGGGCCTCCAGGCGGCGGGTCTCCCAGCGGACCGCCTCGGGCGCACCCGTACGGCCGGGCAGATCGGCCAGCGCCGGACCGCGCCAGAGCGCCAGCGCGTCGTCGAGGAGGACCGCCGCCTTGGCCGCGTCGCCCTCCCCCAGGGCCCGCGCCCCCTCCGCCGCGAGCCGGCCGAACCCGTGGAGGTCCACCTCGTCCTCGTCCGCGCACAGTCGGTACCCGCCGCCGTCCGCCGAGGACACCGCGCCGGGCCCGAGCGCCCGCCGCAGCCGCCCGACGAGGGCCTGGAGCGCGCCCACCGCGTCGGCGGGCGGATCACCGTCCCAGACCCCGGCGACAAGCTCCCCGACCGGGACCGTACGGCCGGGCCGCAGCGCGAGGACCGTCAGCAGCGCACGCAGCCTCGCCCCGCCGAGCGCGACGGGGGTGCCGTCGTCGTGCAGGGCCCGGGTCGTGCCGAGAAGGCGGTAGCGCATCCGCCCATTGTCCGTGACGCCCGCGGGACCGGCCGCCTCGCGTCCCGCCTCCTCCGGAACAGGTCCCCGCCCGGACCACAGCAGGCCGCGACGGAAGGGGCCGCGAACCGGAACTCGGACCGGACCGTGAAACGTTTTCGACGCGGCAGGCACGGCGGCTATACGGTCGGGCAGGCCCGACCGCCCACCTCACCCTCCCGGGGAGCGCCCTCCATGACCACCGCCACCACCCGCGCCGGCGACCGGCGGATCTCCCCCGTCTTCCTGGGCATCGTCGCCATCACGGCCGTCGCGGCCTGGGCCACCTGGACGGGCTTCGCCGCGGACATCAGGATCGCCGTGTTCCTGTTCGTCACCGGCGGCTGGGTCGTCTCGCTCTGTCTGCACGAGTACGCGCACGCGCGCACCGCGCTCTACGGCGGGGACATCTCGATCGGCGCGAAGGGATATCTCACCCTCAATCCGCTCAAATACACCCATGGCATGCTGAGCATCGTGCTGCCGGTGATCTTTGTGATCATGGGCGGTATCGGTCTGCCGGGCGGCGCGGTCTTCATCGAGCAGCACCGCATCCGGGGCCGCTGGAAGCACAGCCTGATCTCCGCGGCGGGCCCGCTCACGAACGTACTGTTCGCGATTGCGTGCACCGCCCCCTTCTGGCTCGGCGCGCTCTCGGGCGTACCGACGGGCTTCCGCTACGCGCTCGGCTTCCTCGCCCTTCTCCAGGTCACGGCGGCGATCCTGAACTCCCTGCCGGTGCCGGGCCTGGACGGTTACGGGGTGATCGAGCCGTGGCTGTCGTACCGGATACGCCGGCAGGTCGAGCCGTACGCGCCGTTCGGACTGCTCGCCGTCTTCGTGATCATCCTGATCCCGAGCGTGAACACGGTCTTCTTCGACGCGATAGACGCGGTTCTGCGCGCACTGGGCGTGACCGATCTGGACACCTACTGCGGCCGGAACTTCTTCACGTTCTGGGAATCCCGCGACGAGTTCATCTGCGGCCCGGTCAACTCCTAGCCCCTGGCTCCTGCGCCGGACAAGGCCTGGCCAGAGCCCGGCCAAATCCTGGGCAGGGTCAGCCCGTGGTGCTCGGGGACTGCCGCGCGGACTGCTGGGCGCGTTCCAGCTTTGCCCGGCGCAAGTAGTACCAGGCCATGTTGGACGAGAGTCCGGCGAGCAGGATCCAGACGATGCCGAGCCAACTGCCCTGGACGAAGGAGACGACCGCCGCGATGGCGGCCAGGGCGCAGACGGCGATGGCGTAGAGGGCGAGGCGGGGCACGGGGGCGGCTCCTGTCGGGGTGTGCCTGCGGAATTCCGGGGGTGTGCCTGGAACTCCGGGGGGTTCCTGGGATTTCGGGGTGCGCCGTCCAGTCTCCCCCATGCCCGCCGCGCGCCCGGCCGCCGGTGGGG
>NZ_LATD01000563.1 GCF_000981895.1 Streptomyces odonnellii | reverse complement strand
GGCGAGGAGTCAGTTTCCGGGGCGGGGGAAGGCCGTTGAGGTGAGGTCCTCGGAGAGGTTCCACAACTGGCGGGCCAGGGACGGGTCCTGGGCGGTGGGGGTGCGGCCGACCCGGGTGGGGTGGCCGCGGAGTTCGCCCCGGCCGTCGGGGCCGATGTAGGCGGCGCCTTCGAGGTGCTGGGTGGCCGCGAAGAGGGTCGGGAGGGCGCCGGCCGGGGCGTCCTGCATGGCCAGACGGCCGACGGCTTTGGCGACCAGGGTCATGAACGGGCCCAGATGGCGGTTCAGACCGGTGGTCGCCGCGCCCGGGTGGGCGGCGACAGCGAGCAGCGGGGAGCCGGCCTCTGTCAGGCGGCGCTGTAGTTCGAGGGTGAAGAGCAGGTTGGCGAGCTTCGACTGTCCGTAGGCGGCGGAGGCGCGGTAGGGGCGGCGCCGCCAGTTCGGGTCGTCCAGGTCGAGCGCGGCGTTCTTGTGGGCGTTGGACGCGATGGTGACCACGCGGTCGGTGATCCGGGGGAGCAGCAGGTTCGTCAGCGCGAAGTGGCCCAGGTGGTTGGTGCCGAAGTGGGTCTCGAAGCCGTCGGCGGTACGGCCGGGCGGGACGTTGGCCACGCCCGCGTTGTTGATCAGGATGTCGACCGGGCGGTCCCAGGAGGCGGCGAAGCCGCGGACGGAGGCGAGGTCGGCGAGGTCGAGGGTGCGGATTTCGACGGTGCCGGCCGGGCGGCCGTGCTGCGGGGCGGCGCCGGTGCCCGCGTCGGTGGCCGGGACGTTGGCCGCGTCGGTAGCCGTGCCGGTGCCGGTGGCCGCGTCGGTGGAGGTCATGCTTGCGGCTGCCTCGCGGGTGCGCTCGGCATTCCGTACGGCCATGACGACATGCGCCCCCGCGGACACGAGCGCCCGGGCGGTCTCCAGGCCGATACCGCTGCCCGCGCCGGTGATGATCACGGTACGGCCGGTCTGGGGCGGCAGATCGGCGAGCGTCCAGGGGGCGGCGGGTCGGAGGGTGGGGTGTGAGCTGGTCATGGCTGCAAAGTAGTCACTGGATACATTGTAGTCAATGGAAACATCTGGATAGGGTGGCCGGGTGACCGCACCCCGGCCGTACCACCATGGCGACCTCCGCACCGCGCTGCTGCGGCAGGCGGAACGTACCCTCGCCGAACACGGCGCCGACGGCCTCTCCCTGCGGGAACTCGCCCGCGAGGCCGGCGTCAGCCATGCCGCGCCGCGCCGGCACTTCCCCGACAAGCGGGCGCTGCTCGACGCCCTCGCCGAGGTGGGGTACGAGCGGCTCGGCCGCAGGCTCGACGCGGCGCTGAACGACGCCGGGGGCGATTTCGCCGAGCGGTTGGTGCTCTTCGCGCTGGTGTATGTGGAGTTCGCCGTCGAGCACCGGGAGCTGCTCCGGCTGATGCACGGCTCGAAGGAGGGTTCGCGCGGCGACCGGTTGCGGGAGGCCAACGACAGGGCGTTCGCCGCGCCCGTACGGCTGCTCGCGGAGGCGCGGGCGCGGGGGGACATCGACCCCGATGCGTCGGGGCGGGCCGATATGACGGTGCTGGCGCTGTTGCAGGGGCTCGCGGTGCTCGCGTCCACCGGAATGGCCGCCGGGGCGGACGGTGCAAAGCCCTTCGGGGAGCTGGTGTCCGGTGCGGTCGAGACGTTGCTGGCGGGCTTGCGGCCGCGGTGATGCGGGCTGTACCGCGGTGAACCGGGCGGTTGGCGTCAGTGGGTGTAGTCCTTGAGCTCCTCGGTCTCCAGTGTGATGCCCACGGGGTCGGGGAGCTTCACGGCCGAGCCGTACGCGTACAGGGCGCGGCTCTCGTACCCACCGCCTCGCGGCTCGCTGTACACCAGCAGTTCCTGGGCGTCCCGGTCGATGAGGAGATAGACGGGGATGCCGGCCGCTGCGTAGCCGTCGCGTTTGTCGATGCGGTCTCGACGGTTCGTGTCGTAGTCGTGGGAGGTGACCTCGACGGTCATCAGTACGCCGTCAGGGCTGGCCCACTCGCCCTGACCGACGAAGTGGTTGCGAGGCGTCAGCGCTCCGTCCGGGCGGGCACGACCGGCGCGGTAGGCGTCAATGAGCAGTCCTTGTTCCGGATACAGGCGCAGATCGGAACGCTGCTGAAGGCAGCGCTCCAGCAACCACATGACGATGGCTCCGTGATCGCCGTCGGGCACGGGTTTGACCTCAAGCTTTCCGTTGATGAATTCGAGCCGCACGGTCTCGGGGGCCTTGCGGGCGAGCTCTTCGAAGTCCTCGATGGACATCTGCGGCCGCACCTCGATGCCGGGGCTGGAGTTGAAGCTGGGGCTGGCGCTGGGGGTCATGGTGTCGCCTCCTCCCCCACATGGTGCCTCGGTTTCGTGTCGGCGGACGGCCTGAACCGTCATACGCGAGTCCCTTCGAATCGAATGGCGCTTCGTTCTGCCGGGGACACTAGAACGCGGGCACTCTGTGTGACAAGTTGACTGCTCATGGTTAAGGGCCGGGCAGGGTCAGGCGCGGGCTCGGCGGTGGGCGGCTACTCGTTCTCGGGTGGCGCAGCGGCGGGAGCAGTAGCGGCGGGGGAGGCCGCTGCCCTGGGTGACATATACGTTCCGGCAACCGGCCGACGCGCAGATTCCGCCGGGCGGGTGCTGCCGGTCCCAGACGAGAACGGTCAGTGCGAGGCACGACGAGGCGAGCAGCCACTCGGCCCACGGCGCGTCGTCCGTGCTGTCCAGGTGCGGGTGCCAGGTGGTCAGACCGTCGTGCGAGGTGAGACGGAGGGGGCCGGGGCTCAGGCGCAGCAGGCGGTTGAGCGAGGCGGCGGCGGAGACGACGTCCTCGGCGGCGAAGACCTCGCGGAGCTTCAGCGCGACGGCGCGCATGTCGGCGATGTCCTGGACGGAGAGTTCGATGGGCTCGGCTTCGCCGTGCTCGCGCAGGACTTCGGTGACGGCGCGGATCGCATCGGCCGCGTTGACCGCATCGGCCGCGTCGGCTGTTGGGCTTTCGTGGCTGGCGAGGGCGTTGATGAGGGCGGCGGTTCGCAGGGCGGTGGTCGAGGGCTTCGGGTGCGGGGCCTTCGGGGCTGGGTGCGGGGG
>NZ_LATD01000562.1 GCF_000981895.1 Streptomyces odonnellii | reverse complement strand
GAACCACTGAGCCGGGGGGCGCGGGACCCGGGGGCGGGGGCGAAACCACTGGATATGACGAACGGCGGACCGTCACGCTGACGGGATTCGGACGCCGCTGGTCGGAGACCGATTTCGGGGCGCTCGCCCGCTGACCCCGCCGGAGGATTTGTCCGCGATTCGGCCGGCCGTTCCGTACGTTCCGACAAGACGTCGGCAAAATGTTGCGCGTGCCATGCCCAGCGTGGTCACATGGTGTTCGAGACATGGTTAGGTCTGCCTAACTAGTACCTGACCACGCCTGCCCCCGGAGCCTCAGGAGGCATCCATGTCGGCGTCAGAGCGCGAATCGCGTCCGCAGTCCTCTCCGCCCCGGTCACCCTCGCCCTCGGCTTCGGCGCCGTCCGTGTCCATGAGCGCGCTGCTGGCGTCGTGCGCGGCTGCCGCGGCCGTCTCGACCCCGCCGAGGGAACCGTCGGCGGTCGAGGCCACCGATACGACTGAGGCGACCGAGGCGGACAGACTGGAGCGGCAGCCCGACGCGGCCTGAGGAGAGCCGTACCGGGCCCGTGCGTACCGGCTGGTGACAGCGGGACGACTACGGGACGACGACCACGGGGGAGCCGACCGTCGCGAACGTCCACACCGCGTTGCCGTCCGCCTTCTTCATCCGGACCCCGCCCGTCTTCAGCGTCGGATCGGGCTTGGACAGCGAGCCGTCCGCCGCGGAGCCGAATCCGATGGTCACGTCGTTGACGGTCGTGAACCGTACGACATGCTCGACCCGCACCCCGTCCGTCCCGGTGACCATTCCGGAGCGCGAGGTCACCCGGTACGAACCGGGCATCGGGCTGACCGTGCTCGGCATGACGGAGAAGCTCCGGGTCGCCTGCTCGTTCTGGTTCACCAGCCACACCCGGCGCTGGGACAGCGCGTACACGACCCGCGCGCCGGTGCCCGACTCCGGCGGGATCGCCTTCGGGTCCTTCTTCTTCGGTACGGCGGCGCCCGAGGCGGACGGAGAGGCGGAGGGCGCGGCGGGCTTTCCGACGGCCTTCGGAACGTTCGCGGCCGCCTGGTAGGCGAGGAAGCCGACCACCGCGACCGCCGCCGCGGTGAGCCCGGCCACGATTCCCGAGCTGCTCCTGGACACCTTGATCCACCTCTCGTACGTATGACTTCTCGGTGACGGTAGCAGCAGCCGAGTGACGGGGCGGGGCGCCGTGCCCCGGGCGCCGGAGCCGTAGGCTGTTTGCGTGCTTCTGCTCGCCGTTGATACCGCCACGCCCGCCGTCACCGTCGCTCTCCACGACGGCAGCTCCGTCCTGGCCGCCGAGAGCCAGGTCGACGCGCGCCGCCACGGGGAACTGCTCCTCCCCGCCGTCGACCGGGTCCTCGCCGAGGCCGGGCTGAAACTGGAGGCCGTCACGGATGTGGTCGTGGGAGTGGGGCCGGGGCCGTACACCGGACTGCGCGTCGGGCTGGTCACCGCCCTTACCTTCGGCTCGGTGCTGGGGGTGCCGGTGCGCGGGCTCTGCACGCTGGACGGGCTGGCGTACGCCTCCGGGCTCGACGGGCCGTTCGTCGTCGCGACGGACGCGCGGCGCAAGGAGGTCTACTGGGCGCGGTACGCGGATGCCCGTACGCGCCTGACCGAGCCCGCGGTCGACCGGCCGGCCGATATCGCCGGGCATGAGCAGGTGGCGGGGGTGCCGGCGGTCGGCGCGGGGGCACGGCTCTACCCGGAGGTCTTCCCGGACGCGCGCGGCCCGGAGCACCAGTCGGCGGCGGCGCTCGCGTCGCTGGCGGCGGAGAGGCTGGCGGCGACGGCGGACGGTGCCGGGGTCGGTGCCGGGGGCCCTGACGACGGTGACGACGGCTTCCTGCCCGCCCTTCCGCTGTATCTGCGCCGTCCCGACGCGGAGGTGCCCAAGAACTACAAGGTGGTCACGCCGAAGTGACCGACGCGACCGATGGGGCGGGGGAGAAGCGAGTGACGGAGACGGCCGGCGCGACGGCGGCTCCCGCCGTCTCCCTGCGCGAGATGCGCTGGTGGGACATCGAGCCCGTACTCGCCCTCGAACGCGACCTCTTCCCCGAGGACGCCTGGTCGCCCGGCATGTTCTGGTCCGAGCTCGCGCACGCGCGCGGTCCGCGGGCCACCCGCAGTTATGTGGTGGCGGAGACGCGGGACGGCGGGTCGGAGGACGCACGGGCGGAGGGGGCGCCGGGCGACCGGATCGTCGGTTACGCCGGGCTCGCCGCCGCCGGTGGCATCGGTGACGTACAGACCATCGCCGCGGCCCGCGACCAGTGGGGCACCGGCCTCGGCTCCCGGCTGCTCACCGAGCTGCTCCGGCACGCCACCGCCTTCGAGTGCGAGGAGGTGCTGCTCGAAGTGCGGGTCGACAATCCGCGGGCGCAGCGGCTGTACGAGCGGTTCGGCTTCGAACCGATCGGCTTCCGGCGCGGCTACTACCAGCCCGGCAATGTCGACGCGCTCGTCATGCGCCTCCATATGAAGGCCCGGCAGGACGAAGTCCCGGGCTGACCCGTCGGACCCGCCCGAGCCGCACGACCGACACGACTCATACGACCCACAGGCCCCACACGACCCATCGAGGAACTGAGATCCATGCCTGACGAACCTCTCGTTCTCGGTATCGAGACGTCCTGCGACGAGACGGGGGTCGGCATCGTCCGAGGGACGACGCTCCTCGCCGACGCCATCGCGTCGAGCGTCGACGAGCACGCGCGCTTCGGCGGAGTGGTGCCCGAGGTCGCGTCCCGTGCGCACCTGGAGGCGATGGTGCCGACGATCGAGCGCGCGCTGAAGGAGGCGGGTGTCTCCGCCCGAGATCTGGACGGCATCGCGGTGACCGCCGGGCCCGGCCTGGCGGGGGCGCTGCTGGTGGGTGTCTCGGCGGCAAAGTCGTACGCGTACGCCCTCGGCAAGCCGCTGTACGGCGTCAACCACCTGGCCTCCCACATCTGCGTCGACCAGCTCGAACACGGTCCGCTGCCCGAGCCGACGATGGCGCTGCTGGTGAGCGGCGGGCACTCGTCGCTGCTGCTCGCGCCGGACATCACCAGCGATGTACGGCCGATGGGGGCGACGATCGACGACGCGGCGGGCGAGGCGTTCGACAAGATCGCGCGCGTGCTGCACCTCGGCTTCCCCGGCGGTCCGGTGATCGACCGGCTCGCGAGGGAGGGCGATCCGACGGCGATCGCGTTCCCGCGCGGGCTGACCGGGCCGCGCGACGCGGCGTACGACTTCTCCTTCTCCGGACTGAAGACGGCGGTGGCCCGCTGGATCGAGGCGAAGCGGAACGCGGGCGAGGAGGTGCCGGTACGCGATGTCGCGGCCTCTTTCCAGGAGGCGGTGGTCGACGTACTGACCCGGAAGGCCGTCCGCGCCTGCAAGGACGAGGGCGTGGACCATCTGATGATCGGCGGCGGCGTCGCGGCCAACTCCCGGCTGCGCGCGCTGGCCGCCGACCGCTGCGAGCGTGCGGGCATCCGCCTGCGGGTCCCGCGCCCGGGGCTGTGCACGGACAACGGCGCGATGGTGGCGGCACTGGGCGCGGAAATGGTGGCCAGGAACCGGTCGGCGTCGGACTGGCAACTGTCGGCGGACTCGTCGCTGCCGGTGACGGAGCCGCACGTACCGTCGCACGACCAGGACGGTCATGACCACGGCGGGCACGATCATGGCGACCACGGCCACGGCGGACATGGCCATGGCGGGCACGACCATGATCATCTGCATGAGCTGAGCAAGGAGAACCTGTACTCATGAGGCCGAGGCACGCATGACCGTGGCCGTGATGTGGGAAGCGAAGGCGGCCCCCGGCCGCGGCGCGGAACTCCTCGCCTGGGCCCGTTCCCAGCCCTTCCCGCACACCCCCCTCCGCCAGGACCTCCTCCGGGCCCCGGAGGAGGTCCTGGCGGAGGGG
>NZ_LATD01000561.1 GCF_000981895.1 Streptomyces odonnellii | reverse complement strand
CGGGGCCGGTGGGGTCGGCGGGGCCGGTAGGACCACTCAGGCCGGTCGCGTCCGCCACACCGCCCGGACCGTCGTACCCGGCCGTTCCGTTCGGGTGCGCTGGACCGACGGTGCCGACGCCGGTACCGGCGCGACTGGTCAAGCCGGTCGAGTCGGCCCGGCCGTGCGGGCCGGAGGGGTCGACCGTGCCTGTACGACCGGTCAGGCCGGCCGAGTTGGCCGAGCCAGATCGGCCGGTCGCGTCGGCCGACATAGACACGCCGTTCCGGCCGACCGGACCCGTGGCACCGGTCGGGTCACCAAAGCCGCCCGAATCGGCCCGGCCGTGCGGGCGGGAGGGGTCGACCGTGCCGGTACGACCGATCAGGCCGACCGAGTTGGCCGAGCCAGATCGGCCGGTCGCGTCGGCCGACGTAGACACGCCGTTCCGGCCGACCGGACCGGTGGCACTGGTCGGGTCACCAAAGCCGCCCGAATCGGCCCGGCCGTGCGGGCCTGTGGCGCCGGTGGACGCGGTCGCATCGGTCAGACCGAACGGGCCTGGTCCGTCGACGCCGACCGCGCCACGCACGCCGCCCGTGCCGGCCGAGTCGACCGGACCGGCCGTACCCGTGCTGCCGGTGGGCCCGGACCCGCCGCTCGCGCCGGGCACGCCGGACGAACCGGCCACATGGGTCGACCCGGTCAGGCCGACCGGGTCCGTCATCCTCGTAAGGCCGCTTGCGCCGGCCGAGCCGGACACAACAGACCTGCCGGTCGAGCCGCTTGGTCCCGCACCATGGAGGCCGGGCCGGCCGGCGGGCCGGGCACCGTCAGCCTTGGTCGAGCTGAGCCAGCCGAATGGTCCGTTCGCGTCCGTCCCACCGCTTTCGTGGGTCCCGCTCGTTGGATCGGCCATATCGGTTGGGCCGTTCAGGCCCATCGGGCCGGTCGCGCCAGGAGAGCCGCCCGCGCCAACCGCGTCGGTCGGACCCGTCCCGCCGGACCCGCCGACCGAGCCGAACCCACCCGGTGAACCGCCCCGGTCGGGCACACCGCCCCTGTCGGTCAAGTGCGTTGAAGCAGTCGCGTTGGTCGAGCCGGTCAGGCTCTCCGGACCGGTTGCGCCCGTAACGTTGCCGGGAACGGGCCTGCCGTTCCGGTCCGTCACACCGACCGCGTCGGGCGAGCCGCGCCGGTCGGCCGGACCTGCCGTACCGGACCGGCCCCGGCCGTCCGGGCCTCTCGTGCCCGTACCGCCACCGGTATCGGATCCACCGTTCAGGCCCGTCCGGCCAGTTGGACCGGCGGAGCCCGGCCCACCGGTCGGGTCGGCCGTGCCCTTGCGCCCCGGCCCGCCGTCCCGGCCCGACACAGCGGCCCAGCCGGACAGGCCCGACGTACCCGTGGTATCGGTCGCGGCCGTCAGGCCCGTCAAGTCGGAGGGGCCGGTCTCGTCAGCCGCGCCTTCGGCCACGCCCGCACCCGGCATATCGATCGGCAGCGTCGTCTCCGTCGAACCCGGCGGCTCCCCGGTCCTGTCCGCCCACGCGCCGTCCTCCGCCCGATCGCCCCGGAGCGTCCGCGTCGGCGTCCATACCTCCGCGCCGAACAGGGGGCGGGCCGAGCGGTGGGCCGGTTCGGCCGGCGGGACCGTCGGCGGGGCCGGCCTCGGGT
>NZ_LATD01000560.1 GCF_000981895.1 Streptomyces odonnellii | reverse complement strand
GCCCAGCCCCGTCCCCTTTCCTCCCTTTCTCCCCTTCCGCCGCCCGCCGCACCGGAGCCGCGCGGTGTGCCGCCGTTCGGCCCGCTGCGGGTGCGCCGCTCCGGGCAGCGGCTGCGCCGGGCCCTGCTCAGACAGCGGCGTGCGACCGCGGCCGGTCTCGCCATGACGGCCGCCGCGCTGGCCGCCACCGGGGCGAGCGGCGCGGTCGGTGCTGTGGCCGACGCGGACGCCCGTGCGGAGGCCGCGGCCGGTGCCGTGGCCGCGTCGCCGCCACCGGCATCGGCTGCGTCCCGGCGACAACCCGCCGAGCACCGGGGGCGGATGGTGTCCGCGGCGGTCCGTATCGCCGATGCGGAGACGGTCCGGCTGCTGCGGCGGGGCGACCTGGTCGACGTGATCGCAACCGCCGCGATCCCGCCGGGACCGGCGGGAGTGGCGGACGCGGGACCCGAGGCACGGGTGGTGGCGACCGGGGTCCGGGTGGCCGAAATCCCCGACGCACGTGAGATCTCCTCGGACGCCGGGGCACTGGTCGTGCTGTCCGTGCCACGCGCCACCGCCACGGCACTGGCGGGAGCGAGCATCACGTCACGGCTGGCGGTGACGGTGTGCTGAGCCGCTGGCTGCCGGGCCGCCTGCGGCCGGTCCGGAGGGTGCTGAGTCGTACTGGCGAACTGTGGCGTCGCCTGATCGCGTACGCGGATTGGACAGCGCGGGCACGCGCCGCCTTAGGTTGCGGAGCAGATTGTCACTCCAACCGCACATGTGAAGAAGGGCTCACTCGTGAGCAAGGAGAAAGAGAGCGTGCTGGCGGGCTTCAAGGCCTTCCTGATGCGCGGCAACGTGATCGACCTCGCGGTCGCGGTGGTCATCGGCACCGCCTTCACCAATGTCGTGAACTCGGTCGTCAAGGGCCTCATCAACCCGGTGGTCGGCGCGTTCGGCACCAAGGATCTGAACAAGTACAGCTCGTGTCTCAAATCGCCCTGCGAGACGAACGCGGCGGGCGAGGTCGTCACCGGCATTCCGATCATGTGGGGCACGGTGCTGAGCGCGACCCTGACCTTTCTGATCACGGCGGCGGTCGTCTACTTCCTGATGGTCCTGCCGATGGCCAGGTATCTCGCCAGGCGGGCCAGGCAGCAGGCCGCCAAGGAAGAGGTTCAGGAGGTCGTCGAGGTCAGCGAGCTGGAGGTGCTGAAGGAGATCAGGGACGCCCTGGTCGCGCAGCGCACCGTACCGGGGCAGAACACCCCGTAACGGCCGGGACGGCCGGCACCGGCAGCGGCGCTCAGAGGTGGTGGGGCGGCTTCTCGTCCAGGAACCGGGCCAGATCCGCGGCGCTGTCGCCGCCGCCCGCGGGCCGCTCTCCCCAGCCGCTGTCCGTGTCGTCCGAGGACTGCTGGTCCAGCGGATCGTCGAAGATCAACGCGGGTCGGGGCCGGGGTGCCCGGGGA
>NZ_LATD01000056.1 GCF_000981895.1 Streptomyces odonnellii | reverse complement strand
CGTGGGGGCTTCGAGGGGGCGGCCCGCTCGGGCCGCCCCCCACCGGCCGTTACGCGGTGGCTGCCGCCTCGTCCGCCCGCTGCGCCCTCAGCGCGCGCTCGACACCCGACCTCGACTCCGAGACCAGCCGCCGCAGCGCGGCGTTCGGGCCCGCCGAGGCCAGCCAGGCGTCCGTCGCGTCCAGCGTCTCCGGCGAGACCTGGACGGCCGGGTAGAGCCCGACCACGATCTGCTGCGCCATCTCATGGGAGCGGGACTCCCAGACGTCCGAGACCGCCGCGAAGAACTTCTCCGTGTAGGGCGCCAGCAGCTCGCGCTGGTCGGTCTGCACGAAACCGCTGATCACGGCCTCCTGGAGGGCGTTCGGCAGCTTGTCGCTCTCCACCACCGACGCCCAGGCCTCCGCCTTGGCCTCCGGCAGCGGGCGCGCCGAGCGGGCCGCCGCCGCGTGGCGCTCGCCCGCGGCGGTCCTGTCGCGCTCGTACTCCGCCGCGATCTCGTCCTCGTCGTGCAGTCCCACCGCCGCCAGCCGCTGTACGAACGCCCAGCGCAGCTCGGTGTCGACGGCCAGGCCCTCGATCGTCTCCGTACCGTCGAGCAGCCCCTGCAACAGATCGAGCTGTTGCGGGGTGCGCGCGGTCGCCGCGAACGCCCGGGCCCACGCGAGCTGGTGGTCCCCGCCGGGCTCGGCCGCGCGCAGATGCGCCAGCGTGGCGTCCGTCCACCGGGTCAGCCCCGCCTCGCGCCACGCGGGCGCCGCGTACAGATCGAGCGCGACCTTCACCTGGCGGTGCAGCGACTGCACCACCCCGATGTCCGACTCCTTCGTGATGCCCGACAGCACCAGCTCCAGATAGTCGCGGGTGGCCAGCTCGCCGTCGCGCGTCATGTCCCACGCCGACGCCCAGCACAGCGCGCGCGGCAGCGACTCGGTGAAGTCCCCGAGGTGCTCGGTGACGACCCGCAGCGACTCCTCGTCCAGACGGACCTTCGCGTACGACAGGTCGTCGTCGTTGAGCAGGATCACCGCCGGGCGCGGGGTGTCCGCCGGGAACGGCACCTCGGTGCGCGCGCCGTCCACGTCCAGCTCGATCCGGCTGGTACGGACCAGACGGCCGCTCTCGTCCAGGTCGTAGCAGCCGACCGCGATCCGGTGCGGACGCAGGACCGGCTGGCCCTTGGCGCCCGTGGGCAGCGCGGGCGCCTCCTGCAGTACCGCGAAGGACGTCACATGCCCGGCCGCGTCCAGTCCGATCTCCGGGCGCAGGATGTTGATGCCGGCCGTCTCCAGCCAGGCCTTCGACCAGGTCCGCAGATCGCGCCCGGAGGTCTCCTCCAGCGCTTCCAGCAGATCGGAGAGCCGGGTGTTCCCGTACGCGTGCGCCTTGAAGTACGCCTGGACACCGCGGAAGAACTCGTCCTGCCCGACATACGCGACGAGCTGCTTCAGTACGGACGCGCCCTTGGCGTAGGTGATGCCGTCGAAGTTGACCAGCACATCGTCCAGATCGCGGATGTCCGCCATGATCGGGTGCGTGGACGGCAACTGGTCCTGGCGGTACGCCCACGTCTTCATCGAGTTGGCGAAGGTCGTCCACGACTGCGGCCAGCGCGAGCCCGGCGCGGCGGCCAGGCAGGCGATCGAGGTGTAGGTGGCGAACGACTCGTTCAGCCACAGGTCGTTCCACCACTCCATGGTGACCAGATCGCCGAACCACATGTGCGCCAGCTCGTGCAGGATGGTCTCGGCCCGCATCTCGTACGCCGCGTCCGTCACCTTCGAGCGGAAGACGTACTGGTCGCGGATGGTCACCGCGCCCGCGTTCTCCATGGCGCCCGCGTTGAACTCCGGGACGAAGAGCTGGTCGTACTTGGCGAAGGGGTAGGCGTAGTCGAACTTCTCCTGGAACCAGTCGAAGCCCTGCCGGGTCACCTCGAAGATGGCGTCCGAGTCCAGGTATTCGGCGAGCGAGGGACGGCAGTAGATGCCCAGCGGCACGGACTGCCCGTCCTTCTCGTACGAGCTGTGCACCGAGTGGTACGGGCCGACGATCAGGGCCGTGATGTACGAGGAGACGCGCGGGGTCGGCTCGAAGCTCCAGACGTTCTCCTTGGGCTCCGGCGTCGGCGAGTTGGACACCACGGTCCAGCCCTCGGGGGCCTTCACGGTGAACTGGAAGGTCGCCTTGAGGTCGGGCTGCTCGAACGAGGCGAAGACCCGGCGGGCGTCCGGCACCTCGAACTGCGTGTAGAGATAGGCCTGCTGATCGACCGGGTCGACGAAGCGGTGCAGGCCCTCCCCGGTGTTGGTGTACGCGCAGTCGGCGACGACCGTCAGCTCGTTCGGGCCCTGGAGCAGATGCGGCAGCGCGATCCGCGAGTCCCGGAAGACCGCGGCGACATCGAGCGCGCTGCCGTTCAGTACGGCCTCGTGCACGGCGGGCGCGACCAGATCGATGAAGGTCTCGGCTCCGGCCTCGGCGCTCTCGAAGCGCACGGTGGTCACGGACCGGTAGGTGCCGCCCTCCTGCGCGCCGCTCAGGTCGAGATCGATCGTGTACGAGTCGACGGTGAGCAGCCGCGCCCGCTCCCGCGCCTCTTCACGGGTCAGATTTGTGCCTGGCACCCGGTTCATCTCCTCGGTTCGTGACGTTTCGGCCCATCCTTCCACGGGGGCAGGACCGGACGCCCGGGAGTAATCCGGCGGGGCAAGCGGGGTGGCACGGTCATTCCTACCCGGGTAGCATCTTGAGTATGAAGATCAGTGTGAGCCTTCCGGAGGAGGACGTCTCCTTCGTCGACCAGTACGCGGCGGCCTCGGAGTCGGCGTCGCGGTCCGCGGTGATACACGCCGCGATCGAGCTGCTGCGCGCGTCCCGGCTGGAGGAGGACTACGCGGCCGCGTTCGAGGAGTGGGACGCGAGCGACGACGCGGCGTTCTGGGAGCGGACGGCCGGGGACGGGCTGGCCGATGCGCAGGGGTGACATCTTCCTGATCGACTTCGAGCCGGTGCGGGGGAGCGAGGCCAACAAGGCACGGCCCGCCGTGGTCGTCTCCAACGACGCCGCCAACCGCTCCGCCGAACGGAGCGGCAAGGGCGTCGTGACGGTGGTCCCCGTCACCTCGAACACGTCCAGGGTCTTCGCCTTCCAGGTCGCCCTGTCGGCGGAGGAGTGCGGGCTGACCAAGGACTCCAAGGCGCAGTGCGAACAGGTACGCGCGGTGTCGCCGGACCGGATGCGGCAGCGGCTCGGTTCCGTACCGAAGCAGCGGATGACCGAACTCGACGCGGCGCTGCGACGGCATCTGGCACTCTGAAGAACCCAGCCCGTCCGGCGTCCGGCCAAACCCAGCCGGTCCGGCCGAACTCAGCCCGTCCGGCGTTTGAGGACGGAACCGTCAGCCGTGACGCCGGGCTTCTTCTGGTGCGGGCCCGCCCTGGTCATGCTCCGGCCGCAGGCCGAAAAGTCAGCCCGTCCGGCGTTTGAGGACGGAACCGTCAGCCGTGACGCCGGGGCTCCTTCTGGTGCGGGCCCGCCCCGGTCATGCTCCGGCCGCGGGCCGAAAAATCAGCCCGTCCGGCGTTTGAGGACACAGCCTGTCCGGCGACTGAGGACGCCCCCCATCAGCCATCAGCCCATCAGCCCCTCAGCTCCGCCGCCACCAGCTCCGCGATCTGCACCGCGTTCAGCGCCGCCCCCTTGCGCAGATTGTCGTTGGAGACGAACAGCGACAGCCCGTTCTCCACCGTCTCGTCCACCCGGATCCGGCCCACGAAAGACGCGTCCTGGCCCGCCGCCTGGAGCGGGGTCGGGATCTCCGACAGGGTCACGCCCGGCGCGTCCTTGAGCAGCTCGTACGCCCGCTCCACGCTCAGCGGGCGCGCGAACCGCGCGTTGATCTGGAGCGAGTGGCCCGTGAAGACCGGCACCCGCACACAGGTCCCGGAGACCTTCAGCTCCGGGATGTCCAGGATCTTGCGCGACTCGTTGCGGAGCTTCTGCTCCTCGTCGGTCTCGAACGACCCGTCGTCCACCAGATTGCCCGCGAGCGGCACCACATTGAAGGCGATCGGCCGCTGGTAGACGGCCGGCTCGGGGAAGTCCACCGCCGCGCCGTCGTGCGTGAGCCGGTCCGCCTCGTCCACGACCTTCCGCGCCTGGCCGTGCAGCTCGGCGACCCCGGCGAGGCCCGAGCCCGAGACGGCCTGGTAGGTCGCGGCGACCAGCGCGGTCAGCCCGGCCTCCGTGTGCAGCGGGCGCAGCACCGGCATCGCGGCCATGGTGGTGCAGTTCGGATTGGCGATGATGCCCTTGGGCCGGTTCTTGATCGCGTGCGCGTTGACCTCGGAGACGACCAGCGGGACCTCGGGGTCGCGCCGCCAGGCGGAGGAGTTGTCGATCACGACGGCGCCCTGCGCGGCGACCTTCCCGGCGAGCGCCTTCGAGGTGGCGCCGCCGGCCGAGAACAGCACGATGTCGAGCCCCGCGTAGTCGGCCGTGGAGGCGTCCTCGACGGTGATCGCCCGGTCCTGCCACTCGATGGTGGTGCCCGCGGACCGGGAGGACGCGAAGAGCCGCAGCTCGGTGAGGGGGAAGTCCCGCTCGGCCAGGACCCTGCGCATGACCGTACCGACCTGACCGGTGGCTCCGACGATTCCGACCTTCACTGGGGCTCCTCACTCACGACTGTCCCGGGAACGCGTTCCCACATCATGCGTCTGTCCCGGGCCGGGTTGTCCAATCCATTGTCCAAAGGACGGAACGGCCCCGGCGGAACTGTTCCGGGCGGAAGGGCCCCGGACGCGGGAACGCCGAAGGGGCGGGCGCCCGCGTGGACGCCCGCCCCTCCATTACCGCACGGGTTACGGAGTGACGCTTCCGATGATCACGCTGCCGGTGCCCGCGGCCGTACCGCGCGCGTTCAGCAACTGGACCTCACCGAAGAACTGCCGGCCCTCCGGAGCCGCGCTCTTCACCAGCACCTCGGCCGCGACCTGCGCCGAAGCACCGCTGTCGAGCTTGACCGCGCCGCTCGCGCTGATCGTGCCGAGCCCGTCCGAGTAGTACACGTCGCGGTAGTCGTACGCCGTGGTCCCGGCCGGGACCGAGTAGGCGTCCACCACGGCCGTGTACGTACCGGCGGCCGGCCTGGTCAGGCTGACCGTCTCGTCGGCGCTGGCGCTGGTCGAGGCACCGACCTGCACACCGTCCCTGAAGACCAGCAGGTCCAGGTCGGCCCCGTTGTCCGAGGCACCACCGATGGTGAAGTCGAGCTTCTCGACACCCGCGCCGATGGTGACCGTGGACTCGATCTGGTCGCCGTCCGCGATCGTCGGGCGGGTGACCTTCGCCGAGCCCAGCGAGCCGCCGCCGAGCTTGCCGTCGATGGCGGCGAAGCCGTTGGTGACCTTCCACTCGACCGGCGCCGGAGTGCCGATCTTCGCCGACGGAATCGTGGTGACCGCCGGGTCGAAGACCGCGCCGAGCACCGACACGTCGAGCTTGTACGGGTTGTCGAGCAGCGGCGACGTACGGCGCGACTCGACCTCGATCTCCCAGACACCCGGCTGCGGGTTCTGGTACGACCGCAGATCCGGGCGGCAGGTGTTGCTCGGGTTGTTGTAGTTCGGGTAGCAGAAGATCGTGGAGCTGTCCTCCATCTGCGTACCGTACGGGTGGATGGAGATGAACCGGGTCTGGCTGCCCGCGGCCAGCCCGCCCAGCGCCACCTCCAGCGTGCGCGCGCCCTGAGGCACGGTCAGGAAGTACGACTTCGAGCTGTTGCGCTGCACCGAGTCCGACGCCGTGAAGGCGTACGCGGGCGTGGCCAGCGGCTTCGAGACGACCACGGTGGCGAGGATCTGCTTGTCCACGCCCTCCGAGTCACGGTCGTCCAGCTCCAGGATCGCGCTGTGGACACCGGCGGAACCGGGCTTGGCCTCCACGGTGACCGTGACCGGGTGGTTGAGCGGCAGCTCGACGTTGTGGCTGCCGATCAGCCGGAAGGTTTCGGCGTCGTTGTACTTCCACTTCAGCCGGTGCTCCACCGGGCCCGCGGGGCCGGTGGTCCGGGTGATGGTGATGTCGTACGTCCTGGTCTGGCCGACCCGGAGGCCGCCCTCGCGGTCGTACAGACCCGTGCCGAAGCCCGGGGTCTTGAGGAACTCGTCGATCGCGGTGTCGACCGGGGCCTTCACCGTGTACTGGTACGAGCTGGTGTCGCGCTGGATGGCCTTCCACGCCGCGACGACATCGATCAGACCCGCGCCCTGCTCATGCGCCTGGAGACCGTCGATCTTCTCGGCGGTGCTGGTGAGCGCGGTCCGCAGCTTGGCGGGGGTGAGGTCGATGTGCTTCTGCTTGGCGGCCGAGATCAGCAGCGCGCTGGCGCCCGCGGCCTGCGGGGAGGCCATCGAGGTGCCCTGGAGCATCGAGTAGCCGGGCGGCAGGGCGTAGCCCGCCTCGGCGACCGGGGCGCCGGGCAGCCAGGTCTGGGTGCTGTTGATGGCGGCGCCCGGAGCGGTGATGGTCGGCGTGAAACCGCCGTCCTCACGCGGGCCGCGCGAGGAGAACGGCAGCAGGCCGTACTTCTTCGTCACACCGGAGCCGTAGTTGGCGGCCCAGGTCTCCTTGGAGATCGACGCGGCGACGGAGATCACCTTGTCCGCCAGGGCCGGGTCGCTGATGGTGTTGGTGCCGGGGCCGTCGTTGCCGGCCGAGATGACCAACTGCACGCCATAGGTGTCGATGAGCCGGGTGTACAGCTCCGACCTGGCGTTGTTGCCGTCGTTCAGCGGGGGCAGACCGCCGATCGACATATTGACGATGTCCACACCGCGGTTGACGACGAGGTCGATCATGCCCTCGGTGAGCGCGATGCTGGTGCAGCCGCCGCTCCAGGTGCAGGCGCGCGAGGAGACCAGCTTGGCGCCGGGCGCCGCGCCGTTCATCTTGCCGCCGAACAGCCCGTTGGCAGCGGTGATACCGGCGACGTGCGAGCCGTGCGCGCCCTCGATGACACCGATGCTGACGAAGTCGGACTTCGCGCCGGCCGCGTTGTAGACGACGTCCTTGCGGATCTCGACGACGAACGGGATGCGCTCGGCCACCGGGGTGGCCGGGTTGTCCGTACCGAAGTAGCCGATCTGGAAACCGTCCTTGTACGGCTTCATCGCGGTGTCGTTGGTGAAGTCGCCGTCGTTGTTCAGATCGACGCGGACGGTGCCGGCGGCCGGGTCGTACAGCACGCCCCAGACATCGGTGGTGTCGCCGTCGCGGTTGAGGTCGCCCGCCATCTCGCCGCCGAGCGTGGCGTTCTCACGGAACAGGTTGAACCTGTACGAGCCGGCCGGAGCCGTCCACGTACGCCCGCTCAGGTTGAACGTGGGCCCGGACACGGCGGTGTTCATGATGCGCCAGGTGCCGTCGCCGTCCGAGACCGGGTCGGTGGCGGTCACCCAGTCGACGATCTTGCGCTCGCCGGTGGTGGTCTTCTGGAGTGCCGGGTGCCCGAGGTCGACGCCCGAGTCCAGGATGCCGATGGTGACACCGCGGCCGTCGGCCGTCGGGTTCTTCCTGACGAAGTCGACCGCACCGGTCTCGAAGGACGGGTTGTACGGGTTCTCCGCCGCGGTCTTGCTGCTGGGCGCCGGGTACTTCTCGGCGTCGCCCGCGCTCTTGGCGCTCTTCGGACCCTGGGCGGTGTCGGCCGCCGGTCGCGGGTCGTCGAGCTTGATCTCCTGGTTGAGATCGATGCCATGGACGGAGGAGAGCTTCTGCGCCGCCTTGATGGCGGCGTCTGCCCGGGCGGTGGGCAGCGTCGCCCGGACATAGCCGAGCTTGTCGTACGTCTTGCCGACCACGGCGCCGGGTACGGCGTCGAGCTGGCCGGCGACCTGCTCGGTCGCCCCTGGAGCGGTGGCGACCATGACTGAGATGTTCTTCTCACCCGCGGCCTCGGCCTTGGCGAGCAGATCGGCGTCGGCCGCCCCCAGCTTGTCGGAGGACGACTTGACGGGGGCGGGGACGGCGGGGCCGTCGGTGCCGGTCGCGGAGAACGCGGGGACGGCGCCGGAGGCGATCAGCGCGGCCACCAGGCCGGCTGCCGCCGCGACCCTGGCCACGCGTCTCGGTCCGGATATGGACTCGGATTCGGAGGTCATCAGCATCCCTGAGTGGTGAAAGAGACAGTCCGGATTTCGGTACCGGATGACCGCTCAGCTTTTCGTAAGAGAAGGGGGTTTGTGGAGAGTCGTCAGGGGCGTGATTCGGTCATGGCGGACATCCGCCAGTGCGGCGGTTGCGCCATGGGGGATCAATGGGGCGAGAGGTGCGAACGGGACGCGGAGGCGCGAGGGCCCGGCACCGGCCCGCCCGGGTCCGGTACTGATCCGCTCAAGTCCCGGGCCCGAGGCCGTTCCCAGTCCTACTCTCTCGGGATGAACCAGGAGCTACGAGTGGCCGCCTACGCGGTGTGCGTCCGGGACGAACAGATCCTTCTCGCCCGCTGGGTGTCCCGTGACGGCACAAAACGCTGGACTCTCCCCGGCGGTGGCATGGAGCACGGCGAGGATCCCGTCGAGACGGCGGTCCGCGAGGTCGAGGAGGAGACCGGCTACGACGCCGAGATGACCGCGCTGCTCGGGGTGGACACGAGGCGCCGCCGCTACCCCCGCAAGCTGGGCACCTACGCGGACTTCCAGGCCCTGCGCATCATCTACGAGGCCCGGATAACCGGCGGTTCGCTGCGTCCGGAAACGGGCGGTTCCACCGATCTGGCGGCCTGGCATCCGCTCACCGCGGTCGAAGACCTGGACCGGGCCGATCTCATCGACACCGGCCTGAGATTGTGGCGTGAGCGGCCTGCTCTCGGCCGCTTCGCGGTGAACGGCTGAAAACGGGTCAACTCGTTCGGGGCGGAAAACCCTTTCGCGGCTTCGGGCGTCCTGCCTGCCGATCGCATCGGTACAACAGGGGAGTTCACATGGCAGTACGTACGGTCCGGATCGCGCTCACCGGCACACTCGCCGCGGTCGCCCTCGCGAGCACCGCCCTGGTCGCGCCCGCCGTGGCGAGCACGGCGCCGGACAGAACCGCCGCCGCCCACCGCGCCACGCAGGAGGCGCTCGCCGCCGCCGTCGAGGAGGGCGTACCGGGAGCGCTGGCCCGCGCCGACGACCGCAAGGGCACGTGGAACGGCTCCGCGGGCGTCGCGGACCGCACGACCGACCGGCCGCGCCTTCCGCAGGACCGTTTCCGTGTCGGGTCCATCACCAAGACCTTCGTCGCGACGGTGCTGCTCCAGTTGGAGGCGGAGGGCCGGGTCGATCTGGACGACAGCGTCGACAGCGTGCTGCCGGGAGTGGTGCGCGGCAACGGCTACGACGGGCGCGAGATCACCCTCCGCCAGCTTCTCAACCACACCAGCGGCATCTTCAACTACACCTCGGACGAGGACCTCCAGAAGAAGATCTTCGGGGAGGGCTTCTTCGAGCACCGCTACGACACATGGAAGCCGCGCGAGCTCGTCGACATCGCTCTGGCCCATCAGCCGGAGTTCGCACCCGGCACGAGCTGGAGCTACTCCAACACGAACTTCGTCCTCGCCGGGATGGCCGTCGAGAAGCTGACGGGCCGCCCCTACGCGACCGAGATCGAGCGCCGGATCCTGCGGCCCCTGGGCCTGCGCGCCACGACCGTCCCGTCCACCGATCCGCGGATGCCGCAGCCGTCGGGCCGGGCGTACTCGATCCTCATCCCGGACCCGGCGGCGCCGATCCATGACGTCACCGAACTCAACCCGTCGATGGCGGGGGCGGCGGGCGGGATGATCTCCGACCCGGCCGACCTGAACCGCTTCTACAGCGCGCTGCTCCAGGGCAAGCTGCTGCCGAAGCAGCAGCTCAAGGAGATGAAGACGGCGGTCTCGATGGGCGACGAGGCCCCGCCGGCCAGCGGCTACGGCCTCGGCCTCCAGGTCCAGCAACTCTCCTGCGGTGTGCGGGTCTGGGGCCATGGGGGCGGGATCCACGGGTCGTCGTCGGGCGCGGTGACGACGGAGGACGGCACGCATTCGCTGTCGCTGAACTTCAACGCGGACTGGGTGGGGGACACGGGCGCGGTGGTGGAGGCCGAGTTCTGCGCCTAGCCGCGGCGACGCGGTTCGTCCTCAATCGCCGGACGGGCTCCGATTGTGCCCCGGCGCCAGGTAAACCCAGCCCGTCCGGCGTTTGAGGACGCAACCGGGGCCCCGGCGCCGACGTCGGCCCGTTCGTCCTCAATCGCCGGACGGGCTTGTTTCTGCCGACCGGCGCCGGGTGCGCATCCGGCGCCGGTCGCGGGCAAATCCAGCCTGTCCGGCGATTGAGGACGGAACCGTTCGCCTGGACGCCGGGCGATCGTTGCGCTCGGCCGCAGGCCGGAAAATCCAGCCCGTCCGGCGATTGAGGACGCAGGGGTCCTACCGCGGTAGGACCTGGACCCGTGCCGCCGGGTCCCTCGCGTCCGCGGTCATCAGGGCCGTGCGGACCACCGTCGCCTGTTGGTCCAGCGATTCACGGAGTTTTCGCGGGGTCAGATGGACCACCGTGATGCCCAGCCGCTCCAGGTGCTCGCGCTTGCGCACCGCCTCCGCCCAGCCCGCCCCGTCGTCGTCCTCGTCCGCCGCCGCCCTCGTGTCCAGTTCCACCGCGACCGCGAACTCCGGCCAGTACGCGTCCACGGTTCCCAGCTTCGCCCCGCCCGGCAGCCGCAGCTCCACGTTCCAGACCGGCTCGGAGAGCCCGTGCGCGCGGACCATTTCGTACAGGCGGCCCTCCGCCAGCGTCCGGCCCTCGGCGAGCAGGGTGTCCACGGCCTGGACCACATGGGGCCGGGCCAGCAGCCCGGACAGGGTGAGTTCCCGTACCACCACGGCCGGTTCGCAGTGGCCGCCCCGTACCGCCTCGGTCAGCAGCGCGACCACCGCGCGCGCCTCGGACAGGTCCGCGATCGCGTCTGCCACCGCGCGGGCCACGGGCGCCACCGGCAGCCCGGTGACCTGTTCGGGCCGGGGCAGGGCGTGCGCGCGGATGAGCCGGGCGAAGCCGGTGGACCGCAGCCGCCGGGTGCGGGGGACCAGAACGTCGATACGGTCCAGCGAGAGCAGCCCCGGCGAGGAGGAGAAACCGTACAGCGCCAGCGCCGCCGGCCCGGTGATCATCACGGAGTCGTACGCGGGCGCGTCCGGCCCCGCCTGCGCGGGCACCGGCACCGCCTTCGCGGCCGGCCGCCCCGCGTACAGCAGCACCGCGCGCAGCCGCTCCTCGCTGGTCGGTGTCCCCGGGTGCAACAGGAAGACCCCCGGCAGCAGTTGCTGCCAGGGGCCGCCGGGCCGGCACTCCGCGGCGGCCCGGGGACCGCCCACCCCGTGCTCACGCAACTGCGCGAGCGTGAGCACACGGCGACGCACATCGCGGGACGCGGAGAGATCGCTGAGCGGAGCCGATGAGCCGGAGGACAGGGGGGCGAGGGGGGTGGTGTTGTTGTTCATGCCCCGGTCATCCCCGGCTTCGGCCGCTCCTCTAACCCCTGTTACGACTTCGTCGACAAAAATGGACAAGCTCGGCCTAAAGTACGGACGTTCGACTGCCGATGATGCGCGACTCGTCGTACGAATCAAACGGGCCGCGCCTCCTCACGCCCGCCCCCGGTCACACCGCCGCGCCCCCGGTCACACC
>NZ_LATD01000559.1 GCF_000981895.1 Streptomyces odonnellii | reverse complement strand
CGACCGCCCCGGCTGCTCCCCCGGCCGTGGACACCACCAAGCGCGACAGCGACAGCAGCGAGGACCCCCGATGACGACCCCGCCGACCTCGTCGACCCCGCCGAACCCGTACCAGCAGGTCCCGCCGGGCGCCGCCGGGACCGCCCCCTGGCAGGGGGGTCCCGCCGCCGTCGGATACACCTCGCCCATCCCGGCCCGCCGGGCCCATCTCGGCGACGCCCTCGCCTCGGAGTGGACCAAACTCCGGTCCGTACGGTCCACGGTGTGGACGCTCGGCGTCATGATCGTGCTGATGCTGGGCGTCGGGATCCTGTCCGCCGTGGTGGTCGCCGCCGCGGACGCCCCGGTCACCGACGACGAGTCCATGCTGGCCCTCGGCTTCTTCGGGGTGCTGCTCGGCTCGATGTGTGTGATGACGCTGGGCGTGATGACCATCGCCTCGGAGTACGGCACGGGCATGATCCGTACGACCCTGACCGCGTGCCCCAGCCGGGTGCGGGTGCTCACCGCCAAGGCGGTCGTCTTCTTCGTCCTGGTCTTCGTCATCACGGCGCTGACCACGATGACCGTGGCCGCGGTCCAGGCCGCGATCGTGGACGCGCCCTCGCAGGACGGCGGGCTCTGGTTCCGTGCGACGGTCGGCGTGAGTCTCTATCTGGCCACGCTGGGGCTGCTGGCCATGGCCGTCGGCGCGCTGATCAGGCACTCGGCGGGCGCGATCACGGTCATGATCGGGGTGGTCCTGCTGCCGCTGGTGCTGGCGATGTTCATGTTCGCGGACTCGCTCAGCGCGCTCCGGGACGGCCTGCTCGAATACTCGATCCCGAGCCAGCTCTCGGTCTTCTACACCGACAGCGTCGGTATCGCGAGCTCTTCAGGTCCGCGCGGCTGGGAGCCGCTGTGGATCCTGCTGGGGGTGACGGCTGTCGCGATGGCCGGCGCCTGCTTCGCCCTCGAAAAGCGCGACGTCTAGACGCTAAGTCTGAACGTGACGTCTGCACGCGGCGTCTGGACGTGAGGTCTGGACGTGAATTCTGGACGCGAGGCGACGTCCGGCCCGCGCGGCCCCGCGCCGCCCGCGCCCTGAGGAGCCCCCGGCCCGGCTCAGTACTTCGGCGCGTTACGGGACCGCTGCACCCGCGAGGTGCGGCGGTCCTTCGCGCTCCAGCAGGAGCCGTGCCAGTGCCGCCGGTCGTCCACCCCGCCGTACTCGGGCCAGGCGACCACATGCGGGACCGCCGACGGGATCTCCTGGTCGCACCCCGGGCAGCGGTAGCGCTTGCCCTCGGCGCTCGCGCCGGCGACATGCCGTACCGACCACTCCTCGCCCTGCCAGGACTCCGACCGCTGGAAGCCGCCGTACCGGTCCCCCGCCTCACCGGCTCGCTCGGTCGGTTTCTCGCCGCCTCGGGGACGGTTGCGACGCGGGGACACAGGACACCTCACGGGGCAGACAGCACGGTTCCACTCCAGCGTACGGCCCGTGCCACCGGGCAGACGTCCCCTGCGGCACAAGAGGCGCCGGTTCACAGGACCGACTCAAGGGACAATCGCATAATTTTCGCGGGCGGCCGTGCCCTTGGCACGTGTCAGGCGTTGTTGCCACTAGGGGAGTCGCGTCGGCCGCAAGGAGGCAGAAGGCGATGCGTGTTGGAGCTTTTGTACTGTCCGCTCAGTTCCCTGGTCAGGGGCAGGGAGAGGCGCTGAACCGGGCCGTGCGCACCGCCGAGCTGGCCGAGGTGTCCGGGCTCGACGCGGTCTGGCTGGCCGAGCACCACTTCGTACCGTACGGGGTGTGTCCGTCGGCCGTGACCCTGGCCGCGCTGCTCCTCGGCCGTACCGACCACATCCGGGTGGGCACGGCTGTCAGCGTGTTGCCGAACGTGCATCCGGTGGCCCTCGGCGAGCAGGCGGCGCTGCTGCATCTCGTGTCGGGCGGGCGGTTCAGCCTGGGGGTGGGCAGGGGTGGCCCCTGGGTCGATCTGGAGGTCTTCGGCTCCGGACTGGCCGCGTACGAGCGGGAGTTCCCCGAAGCGCTCGCCCTGCTGCTGCGCTGGCTGCGCGAGCCGTGCGTGTCGGCCTCGGGCGAGCGGTTCCGGTTCCGCGAAGTCCCCGTCGTACCGCGGGCGGACGAGCTGATGGACACGGCGGGACCCGAGGTGGTGATCGCCTGCACCTCGCCGAAGACGGTGAGGCTGGCCGCCGAGCACGGGCTGCCGATGCTGCTGGGGATGCACTGCGGCGACGAGGAGAAGGCGGAGATGGTCGCGCTCTGGCGGTCGCACGCGCGCCAAGCCGGCCTCGGCGCCGAGGAGATCGAGTCCGCCGCGCATGTGTCGGCCGGGGTCGCGCAGATCGCGGACGGGCGGGCCGAGGCGGTGGAGACGCTGGTCAAGGCCATGCCGGGCTGGCTGCGGCAGGGGCTGGGCGCGCATGTCACGGTCGACGGCAGGCCGCGGTCGATGCGGGACCCGCTGGAGTACACCGAACTGCTCTGCGGGCTGCATCCGGTGGGGCCGCCCCGGCTGGCCGTGGACCGGCTCGCGGCCACGGCGGAGCGTACGGGCATCACCCGCTTCGCGCTGCTCGTCGAGGGCTCGGGCGATCTGGCGGCGACGGAGGAGAACATACGGCGGCTGGGTACGGAGGTGCTGCCGCAGCTCGGCCCATGAGCCGGCCCGCGTACCGCCCCTTCCCCGCCGGCGTGTACGCCTCGCTCGAACTGCTGCCGCTCCTGCACCCACGACACCTCCCCGGTGCGGAGCGGCAGCAAGGCACGTCAGCAGTCGCGCAGTTCGGGAGACTGGTTGAGCAACTGGGCCCTGACCGAGGTGAATCGGGCCAGCCGCTCATCGACCGAGGTGTCCAGGGGGAACACCGCGACCCGGTGACAGTTCTGGAACGCGATGCGCACCCCGAAGTGCCGCTGGAGCGTCCCGCGAATGGCGTCACTCGCGAGCGCGCGCAGTAGCTGACCACGTGCCTGCTCGTCCGGCGGGGGCGTCTGGTTGTCGGCGAACTGTCCACCGTCCACCTTGAGCTCGGCCACCAGAGAACTGATCATCTCCCATGCGTAGGGCAGGGAGGTCCGGACGCAGTCGACGAAAGCCGCTTCGTCGACCTCGCCTCGCTCGGCCTGATCCAACAGCGCCGGTGAGACGTCGAGCGACATGGGTTCTCCTCTCGCGACCCCGGAAGCGGGGCCTTACGGGCAGGGAAGGAGGCGACGACGACGCAGCGTGCACGACCGGCGACCTCCTGCTTCCACGTTAGGCGTGTGGTGGTGACGGCACCAGGAGAATGGGAACACAACCGGCCAATAACGAACGGGGGCTTCCGGGGCGAATCGCGCGCGGCCTCGCCGGTCGAGTAGCGTTGCCGACCATGCGTCTCGTCATCGCCCGCTGCTCCGTCGACTACGCGGGCCGGCTCACCGCCCACCTCCCCTCCGCTCCCCGTCTCATCCTGGTCAAGGCCGACGGCAGTGTCTCGGTCCACGCCGACGACCGGGCGTACAAACCTCTCAACTGGATGTCGCCGCCCTGCACCCTCAAAGAAGGTGGCGACGACGACCCCGGTGTGTGGACGGTCATCAACAAAGCGGGCGAGAAATTGATCATCACCATGGAGGAGGTCCTGCATGACTCCTCGCATGAGCTGGGCGTGGATCCGGGCCTCATCAAGGACGGTGTGGAGGCCCATCTCCAGGAGCTGCTCGCCGACCGGATCGAGACACTGGGCGAGGGATACAGCCTGATCCGCCGCGAGTACCCGACGGCGATCGGCCCGGTGGACATCCTGTGCCGGGACGCGGACGGCGGGACGGTGGCGGTGGAGATCAAGCGGCGGGGCGAGATCGACGGGGTGGAGCAGCTCACCCGCTATCTCGAACTGCTCAACCGCGATCCCCATCTCGCGCCGGTGAAGGGCGTGTTCGCGGCGCAGGAGATCAAGCCGCAGGCGCGGGTGCTGGCGACGGACCGCGGGATCGGCTGTGTCGTACTGGACTACGACGGGATGCGCGGCATCGAGGACGACAAGCTCCGCCTCTTCTGACGCGCCGCTTCTGATCCGTACGGCTGTGTGGGGAGCCGGTGCCCGAGGGCGCCGGCTCCCCGTGGCATCAGATGGGTGTGGAGCTGGGCTCCGTGGCTCCCGCGCTGAGGCTGGGGAGCGTGCCGCTGGATGTGGTGGTGGGCACCGTGGAGGACGAGCTCTCCGACGGTGTCGGCGTCGGCGAGCCCGTGGGGGTCGGCGACGACGGGGCCGAAGGCGACTCGGACGGGTCCGTCGGGGGCTTCGGCGGCCGGCTGCTGCCGGCCGGCGGTACGGGCGGCTCGCCCGGCGCCGAGGACGTGCCCCCGCCCGAGGACGAGCCGCCGTCGACCGGATCGGACGGGCCCTCCGGGGCCGATGCCGTACCGGACGGGGTGGCGCTGTCCGTCGGGCTCGCGGCCGGGCCGCCCTGTTCCGTACGGCCGGAGCCGGGCCGGTGCGTCGAGACGTCGGCGGGCTGGTCGGCAGGCAGACCGCCGTCGTCGTCGCCCTCGTCCGGGTCGAAGGCCGGCTCCGAGCGGTACGGGTCCGGCTGCGCGGGGTCGCCGCCGGACGTCGCGCCCAGCGTCACCACCGTGCCGAGGACGGCCGCGAGCACCGCGCCCGCGCCGGCCGCGACCAGATTGCGCCGGGCACCGCGCAGCGCCGGACGACGGCCGTGCGCCGGGGACGGCTTGGCGGCCGGGGGCGAACCGGGGGCAGGGGTGTCGCGCCGGGTGACCAGGGGCGTGGCGGCTCCGGCGAGTCCCTGCGGGACCGGGGTGCCCAGCGCCGGAGTGGAGGTGAGCGGCGAGGGCTCCTCGTACCGTACGGGCAGCTCGCCCGCAGGCGTACGCCCGCCGGACGCCGCGGCCTCGCGGTCCGCGACCAGGGCCAGCGCCCTGCGCCCCGCGACCGTGCCGGCCTTGTCGGCGACGGCGCCCCGCATCCCGATCGACGCCTCCAGCTCGGCGCGGGCCCGGTCCGGGTTCCCGACACAGAGCGCGAGCACGCCCAACTCATGGTGGAAATACGCTTCTTCGGCGACCTCTCCGGCGAGCCTGGCAGCCTCGGAGCCGACCCGCAGCGCCCGTTCCCAGGCGCCCCAGTGCAGCCCGGCGAGGAACGCGGGCGCGGCGCTGCGCGCCAGCAGCACCGCGGCGCTCGGGTGGCCCGACTCCTGTCCTGGCACCAGCGGTGCCAGCGCGGCGAGCACGGCGTCGGCCTCGGCCACGGCCCGTTCGGGGGTGACCGAGGGGTGGCCGGTCCACCAGGCGTAGTGCTGGGCCGCGGTGTGGGCGTGGGCCACGGCGTCGTCGCCGTACCCCTTGGCTTCGAGCTGCGCGACGACTCCGGCGGCGAGCCGGTACCGACCGCCGACCGGGGTGAGGAGCCCGCAGCTCATCAACTCGCCGAGCGCGGCGTCCGCGTGGGTGTCGCCCACCAGCGCCGGAAGGTGCGCCTGGTGCGGCACCTCGCCGCCGAGGGCGACGGCGAAGCGCAGGGTCGCGCGGGCCGCCTCGCTGAGCCGGGAGGCGAGCAGGGCGGCGGGTGCGGCGCCCTCGCCGAGGCTGGGCAGGGGTATGTCGTATCCGTCGGGGGTGCTCACCGGGGTCTCGGTGATGGCCCGTTCGAAGGGCTCGAACTCGTCGAAAGCCCCGGGGCCGCCGCGGAGCTGGTCGCGCTGCCGCAGCAGCGCCCCGGCCTGGACGAAGCGCAGGGGCAGGCCCTCGGACTCGAACCAGAGGTCGCCCGCCCAGTTCGCCTCCTCGTCGGTGAGGGGGCGTTCGACGGCGCGTTCCAGCAGTTCGAGCGAGGTGCCGCGGCCGAGCCCGCCGAGCGCGACCTCGTCCAGCCGCGCGTCGGCGGAGGGGGCTTCGGTGCCGGGGACCGGGGCGAGGAGATAGGCGCACTCGGGGGTGGCGTCGAGCAGTTCGTCGAGCGCTTCGCCGCCCAGCTCCAGATCGTCGAGGACGACGACCGCGCCGATCCCGGCGACGAGTTCGAGCAGTTCCGCGCGGTCCGGCCGGCAGAGCTCGCTCTTGTACACGGCCGCGTACAGCTCGTACAGCAGCTCGGTGGCGGTCCGGTGGTGCCCGGAGAGCCGTACGACTCCGTCGGGCGCGAGGTTGACGCAGTCCGCGGCGACGGCTTCGAGCAGTACGGTACGGCCGGAGCCGGCGGGCCCGGTCAGATATACGGAGCGGCCCTGGCCCAGCAGCCCGCGCAGCTCGGTCCGTTCCTCCGCGCGCTCCAGCAGCGGCAGCGGCGGCGCGGCGGGCCCGGGCGGTACGGGGGGACGCCCCGCGCGCTGGAGGGCGGCGCGTTCCTCGGCGCTGCGCCTGGCCGGGGCGGGGGGCCGTCTGCCGGGCGGGCACAGCTCGATCTCGCTGCCGTCGACGGGGTTGACGGTCAGCAGCAGGTCACCGGAGATCAGCTCGACCGTGCGGACGGGCACGGGTGTGGCGGGCCCCGCGCCCTTGAGATGGGCCAGGGCGGGGGTGACCGCCGGAGGAGGGGTGCGTG
>NZ_LATD01000558.1 GCF_000981895.1 Streptomyces odonnellii | reverse complement strand
GGATGGCCACGATCGCGGCGGAGCTGATGGCGCGGGCGTCGACGGCGCCACCGCGGGCGGCGGGCTGAGGCCGGGAAGACCGGGGAGACCGGGGCGGTCGCGGAGGGCTGGGACGGTCGCGGGGCGGCCGAGGCTGTCGCGGGGCGACTGAGGGAGTACGGATCCGCGGGGGCAGCGGGGTCTGTGGGGTCTGTTGGGCCGCCGGGAGGTGAGTGGCGAGTAGACGCCAAGGCATCGGCAGGGCCTTGTCGGCAGCCGGAGGCCGGACATAACGTTGACCCAGTCAAAGAAAAGTCCGGGGACGAGACCGGGAACAGGTCCGGGAAAGTCGGGGGTGGGTCATGGCTGTCCAGGAAATCCGCGCGTTCAACCGCTTCTACACGAATCTCATCGGGGCGCTCGACTACAGCAAGCACCTCTACACGCCGTACACGCTCACCGAGTCGCGGTTGCTGTACGAGCTGGCGCACGCGCCGCGCACCGACGCCGCCGATCTGCGGGTCGAGCTCTCGCTCGACGCGGGATATCTGAGCCGGCTGCTGACCAAGTTCGAGCGCGACGGGCTGGTGGGGCGCGCACCGTCGGAGCAGGACTCGCGGCGCCGGCGGATAACGCTGACAGCGAGGGGCCGCGAGGCCGCCGCGCTGCTGGACGAGCGGTCGCGGGAGGCCGTCGGTTCGCTGCTCTCCCGGGTCGAGCCCGAGCGGCGTGCGGAGCTGACGGAGGCGATGCGGACGGTACGGGACATCCTCGGCGCCGGGCGCCCCGGGCCGCCGCGCGACGAAGGGCCGGTGCTGCGTGAGCCGGTCCCCGGCGAACTGGGCTGGATCGTACAGCGCCATGGCGCGGTGTACGCGGCGGAGTACGGCTGGAACACCGAGTTCGAAGGCCTGGTCGCCCGGATCGTGGCGGACTTCGCCCGGGACCACGATCCGCTGCTGGAGCGGGTCTGGATGGCCGAGCTGGACGGCAGTCCGGTGGGTTCGGTGATGTGTGTACGGGACGACCCGCCGGAGGCACGGGACTCCGCGCCGCACACCGCACGGCTGCGGCTGCTGCTGGTCGAGCCGGGGGCCCGGGGGCATGGCCTCGGGGAGCGGCTGGTCTCGGCAGTGGTGGAGTTCGCCCGGGCGGCGGGGTATCGGGAGCTGGTGCTGTGGACGAACGACGTCCTGGCCGCGGCCCGCACCCTGTATCAGCGGGCCGGGTTCACTCTTGTCGCGGAGGAACCGCACCACTCGTACGGAGCGGACCTGATCGGGCAGGACTGGCGGCTTTCACTGGGGGAAGAAGCGGTCATATCCCAGGACGGACCGGGGAGCGTGCAGCGAGAGGAGACAGGCCGGTGAAGTTCGCGTTCTCGACCCTCGGAGTGCCGGGGCTGCCCATCCCCGAGGTCGTCGCACTCGCCTCCTCGACGGGGTATCAGGGGGTGGAGCTGCGGGCCCATCCGGAGGAGCCGGTGCATCCGGGGATCGGCCCGGGTGAACGGGCGGCGGTGGCCGAGGCGTTCGAGCGGGCGGGTATCGAGATCCTGACGGTGGCGGGGTACGCGCGGGTGGCGAGCGCGGAGGCCGACGGGGAGCGGGTGCGCCAGGAGCTGGAGGAGCTGGTGCGGCTGGCAGGGGATCTGGGCGCCCCGTTCGTCCGGGTCTTCCCGGGCGGCGGCGACCGGGACCCGGCCGACGCCGACGCGACGGCGGCGGGCCGACTGGCCCGGGCGGCGGAAATGGCGGCGGATGTCGGCGTCCGGATCCTGCTGGAGACACATGACTCGCACCGCACGGGAGCGGACGCGGCCAGGGTGCTGGGGCTGGTGGGGCACCCGCAGGCGGGGGCGCTGTGGGATGTGATGCACACCTGGCTGGGCGGCGAGGATCCGGTCGTCACGCATGCCGCGCTCGGCCCCTACCTGGGTTATGTCCAGGTGAAGGACATCGCCTCGGCGCGGGACACCACACCGCTGGCGCTGGGTGCGGGGGTGCTGCCACTGGGCGAGTGCCTGGCGCTGCTCGATGACACGAGCTGGGTGTGCTGGGAGTACGAGAAGCGCTGGTATCCCTCGGCGGAGGAGCTGCCGGGGCTGCTGGCGGCCGGGCGGGAGTATCTGGAGAGTCTCTGACAGGGCAGATGCCGCGCGCCCCGGCGGTACGGACGCCGGGCAGTCTCCTCCGGGAGCGCTCGTACCGCGCCCGTCCGCCCATCACGGAATTTCCGGACCTTCGGAACCTCCGGCCCATACCACTCGTCTTACTGGTGTGCGCCGATAAATCTGCGCGGCGGTGTCGGCCTCGCCCGCTGGCTGCGATCGCCGACTCCCCTCTTCAGCCGCCCGCGGCCGGCCGCACACCGCCACCGGTGCGCCCCCCTTGCCTGCGCCGGTGGCGGCCCTCCTCGCCGCCGCGCCGCCGTCGCGCCACCCGCCGTGCCGCCGCTGTACAGCCACGCCGCGCAGAGACGCTTTCCGTGGCGGATCCCTTGACTGGCAGTTACTTCCCGGATACTCGTTTGGGTTTGGAAGTTTTTTTCAGTTCTCCCGCAGCGCACAGCCGGAAGGAGCACCAGTGCACGACCGGACCATCTCCAGACGCGCTCTCCTCGCCGCAACCGCCGTAGCGGCGGGCGCCGTTGCCAGTCAGGCCGCCCCTGTGGCGGCCGCTTCCCCACAGCTCGCCGCGCGCCGCCGCGACCGCCTCCGCCGGCTCATCTCACGTATGAGCCTGGAGGAGAAGGTCGGCCAGCTCTTTGTGATGCGGGTGTACGGCCACTCCGCGACCGCGCCCGACCAGGCCGACATCGACGCGAACCTCGCCGAGATCGGGGTGCGGACCGCCGCCGAGCTGATCTCCACGTACCACGTCGGCGGCATCATCTACTTCGCCTGGGCGCACAACACCCGCGATCCGCGCCAGATCGCCGACCTCTCCAACGGCATTCAGAAGGCCGGCCTGGCGCAGAACACCCCCGTCCCCCTGCTGATCGCCACCGATCAGGAGCACGGCATCGTCGCCCGGGTCGGCAAGCCGGCCACGCTGATGCCGGGAGCGATGGCGCTCGGCGCGTCCCGGTCGCACGCCGACGCCCGCGAGGCCGCGCGGATCGCGGGCGCGGAGCTGGCCGCCATGGGCATCAACCAGAACTACGCGCCGGACGCGGACGTCAATGTGAACCCGGCCAACCCGGTCATCGGGGTCCGCTCCTTCGGCGCCGATCCGCAGGCCGTGGCCGGTATGGTCGCCGCGCAGGTGACGGGCTATCAGAGCGCCGGGATCGCCACAGCGGCCAAGCACTTCCCCGGCCATGGCGACACCAAGGACGACAGCCACTACTCACTGCCCACCATCCACCACACCCGTGAGCAGTGGACCGAGCTGGACGCGCCGCCGTTCCGGGCCGCGATCGACGCCGGTGTCGCCTCGATCATGACCGCGCACATCGTCGTCCCGGCCCTGGACCCGAGCGAGGACCCGGCGACCCTCTCGCGCCCCATCGTCACCGGCGTCCTGCGCGAGCAGCTCGGTTACAAGGGCGTCGTCATCACTGACGCGCTCGGGATGGAGGGCGTACGGCAGAAGTACGATGACGCACGGGTGCCGGTGCTCGCGCTCAAGGCGGGGGTGGACCAACTGCTCAATCCGCCCGATCTGCGGCTCGCGTGGAACGCCGTCCTGACCGCCGTCAAGGACGGCGAGATCAGCGAGGCACGCATCGAGGAGTCCATCCTCCGCATCCTCGAACTGAAGGAACGGCTGGGCCTGTTCCGGGACGCCACCGTCTCGGCGCGGGATCTGGACCGTACGGTCGGCACCCGGGCGCATCTCGCCGCCGCCGACCGGATCGCCGAGCACACCACCACGCTGCTCGTGAATGAGAAAGGGCTGCTGCCCCTGCGCCCCCGCCGGAAGAAGAATCTGCTGGTCGTCGGGGCGGATCCGGCCTCACCGTCCGGGACGACCGGTCCGCCGACCACTGTGCTCGCCAAGGCCCTGACCGAACTGGGCTTCACCGCCACGGCCCTGTCCACCGGTACGGCCCCGAGCGCGGCGCAGATCGAGGCCGCGGTTGCGGGGGCCCAGGGCAAGGACGCGGTGATCGTGGCCACGTACAACGTCTCGGCGACCAGTTCACAGCGCACGCTCGTCAGCGCGCTCGCCGCGACCGGTGTGCCATTGGTCTCGGTCGCCATCCGCAATCCCTATGACATCGCGCGGCTGTCCGGCGTCACGGCCTCGCTGGCCGCCTACTCCTGGACGGACGTCGAAGTACGGGCCGCGGCGCGGGTGATCGCGGGCCGGGTGCGGCCACGGGGCCGGCTGCCCGTACCGGTGCAGCACGCGGACGACCCGGCGCTGGTGCTCTATCCGATCGGTCATGGCCTGTCCTACTGACCGGCCGGGCACAGGCGCGCATCGGGGCGCACAGAGCTGTGCCCGCCGTTCCCGGGTCCAGGGACCCGGGAACGGCGGGCACGGCAGGCACACCGAGCAAGGCCGCCGGCGGACCGGCGGCTGAGGAGTTACGGCCTCAGGGTGTGCTGCTCGCGCTCGGTCTTCTGCCGGTCGAGCTTGGTGTTGAACGGTGCCAGCGGCTTCGCCTTCGCCGCGTCCTGCTGGACGGCGGCCGGGGCGACGCCCGCCCACTCCAGGATGCGGGCGGTGGCCTTCGCCCGCTCGTCCGGGACGAGGGCCGCGACATTGGCACCGTGGTTGGCGCCGGGCGCGACATACACATAGCTGTCACGGGCGCCGCGGTCCAGGTGGAAGGGCTCCGCACCCCACGGGTCGTTCTGCCCGTACACGAACAGCATCTGATTCGCGTGGTGGCGGACCCAGGTGTCGACGTCCCGCATCGTGGAGGAGTCGAACTTCATGGGGATGGAGCGGGGCACGAAGTTCCGCGGCGGCTGGTAGCCGTAGCGGCTCAGGTTGCCGAGGTGCGGCTGCTTGATGTCGGGCGAGCCGAGCTGCGTGCCGGCCTGGTAGTAGTACGGCGTGTAGGTCTCCAGGCCCTGGTCCGTGTAGGCCGAGAAGCCGGAGATCGCGTCGATGGTGTCGTAGATCTCCTGGTCGGAGGCGGTCGCCGCGGCCGGGATGAACTCGCAGTCCGAGACCAGGCTGTACTGCCAGAACGCCCAGACGAAGTCGAGCACCACGGCCTCGTACGCCTTGTCCAGCGTGCCGACGGTGGTGAAGGTGGCGCCGGTGGCGTCCGCCCACTCCTGGTAGGTCTTCTCCAGCGGCTCACGCCGGACGAGCGCCTCGCGCTGTACGGCGTTGAGCTTGTCGCGGCACTCCTTGGTGCCGACCCGCTCGAAGAACCGGTCGTACGCCGAGTCCTCAGTGTTCACCACATCGTTGGGCGCGACATACGCGACGACGCCGTCCATGTCGCGCGGGTAGAAGCGCTCGAAGTAGGTGGCGGTCATACCGCCCTTGGAGCCGCCCGTGGAGAGCCACTTCTTGGGGTAGATCTGCTTCAGCGCCGAGAAGATCCGGTGCTGGTCACTGGCCGCCTGCCAGATGTCCAGCTTCGACCAGTCGGCCGGCTGCGGGCGGGACGGCGTGAAGAATCGGTACTCCATGGAGACCTGGTTGCCGTCGACGATCCGGGTCGGCTCACTGCGGCTCGGATTGGTCGAGACGTTGTAGCCGCCGGTGAAGAAGACCGTCGGCCGGCTGGTGTCCTTGTGCAGCAGGGTGATGCGCTGCTGGAAGGTGCCCTTGGACGGATGACGGTGGTCGACCGGCTGGGTGTAGTTGAGGACGAAGTAGCGGTACCCCTCGTACGGCTTCTCCTGGATCAGGCTCATCCCCGGGATCGCGAGGATCCGGTCCTTGATGTCGGTGGTGTCGGTGGCGGGCTTGTGGTCCGCACTCCGATCGGCGGCGGTGGCCGCGCCTGCCGTGGCCACCGTGCCTATGATCAGCACGAGCGACAACAGCCATCTCAGCGCCTTGCGCATTCGCTCTCCCCTGTGTTCATGACAGACGCCGTGAACCTAGCGGGCCGAACGCCCGACCCGCCAGAGCCGGGTCGGCGCCGGTTCAGCAGAGGATCCAACCGGTGGAGGCGGAGACTCCGGAGACGGCGCCGGAGACCCTTACGCATCGGTTCAGGGCATGGACCGTGACCGGGCCCGCCTGCTGCGAGAAGTTTCCGCTGTCCACCACCGGGCGTGCGCCGCGTGCCTGGAGACTGACCGTCATCTCCCGCCTGGTGCCGGGGTCCTTGGCGACGGTGAGGGCGCAGGCGTAGTCGCGTGCCTTGTAGATCCGCAGCTCACCGGTGGCGAAGCCGACCGTCTTCTGGGGACGCCCCGAGCAGACGGACGCGATCCCGGTGCGCGCGACTCCCGACACGCCGTCGGCCACCGCCGCGCCGGGGCCCACGAGGACCAGGGCCCCGGCGACGATCAGCCCCGTGAGCCCGTGCAGGAGCACCTTTCCGGCGCCGGTGCCACTACCCGTACCGGCACCGGCCCGTCCCCCAGCCCGACCCAACACACGCCCCCAGGCTGCC
>NZ_LATD01000557.1 GCF_000981895.1 Streptomyces odonnellii | reverse complement strand
GTGCGCGGGTGTGAGCGGGTCTGTGTGGGTGGGGTAGGTGTGGGGCCGCGACATGTGGAGGCCGTGATGCGTGGGGCCGCGACATGTGGAGGCGCGACATGTGCTCTGGGCACATGTGCGCGCGGTACATGGTGGGTGTACGGGCGTGTGTACGGGCGGCCGGTACGGACAGTCGACTCGTACACACGGTCCGTAAGAGCGGCCCGTACACGAGGCTCGCACACACGGACGTACAGACGGCGATGTACAGCCGGCTCGTACGGCCGCAGGACGCCGTAGGACGGTATGACCACACGACGGTCCTACGTACAGCTCATCCGGCATATGGCTGATCGGCTGTACGGCTGATCCTGCAGATCCGGGGCCCGGTCCGATCCGACGTGCACGGATGGGACCGGGCCCGGGGGCGTCCGGGCGTACGCCGATCGGAACGGGCCCGGGGGGCGTCCGCCGGCCCGTGTCAGGCGAGGGACCGCTTGACCAGGGCGGCGACGCGGCCGCCCTCGGCGCGGCCGGCGACCTTCGGGTTCACGATCTTCATCACGGCGCCCATCGCGCGCGGCCCCTCGGCACCCGCCGCCTTCGCCTCCTCGACGGCCTGGGTGACGATCGCGCTCAGCTCCTCGTCGCTGAGCTGCGCGGGCAGGTACGTGTCGAGCAGCGCGCCCTCCGCCCGCTCGCGCTCGGCCTGCTCCGTACGGCCCCCCTGGGTGAAGGCCTCCGCCGCCTCACGGCGCTTCTTCGCCTCCTTGGCGATCACCTTCTGCACCTCGTCGTCGGAGAGCTCGCGCGCCTTCGTGCCCGAGACCTCCTCCTTGGTGATCGCGGAGAGCGTCAGCCGGAGCGTGGCGGAGCGCAGCTCGTCGCGCGCTCTGATGGCGTCGGTGAGGTCTTCCTTCAGCTTGGTCTTAAGGCTGCTCATGGGCCCAAGTGTGGCAGGTGGACCGTCGTACGGGCCCACGGATTACGCGCCGGTACGGTGTCTGCGACGATGGGCACATGCGTGCACGCTACGGAGTACCCCTGGGAATCGCGGCAGTCGGCGCGGCCGGCCTCGCCTATGCCGCCGGCTTCGAAGCCCGTTCGTTCCGGCTGCGGCGGATCTCCGTACCGGTGCTGCCGCGCGGGATGCGCGATCTCCGGGTGCTCCAGGTGTCGGACATCCACATGGTGAGCGGCCAGCGCAAGAAGCAGCGCTGGCTCCAGTCGCTGGCGGGGCTGCGCCCGGACTTCATCGTGAACACGGGCGACAACCTGTCCGACCCGGAGGGCGTACCGGAGGTGCTGGACGCGCTGGGGCCCCTGATGGAGTTCCCGGGTGTCTATGTCTTCGGTTCGAACGACTACTACGGCCCGAAGCTGCGCAACCCCGCCCGCTACCTGTTCGAAAAGGCCCAGGGGCGGCACGGCCTGAACGGCAACGCTCCCGCCGTCTCCGTGGTGCACAACCCGTGGGAACCGATGCGCGACGCCTTCGACGCGGCGGGCTGGGTGGGCCTCAACAACACGCGTGGGCGACTCAAGATCGACGGCCAGGAGATCGCCTTCACGGGCGTCGACGACCCGCACATCAAGCGGGACAGGTACGAGCGGGTCGCGGGCGGCCCCGACCCGGACGCGGACCTCTCGATCGGCGTGGTGCACGCCCCGTACCTGCGCTCCCTGGACGCCTTCACCGCCGACGGCTACCCCCTGATCCTGGCGGGCCACACCCACGGCGGACAGCTCTGCATCCCCTTCTACGGCGCGCTGGTCACCAACTGCGACCTGGACACGGACCGCGTCAAGGGCCTCTCCACCCACCGCTCCGCGGACCACACCTCGTACCTCCACGTCTCCGCGGGCTGCGGCACCAACCGCTACACCCCCGTCCGCTTCGCCTGCCCCCCCGAAGCCACCCTCCTCACCCTCACGAGCCGCCCGTGACCGCCCCGCGGCCACCCCAAAACCGGATTTCGTCTCCGGCCAGCGGTGGGCTAAAGTAATCGATGTCGCCGCCACACGAGCGACATCGGGGTGTAGCGCAGCTTGGCAGCGCGCTTCGTTCGGGACGAAGAGGTCGTGGGTTCAAATCCCGCCACCCCGACG
>NZ_LATD01000556.1 GCF_000981895.1 Streptomyces odonnellii | reverse complement strand
GGTCGAGATCAGGCCCGGGGTCGTCGGTGCCGAGGCCTGCCGCGAGCGTGCCGAGCGTCAGCGGCTGCGCGACAGGCCGGACCGCCATCGAGCGCAGATCGTCCTCGGTCGGCCCGCGCCCGGTGCGCGCGGCGACCAGACAGCCGACGGCGTAACCGCAGACGCGCCCCTGGCAGAGCCCCATGCCGGGCCGCGCGTACAGCTTGACCCCGCGGGCATCGGTCGCGCCCAGTTCCTCGACCGCCTCGGTGACCGCTTCCGAGGTCACCTCCTCGCACCGGCACACCAGGGTGTCGGTGTCCAGCCATGTCGTCCATCCCGGCGGTACCGGATACGCCTCGTGCAGGGCGGTGGCGAACCTGCGCCGCGCCGCGCGCCGCCGGGTCAGCCTGCGTACGACCGCCCGGTCGGCGACCGCGCCGGTGGTGACGAAGGCGGCGTGCAGCCCGGCGAGTTCGCCCTCGGTCACGGACAGGGCCGCTCCCCCGACCCCGCAGACCTCCCCCGCCAGATAGACACCCGGGACGGTGCTGAGCTGCCGTCCGTCCGCGGTGGCCACCAGGCTGCCGTCGGAATCGCGGTGAGTGGCACAGCCGAGCTGGAGCGCGATCTCGGTCTGGGGCGTGAAGCCGTAGCCGACGGCGAGTGTGTCGCAGTCGATACGGCGCTGACTGCCCGGCACGATCCGCCACCCCGCGTCGAGGCGGGCCACCGTCGCCCCGCTGACCTCGCCGTCGCCATGTGCGGCGATCACGGCCGTACGGGTCCGGTACGGCACCCGGTGGCGCAGGAGGGTGCGCATAAAGTCCGCGCCCTCGGCGAGTTTGGCGGGGTTACGGGCCACCGCGAGCGGATGGCGAGCGAATCCGGCGGGCAGCCCGGCCTCGAAGACCCCGACCACCCGTGCCCCCGCCTCGGCCAGGCCCGCGGCGACGGCGAGCAGGAAGGGCCCGGTGCCGGCGACCGCGATCCGCTGCCCGGCCACCACGCCCTGTCCCTTCAGCAGGGCCTGCACCCCGCCCGCCGTGAAGACACCGGGCAGGGTCCAGCCGGGGAAGGGCAGTTGACGGTCGTACGCACCGGTCGCGACGACGACCGTACGGCTGCGCAGGACACGCCCGGCCGGGCCGTCGGCCGTGTGGCCGGAAGCCATGTGGCGTGAGGCCGTGTGGTCATGACCCGTGGGGTCGGGGCCCATGTGGTCGGGATCTGTGTGGTCAGGACCTATGTGGTCGGAGACCACGTGGCCGGGAGTGGTGTGGGCGCTGGCCGTGTGCGTGGGGACCATATGCGCCAGGCGGGTATGGGACGGGACCATATGGGTGCGGAAGCCATCGGCCGTCCGCTCGGCGTGCCAGACCGACTGCCCCGCCAGGTAGTCGATCCGGTCCGCGTGTACGGTCAGTCCGTCCCGCAGTCGCTGGAAGGCCGTCCGGCTGTGCCCGGGC
>NZ_LATD01000555.1 GCF_000981895.1 Streptomyces odonnellii | reverse complement strand
CCTGGTGACTCTGTGATCTTGGCGGTCCCCGCTCCGAAGCAGCTTTCGGCGGTACTGACGCCGACCGGGTGCCGACGTTCCTGACGCATGGTCAGCTCCTTGGGGCGCGGGTGAAGACGCTCTGCGACGGTCCGCCGCTGGCATCCAGTATCGATCCAACAGCGCCGCGCGGCACAGCCTGCGGGGTAAGGGTTTGTACGCGAGGTACACGTACAGCCGTTCGGGTGAGGCGGGGGTGCTTCTGGCAGCCGAAGGCCGGATGATCAATTCCAACGGGTGATCCGCGATGAGGGGTGAGGGGTGCCCGTGATCGCTGTGTGACGAACAATCCGGCCATCCCGGCGGAGGCGATCGACAGCGAGATCGGTAGCCGGATATCGGTCGGCAGCCGAGTGCTGATGCTGGACGATGGGCGCGGGGCCAAGCGGCTGTGGGATGGCCGAGCATGGGGCAGTGGTCGCCGGGCAGTTCGTCGGGTGTGACGCCGAGGCGTTCCCGCACGATGCGGCGCATGTACTCGGCGGGGAGGAGCCGGTCGTCCCGGGCCACGGAGCGGCAGCACCCACCAGTCGGTGCTCAAGCCGCTCGGCACGCCGTACAGCACCCGGAACCTGGAGTTCGCCGACGACGGTGCCGCGTACTTGCGCGAGGTCACTGTTGGCCCGGCGAACGAAGCCGAGACCGCCGCGACAGTGCGTGTCATGGGCGGCGAGGACTGGTCCCGCTGGGTCACCGCGCTGGCGGAGCGAGGGCTGCTGCGCGAAGGGTTTCGCACGGTCGCCCTCACCTATATCGGCTCGCCGCTGACCTCGGCCATCTACCGCGAGGGCACGATCGGCGCGGCCAAGGCCGATTTGGAGTCCACCGCGGGCGCCCTGACCGAGCAGCTGGCCGCAGTGGGCGGCCGCGCCTACACCTCGGTGAACGGAGCTGCGATCACTCAGGCGTTGACCGCCATCCCGGGCATCCCGCTGTATGTCAGTCTGCTCCGCGGCGTCCTGGGCGACCGTTTCCCGTCCCCCGTCGAGCAGTCGCTCCAGCTGTGGAACCAGCTCACCGCACACCGGCCCGACGTGGACGAGTCAGGCCGCATCCGCCTCGATCGCTGGGAGCTGTCCGAGCCGGTCCAGGCCGCCGTGGCCGAACGCTGGCAGTCGATCACCTCCGAGACCCTCACCGAGCTGGCCGACATTTCGTGGTTCCGTGCCCAGTTCCGTTCCCTGTACGGCTTCGGCGTTCCCGGCGTCGACTACGCCACCCCGGTCGAGACCGACCTGTCCTGGCCGAACCCGTCGCCTCCTTGAACTCGCCGTTGAGGGCGTGACCGTCTCCCTCAACAAATGACGTCATCACTCGACCCGGCGCGGTGGGCGTTCCTCCTCTCCCGCGCCGGCACCATCTATGGGCGGCTCGTACGAGATCCAGCGTGGCATCATCGCCGGTCGCGTGCTCGGCCTGCCGAAGGGAGCCTGAATCATGACCGATTCCCCCAAGAAGTACGGCCAGTGGCTGGCCGGCGCCTGGCGCGAGCCCGAGCAGGGTCATTACCAGGTCACCAACCCGGCCACCGAGGAAGCCGTCGGCTACGCCCCCGAGGGCCACGCCGCCGAGGTCTGGTCCGCCGCTGAGGCCGCCAGGGACGCCTTCGACGACTGGTCCCGCACCGAGCCGCGCGAGCGCGCTGTCATCCTGGAGCGCATCGGATCCTTGATCTCCGAACGGGCCGACGAACTGGTGCCCTTGGTGCAGGCCGAGACCGGCGCGACCAGGCGGGTGGCGAAGTCCACGGTGCTCGCCGCAGCCGACCGCTTCCGCAGCTGCGCGCGCGGCGCGCTGGAGCCCGACGTCGTACCTTTCGCGCCGCACCCCGTCACCGCGAGCCCGCTCGCACCTGGCGGGCTCATCGGCGCGACGGCCGTGCGCCGTCCCGTCGGCGTCGTCGCATGCATCACCTCCTATACCTTCTCCATCGCCAACCTCGCGGGCAAGGTCGCCCCGGCGCTCGCCATGGGCAACACCGTGATTGCCAAGCCCGCAGCGCAGGACCCACTCAGCTGTCTGGAGCTGGGCCCGATCATGAAGGAGGCCGGTCTGCCGGACGGTGTCTACAATTTGGTCGCGGGATCAGGCCCCATCACGGGCGAGGCGCTGGTCGCCCATTACGACACCGACATGGTCAGTTTCACCGGCTCCACCGCCGAGGGAAAGAGGATCGCCGAAGCCGCGGGCGGGCAGATGAAGCGCACCCTCATGGAGTTCGGCGGCAAGGGCGCGGCCATCCTTCTGGAGGACGCCGACGACAACACCTTCAAGTCGGCGGTCATGGCGGTCAGCTCGGCCTTCGCCGTCCACAGCGGTCAGATCCGCACGGCGCCGACCCTGATGCTCGTACACCGATCGCTGTACGAGAAGGCCGTCGCCGCACTCACACGGTACGCACGGGACGCGACAGTCGGTGACCACGCGGATGACTCCACCATGGTCGGCCCTGTCATCTCCGCCGCCCAGCGCGACCGCGTCGAGGCGTACGTCGAAGGCGCCAGGCAGGAGGGCGCCCGGGTCACCGTCGGCGGCGAACGTCCGGAGCTCAAGCCCGGGTTCTACGTCACCCCCACTGTCCTCGCCGATGTCACCCAGGACATGACCGTCGCACAGGAGGAGGTCTTCGGTCCGGTGGTCGTCGTGATCCCCTTCGACGAGGAGGACGAGGCGGTACGGATCGCCACCGGCACCCCGTACGGCCCCTACGACTACGTCTTCTCAGGCGACACCGCCCGCGCCTGGCACCTCGCGGCCCGGCTGCGCAGCGGCAACGTCGGCATCAACACCGCACAGCGCCACCCCGCAACGCCCTTCGGCAACTCCTCCGGGCTGCACGCGTACAGCGAACTCCAGTCGGTCGTCTGGCCGTCCTGAGCCGAGAGGTGACGAACCCATGCGAGGCGTCATCTTCGACGGCAAGCAGCCGCACATCGTGGACGACCTGGAAGCCGCGCCCCGGGCCCCGGCGAGGTCCTCGTCGGCAACCGGGCGGCCGGACTCCGGCACAGTGACCTGCCATTGATCGACGGCACCATCCTGTTCCCGCCGCCGGTCGCCCTCGGCCACAAGGGCGACCGGCGGCGGCGAGCCGTGACCCGTGTCGAGCCCGGCGACCACGTGGCCTCTCCACCATCGCCAACTGCGGCACCCGCGCCGAGTGCCACCGCGGCCGCCCACCATGTGCCGCGGCTCCTTCGGCAATCCGGAGCAGCCCTTCAGCTGCGGCGGCGAAAAGCTCTGGAAGTTCGCCGCCAACTCCGCCTTCGCCGAACGCACGCGGTCAAGGCCCGCCGGGCGATGCCCGGCGCAGAAAGAGCGAGGAGCGCGTGAGAGAAGAGCGTGAGGTGCGCTGGCATGCGGCCATGGAGGAAGTGAAGGAGCATGCCGTCCGGGAGTAGTTCGAGGTCCACTTCGCCGCTCCAGCAGATGATGCTGATCCCATCCGGTGTGGCCTCACGGCCCACTCTGCGATCGTCCATCAGGCCCTTCCGCGGCAGGTCCGCCAGCAGCCCTCGGACGAACTTCCCCACCCGACGGCGGGGTTCGGCGTGCTCGAAGCGTCCGGCTATGCGTCGCATCAGCCCTGCGTAGTCATCCCGTCCGTCCCAACGGCCCGGGTCTACGCTGTGACCCCATCGGCCACCGTCTGATCCTCAGTCTTCACACATCGATGATCACCGGTGGCCCCATCTGTCCCCGACGCCACCCCAGACCTCCCCCGCCCCGCCCATGGCTACGACATCGCCAGCACCGGCCTGACCAATTGACGTGTGCAGGTACAACTGGCCGCCACCGGGGATTTACAAATGGCCGTTGAGAAACATCCCGGC
>NZ_LATD01000554.1 GCF_000981895.1 Streptomyces odonnellii | reverse complement strand
CCAGCGGCCGCCCGAAGGCGTCGCAGGCCAGGTGGATCTTGCTGGTCTTGTGTCCTGAACATGAAAGGGAGTTGGTAGTAGGACAGCTTCTGGAAATGGTGCTGTGCGAGAGATGAAGGTTTGGCCCTTCGGAGTCGCCCTGCGGGGGGGGGAGGCTCCAAACCGCCTCATGCTGCGTTGGCTGAAGACCGTCGTGGTGAGCGATGAGGAAAAGGCGTCGTAAGAGGCGTCAGGTGGGGACTGGAAAGGCGAACGCAAGTGAATCGCTGCTGACGTGTCGAAAAAGATAAAGGCGGCATCGAAACCGGGGTGTGACCAGAATCCCGGGATGAGCCTGGCGGGTGCCCGTTTATTGGCCAGGTGGTGTCCGGCATGTAGGCGACGCGAGTCCAGTCTGCTGCTTTCGCATGGAACAGGAGAAGGCAGGTCCCGACACGCCCCGCCATGCCGCGGGGGAGAGGGAGTACCCCAAGCGGCGGACACCGCAAGGGGTCGAGTACCGACGCGGGACCTGCTGGCGGACCGGCTCGTAGTAGTGATGAAACCCCTGTAACGGGGGTGGAGCGAAGGGGCTGGGTCGTTCGTGACTGAGTTGATCACATCAACCGGACCATGTCCGGGAGGAGTGCGATGGGCCAGTTGAAGTCTCAGATCAAGCCGTTTGATATCTCGAAGTGGGAAGTCAAAGAGGCGTGGGAGGAAGTCAGGGCGAACAAGGGCGCACCCGGTGTGGATGGACGGAGCATCGAGGACTTCGAGAAGGACCTCAAGAATAATCTGTACAAGGTCTGGAACCGAATGTCATCGGGCTCGTACTTCCCTCCTCCGGTGCGCGCGGTGGAGATCCCCAAGCCGCATGGCGGCGGCACGAGAATGCTCGGTATTCCCGCTGTCGCCGATCGCGTGGCCCAGACCGTGGTGGCCCGGCATCTGGTGCGAAGGGTGGATCCGATTTTCCACCCTGACAGCTACGGATACCGGCCCGGACGGTCCGCCTTGGACGCGGTGGAAAGGTGCCGGGAGCGCTGCTGGAAGCGGGACTGGGTGGTGGAGTTCGATATCTCAAAGTTCTTCGACAGCGTGCCCTGGGACCTGCTGGTCAAGGCGGTGGAAGCTCACACCGACGTCGTTTGGGTGAAATTATATGTGCGACGGTGGCTCCATGCGCCGCTCGCCATGCCCGACGGCTCTCTGCTGGAACGGGAGTGCGGAACCCCGCAAGGGGCTCCGGTTTCTCCTGTGTTGGCGAACCTGTTCCTGCACTATGCGTTCGATACCTGGATGGCGCGGGAGTTCCCGAACGTCTGGTTCGAACGGTATGCGGACGATGCGGTCCTGCACTGCGTCACCGAGCGTCAGGCCCGGCAGGTACTGGCGGCGCTCATGGACAGGATGGCCGAGGTCGGACTGCACCTGCACCCGGCCAAGACCCGGCTCGTGTACTGCAAAGACGGCAGGCGTCGCGGCTCCTTCGAGCACGCAACGTTCACCTTCCTCGGCTACACGTTCCGAGCCAGACAGAACCGGGATCGCTACGGCAAGTCATTCCAGTCGTTTGATCCTGCTGTCAGCAGGGACGCCCTGAACAAGATGGGACGGGAAGTGCGCTCCTGGCACTTGCACACCCGCTCCGATCTTTCCTTCAAGGAGCTTGCCCGCAGGATCAACCCTGTCGTGGCCGGCTGGATCAACTACTACGGCCGGTTCAGGCCGTGGGAATTGAACCCCTTCTTGATGCGCATCAACGCCTACCTGGTGCGCTGGATCCGCCAGAAGTACAAGCGGCTTGCGGCTGAACGGAGAGCCATCGCGAAGATGCAGGAGATCGCCCGAAGATACCCCCGCATGTTCGCACATTGGCGCTGCACCATTGCAGCCGTGATGACCTGACGAACAGAACGACAAGAGCCGTGTAACGGGAGACTGTTACGCACGGATCTGTGAGAGCCGGGAGGTGAGATTCCTCCCGGCTACTCGGCAGACCGCCTCGGGACCGTCCGAGCCCGGCGGCAGCCGCCCTGGCCCTGCGGCGTCGGCGCGTAGCGGTACGATCCTCTTGCGGGGCCTCACCTGAACTGCTCGGGCCTGCGGCGGCCGTGACCTGGTCACCCGCAGCGCCGGTGGCTGCCGGGGAAGCGGAGCTCCCTTTTCCTCGGTCAATGCCTGCTCCAGCGCGTCCAGGGTCTCTCCCGCCACCGCGAGCCCCGCCGACTCCTGATGCGCCCGCACGATCGTGGAGTCCACGCTCACCAGCTCCAGGCCGACCTGTCCACGGGCCGCCGCTTCGGCGATCAACGCGTCCATCAGGCCCTGGAACACACCCGCCCTGGCCCAGCCGTTGAACCGGGAGTAGACGGTGGACCAGGGCCCGTACCGTTCCGGCACGTCACGCCACCCACTGCCGGTGCGGAACCGCCACAGCACTCCGTTGAGCTGGTCCCGCACCCGCCGCGGCAACGGCCCGGTCGCCGCCACCGGCAGATACGGCTCGATCAAAGCCCACTCGGCATCCGCCACATCAAAACGCGCCACGACCGAGTTCTACCAGCGACACCCAGCACCCCACCGAGCCTCGCAAAGATCCGAACCCCAAACAGGACCTAGTACTCCAGTGTGACTTTGCGATCTTGTTGGTCTGCGGTGGGG
>NZ_LATD01000553.1 GCF_000981895.1 Streptomyces odonnellii | reverse complement strand
GATGATGTCTGCGTGGTCACAGGCCATGTCCGTCACAGGTCATGTCCGTACGATCGGGCGGGGCGGGGCGGGGCGAGGCGTCAGACGAGGCGTACGGGCTTCTCCGGCCGTACGCCCAGCGAGGCCAGCCAGGAACGGAGCGGCTCGGCGTCGCCGCCCTCGACCAGGCTGAGAACACGCCCGACCAGATCCGTGCGCCGTTTCCCGTCGACCAGCAGGGCCGGGCCGTCCAGCCAGTCCAGGCCCGGGGAGGCGCCCGCCGTGTCGACTGCCGAGCAGCAGACCATCGCCGTCACATGGTCGGCCAGCAGCTCTCTGCTCGTACGGGGCGGCTGGAGCGGGAAGAGCGGGAGCGGATCCGTACCCCAGGAGGTCAGGGCATCGCTCCCGGTCTCGATCGGGACGGGCGGGGCCGCCGCCTCCTCGCGGGCCAGCTCCGCGCTGATTCCGGCGGCCAGGGCGTCGCCGACCTCGGCGACCTCGGCGGCCTGGGCGGAGTGGGCGGAGTGGTCGTGGGCGGCCTGGGCGTCGCGTGCGTGGGTGGAGCGGGCGCTTTCGTGCTCCTTGCCCTCCCCAACCGCCTCAGCACCCTCAGCGCCTTCCTCGCCGTCCCCGCCCGTGGTGCGTTCCAGACCGTGGGCGCCTTCGCCGCTCGGCGCGGACAGGTGGTCCATGACCCGGGCGAGGGTGGGGCCCTGCGCCATCGCGGAGGAGTCGGGGTCCGCCGAGCGCCGTACTCCCATACCGTCCAGCACGCGGTGCAGCCTGGCCGCTTCCGTACGCCACTTACGGTCGACGACCTCTTCCGGATACTGCTGCCAGTCCACCGGCGACCAGTCGGGCCCCGCCTCGGCCGGGCCGCCGTGGAAGAGACGGGCCGCGAGGAGGGACGCCGCCTCGTCGACCACGCCCGGCTCTTCGAGCAGGTCGCAGGCGGGGCGCTCGCCGAGCCGGGAGGCGAAGCCTTCGGCGAGACGGTCGCGGCGCGACAGCTCCGTGAGGGCGGACACCACGCCCGCGTCCAGCCGCGAGGGCCACCGGCCCATGCGCCAGGCGGGCAGGGCGACCCTGGTCAGCAGCCGGTCCCACCCCGCGTACGCGAGTCCCACCTGCTCCTGCGCGACGATCCGCAGCCCGTAGTCCACCCCCTGCGCACGCTCCGAGGCAGCCGCCGCGACCCCCCGCTCCATCTGGGCGGCGTGCTCGGCGCAGCCGCGCAACAGCAGCTTGGCGATCCGCCCGACCAGGCCGAACGTCGCTCTCCGTATCACTCGCCGCCCCGGAAGCCCCGGGATCGCCCTCCGTCCCGGACGCGGTCCCCGGGGGCGCGCCGCCACCGCGACCGCCGCGTCGAGCCCCCGCACGAACCGGCGCGCGGCGGCTATGTCCGGATGCGCCGAAGGGCCCGTACCCGCGACGACCGGCGCGAGCACGGCGCGCAGCTCGGCGACCCGCATCCACCACAGGAAGGGCGACCCGATCACCAGCACGGGCGCGGCGGGCGTACGACGGCGGCGGCCCGCTCCGGAGAGGTCCGGCAGATGCGCCGGATGCGTACGGTCCTCCAGCCAACTGTCACAGTCCGGGGTCAGCGCTATGGCGGAAGGGGCGGGCACTTCGAGCCGATCCGCGAGATCGCGCACCAGCCGGTAGAGATCGGGGGCAGCCGCTTCGGTGACCGCGACGGTGGGGCTGAGGGCGGGTCTGGCCCAGGCGATCACGGCCGCGACTCCGGCGCCGAGCAGCAGCACGGCCGCCGCGAAGGCCGTCACGGCCCAGCGGGCCGCGTCCCAGCTCCCCCCGCGCAGATGGCCCGTGGCCCCGCCGGCCAGCAGCACAACGGCGACGGCGGCCGGCAGCAGCGCCACGGCCAGCGCCCTGCTGCGCACCCGCAGCACGGCGAGAGCTCGGACACGGGCGCCCTGAGCACCGAGCTCGTCGCCGATGCCGGAACTGGTGCCGGAACTGAGACCGGTATGCGAACCGGAACGGGAACCGGACGAACGAGAACCGGACATGGTCGGACTTCACCCCCTCTGCCCCTGTGACGGCTTTGCTCACTCCCCCACTGTGGCACCAGCCACTGACAACGCAATGTCGATGGGCCAAGTGCCGGAACGCCTGCGCCGCACCATAGTTGGACCCCGGCGAGCCGTCATCCGGATGGCCCATTCGTCACTCGATGGAATGGCTCTGGTCAAAGCTGCTGACGAGCGACGCGCGGGCCCCTATTTCCGGGGCTTTCCGGGGCAGGGCGCGCCTTGTTCACCCGTACGGACGACCGTCCCGTTCCGCCGGGCGGCGGGCGCCCGGACGAGTGGAAGTGACGGACCGGGACGGACCGGGGTTGACGGCGAGGTTGCCGACGGGATGTACAGCGCGGTCGGCGGCGACGGTGCCGGGCTGGAGATACGGGGCCGGGTGCGGGGGCCGGGGCGCCTCGCGGTTCTGAGTACCCGCTCAGGCCTTCGCGTTCGCTGGACCTTCGTGCTCGCTCACGCCCCCGCGGCGCCGCGCGGCCCTACGCCTTCGCGGCGTCGCGCGCGATGTCCGTACGGTGCTGGGAACCCGGCAGCGTGATGCGGTGCAGCGCGGTGTACGCCCGTTCGCGGGCCTGCGTCAGGTCCTCGCCCGTCGCTGTCACCGACAGCACGCGGCCGCCCGCGCTGACGACCGTACCGCCGTCGTCCCGCCGGGTTCCGGCGTGCAGTACGTACGCGTGGGGCGCGTCGTGAGCCGCGATCTCGGCGAGGCCGCCGATCGGGTCGCCGGTGCGCGGGGTGTCCGGGTAGTTGTGCGAGGCCACGACCACCGTGACCGCCGCGTCGTCGCGCCAGGTCAGCGGCGGCAGATCGGCGAGCGCCCCCTCGGCCGCCGCCAGCAGTACCGCGGCCAGCGGGGTCCGCAGCCTGGCCAGCACCACCTGTGTCTCCGGGTCGCCGAAGCGCGCGTTGAACTCGATGACCCGCACCCCACGGCCGGTGATCGCGAGACCCGCGTACAGCAGCCCGGAGAAGGGCGTGCCGCGCCGCCGCAGTTCGTCGACGGTGGGCTGGAGGACCGTCTCCAGGACCTCGTCCACCAGCTTGGGGTCGGCCCAGGGAAGCGGGGAGTACGCGCCCATGCCGCCCGTGTTGGGGCCTTCGTCGTTGTCGAGCGCGCGCTTGAAGTCCTGGGCCGGCTGGAGCGGAAGGACCGTACGGCCGTCGGTGATCGCGAAGAGCGAGACCTCCGGCCCGTCGAGGAACTCCTCGATCACGACCCGCTCGCAGGCGAGCGCGTGCGCGCGTGCCACCGCGAGGTCCGCGGTCACGACGACGCCCTTGCCGGCGGCGAGCCCGTCGTCCTTGACGACATATGGCGTGCCGAAGGCGTCGAGCGCGTCGTCGATCTGCTCGGGCGTGGTGCAGACGTAGCTGCGGGCCGTCGGTACGTTCGCCGCGGCCATCACATCCTTGGCGAAGGCCTTGGAACCCTCCAGCTCGGCCGCCTCCTTCGACGGTCCGAAGCAGGGGATGCCCGCTGCTCGTACGGCATCGGCGACCCCCGCCACCAGCGGCGCCTCGGGCCCGACGACGACCAGCCCGGCCCCGACCTCGGCGGCGAGGCGGGCCACCGCGGCGCCGTCCAGCATGTCCACCGGGTGCAGTTCGGCGACCTCGGCGATGCCGGCGTTGCCGGGGGCGCAGTGCAGAGCGGTGACCTGGGGGTCGAGGGAGAGAGAGCGGCACAGGGCGTGTTCGCGGGCGCCGCCGCCGATGACAAGGACCTTCACGGGAGGCAGCCTAGCCGGGGGAACGGCCGATTCCGTTTGCGGGCTGTCCGCACCCGCCGCTGTACGCCTCGCTGCTGTGGCCGCGTTGCTCCTGTGGCCGCCTCGCCGCCATCGCCGCGTTGCTGCTGTCTCCGCGTTACTGCTGTGGCCGCTTCGGCGCTGTCGCCCCATCGCCGCCGCCATCGCCTCGCCACCGTCCGCGCCTCGCCGCAGTCGCCGCCTCGCCGCTCTCGCCGCCTGGCTACTCGTTCGTGTACTCCTCCACGACGGTCGCTCCCAGCTCGCGCACGATCAGGTCATGGCCGGAGAGCGCCGAGTCGACGAGATCCGGATCGTCCTCCTCCGGAATGTCGTCCTCCGGAGCTACGGGAGGCGGCCCGGAGGCCGGTCTGCTGCCGGGCCCGCCGGAACCCGGCCGCTGGGACTGGGCCGGAGCGCCGCCCTGGGGCTGGGCCTGTGCCTGCCCGGGACCGGTGGACGGTGCCGTGGACGTACGGTTCGCCGGCGCGGCCGATGACGAGGGCGCCGCGGGCGGGGCCGGGCGGTGGGCCGCCGACGCGTTGCTCTTATACACATCTGA
>NZ_LATD01000552.1 GCF_000981895.1 Streptomyces odonnellii | reverse complement strand
CGACAGCACCCCCCACACCCTCGCCGAAAGGACCTGACCAACCGTGCTCTTCCTCTACTTCGTGCTGCTCGCCTGCAGCACGATCCTGCTGGTCGCCGGACTCGTGGAGCAGGCACGGCACTTCGCCAACCTGAACCGCATCCCGACCCGCGTCCTGGTCAACGGAATCCGCGGCAAGTCCTCCATCACCCGGCTGTGCGCGGGCGCGCTGCGCGGCGGTGAGCTGATCACGGTCGCCAAGACCACGGGCACGGCGGCCCGGTTCATCCACCCGGACGCGACCGAGGAGCCGGTCTACCGCAAGTTCGGCATCGCCAATGTGGTGGAGCAGATCGGGATCGTACGGCGCGCCGCCGCGTACAACCCCGACGCGCTGGTGATCGAGTGCATGGCCGTCATGCCGGCGCTCCAGGAGATCAATCAGTCGAAGCTGATCCGGTCCACTATCGGGGTGCTCTGCAACGTACGGGAGGACCACCTCGCCGAGATGGGCCCGACCCTCGACGACGTGGCGCGCTCGCTGTCCCGCTCGATGCCGGAGGACGGGATCTGTGTCACCGCGGAGAAGGACCGGTTCGCGATCCTCCAGGAGGAGGCGGACGCGCGTAACTGCCAACTGATCTACGCGGACCCGGAGACGGTCACCGACGAGGAGCTGCGGGGCTTCAGCTGGTTCACGTTCAAGGAGAACGTGGCCATCGCGCTGAAGGTCGCCGAACTGCTGGGCGTGGCGCGGGAGACCGCGCTCCAGGGGATGTACGACGCGCCGCCGGACCCGGGTGTGCTCTCCGTGGAGCGCTACCTCACGCCGGACGGCAAGCGGCTGCGGTTCGCGAACGTCTTCGCGGCGAACGACCCCGAGTCGACGCTGATGAACATCAATCAGTTGCTGGATCTGGGCGCGATCAACCGTCCGCTGCATGTGGTCATCAACTGCCGTCCCGACCGGGTCGAGCGCAACGGGCAGATGGGCGAGATCATTCCCGATCTCCAGCCGGAGAAGGTCTTTGTGATCGGCCACCCGGCGAAGAGCGCGATCGACGCGATTCCGGGGGAGTGGCGGTCGCGGGCGGTGGATCTGGGCGGTGACAAACGGGATCCCGAGGAGTTCATGCGGGAGCTGCTCGGGATGCTCGGGCCGGACTCGTCGCTGGTGGCGATCGGCAATATCCATGGGCAGGGAGAGCTGCTGCTGGAGCATCTCGCGGAGCTGCCGCCGGACGAGACGGCGGACGAGGCGGACGGGGCCGGGGGGCCGGGGGG
>NZ_LATD01000551.1 GCF_000981895.1 Streptomyces odonnellii | reverse complement strand
GAGAGGGCGCGATTGGTCATACGTCCATCCTGACGGCGCGGGGGCGCGGGGTGCCGGGGCGGACGGTGGTGGGGGTGTGGTGCTGCGGCGGGGGCCGTGGCCGACGGCCGGCTGCCGGTCTGCCCTCAAACGCCGGACGGGCCGCGTGTGGTGTCACTCGAAACCGGCGTCCTCAAACGCCGGACGGGCTTGGTCCGGCCGCCGGACGGACTTGGCGCCGCCGCCGGACAGGCGCGGCTCCATCGCCGGACCGGCCCGGATCAATCGTTGGACGGGCGCGACCTGGCCGCGCGCGACTTCTCGTACTCGCGGCGGCGCAGCGACTCGCCGGGCGCCTCCTTCAAGGAACGGAGGAAGTAGGCCGCCAGGGAGCCGATGAAGCCGATCGCCATCGCGCCGCGCAGGGATTCGTCGCGGTCGGCGTCGGCCGGGCGGCGGCGGTAGCCGTCCCAGGTGCGGCGGAAGGCGATCGCGCCGCACACCCCGAACATCACCACGACCAGCCAGCCCACGAAGCCGCCCACGTTCGCGGACTCCAGGCCCTGGTAGGCGAAGCGGAGGACGAGGCAGGCGGCGACGGTCGTGGCGAGCGAGCCGAAGGAGACCGCTATACGCCGTGCCGGGTAGCCGCGGTCGTGGGCAAGCCAGCTCGTACCGAAGAATCGGATCGCCTCGGGCTCGGGGCCGCCGCGGCCACGGCCGCCGTCATCGGCGTCCACGGCCACGACGGCCCCGGCGTGCCCCTGCCGCTCGCGCGGCTCTCGCCGTGCGGGCCGCTCGTGCTGCTCACGCTGTTCGGAGTGATCGCTCACGGGCTGATTATCCCCGTGCTATTCCCGTGCGCGATTCACTCCCGCGTGAGCATCGGTATCGGATGAGGCATCAGGTGCAGCGGACGGTGATATAGCCGTCGCTGCCCGTGTGCACATAAGCGTCCGACACATACTGGCCGTTGGCGATGTTGTCCCAGATGTTGGTTGTGCCGTAAGGGCCGGTTACCCATTCCCCCGGCTTCTGGCAGTTGATCGGGACGCTCGCGCCATAGGCGAGCACCCTCACGAGCTGGTAGTTCGTACCCGGGCCGCTGCGCACATTCAGCCGATAGCCCGGCGCGATCGGATAGCGTGTGGCACCGGCCGCCTGCACCGCCACCTCTACTTCCACCTCCGTGTCTTTCGCAACGTTCTCCACGGAGTTGTCAACCTCTTCGACTGCCATTCGGTCCTCCCCCATTGAAGGTGCACAATCTGCTCGGCAGGCTAGCAACCCATGGCTGGATCGCACGCATCATCGACTAGGCTCCGTGCGTCGCGCTCGCGCACGAATACACGGGGGTGGGCGATGCCACCACTGCGCCATACCGGGTCGGCCCCGGAAGCGGAACGTCCGGAATACGCCGGTCAATACCTGCTCGAAGCTGCCCTGGGATCGGGCGGCATGGGGGTGGTCCATCTCGCCACCTCCGCTTCCGGGTTGCGGCTGGCCGTCAAAGTCATCCACACCAACCACGCTTCGGATCCGGAGTTCAGAGCCCGGTTCCGCCAGGAGGTCACCGCGGCGCGCAGAGTGAGCGGGGCGTTCACCGCGCCCGTCGTGGACGCGGATCCGGAGGCGGAACGGCCCTGGATGGCAACGCTGTTCATCGACGGACCGACCCTTTCCGAGCGGGTGAAGCGGAACGGGCCCATGAACGCGGGGGAATTGTTCCGGCTCGGCGCCGGACTCGCCGAAGGGCTGCGGGACATCCACCGGGCCGGAGTGGTGCACCGGGATCTCAAACCGAGCAATGTCCTATTGGCGCCGGACGGCCCCAAGGTCATCGACTTCGGTATCTCCCGCCCTACGGACAGTGATCTCCGCACGGAGACGGGCAAGCTGATCGGCACTCCGCCGTTCATGGCGCCCGAGCAGTTCCAGCGGCCGCGTGAAGTCGGGCCCGCCGCCGATGTGTTCGCGATGGGCGCGGTGCTTGTGCACGCGGCGACCGGGCGCGGGCCCTTCGACTCGGACAGCCCGTACATCGTGGCGTACCAAGTCGTCCACAACGAGCCGGACCTGGACGGGGTTCCGGCGAGCCTGCTACCGCTGATCAGCCGGTGTCTGGCGAAGGATCCCGCGGAACGGCCCACGCCGGACGAGCTGATGTCCGCGCTGCGCGCGCCGGCGCAGGACACGGGGGAGATACGGGGCGTACGGCCGCTCGTACCCGCGCCGCGGCGCGGGCCGGGACCGGCCGGGGACGAGGATCCGGATTCCACGCATCACCCCGGGAGTGACGAGTCCGGGTCCCGTACGACGCGGCTCAGGGCGGGGCGGACCCCGGCCGGCGAGGACGCGCCGGGTGCGCGGGGCGCTTCCGATACAGCGGGCGCTTCGAGTGCGGCGGGCGGTTCGGAAACGACAGGCGCGGCGGGCGCTTCCGATGCGGCAGGCGCGGCGGGCGCTTCGGAGGACTCCGCCGTCCCGGCCCGTAACCGCCGCTTCCCGCACGCCCGTTGGCTCGCGGTCGCAGTGGCGGTGGCGGCGCTGGCCGCGGCCGGTTTCATCGGGGTACAGGGGGGAGGCGAAGACACCGTGCACCCCGCGCCGCGCACCCAGGCGGACGAGGCGTCCCGCCCGTGGACCGCCGTGCTGGGCACCGGCAAGGGCACGAACCCCATGCCCGTCTGCTCCGCCGGGGGCGCCGCCGTCTACTGCACGGCCCCCGGCTTCAAGGCCGCCCGGCTCAGCGCCACGGACGGCGGAGCCGACTGGTCGGTGAAGGACGGCCGCGCCACGACCGACGCCGACGCGGGCGCGGCTCCGGTCCTCTCCGGCGGGCTGCTGCATGTCATCACCCCCGGCGGCGGCAGCCTGGAGGCGCTGGACCCGGACTCGGGTGCCAAGCGCTGGGACGTCGACGTCTCCTCGTACGCCACGGTCCGGCACACCGCCGACACCGTGCTGCTCGTCTCGTACGACGGGCTGGTACGGGCGCTGGACAGCGCGACCGGCGACGAGCGCTGGGAGGCGCGGCGCGGCGGTACCGGTTCGGTGTGGACTTCGGGGAGCGGCGCCGCGGACCCGCTGTTCGCGGTGACGCCGTCGCCGGACGGGACGGCCACGGTGGTGAGCGCCGTCGACCCGGTGGACGGCACGCCGCTGTGGGAGAAGCCGCTGCCCGGGACGCTGACCCCGGCGGGCGCCTCGGACGACGCGCTGTTCCTGCTGTCCAGCGGCACCAATGACATGACGAACGCGGTCGTACGGCTCGACGCGGAGGACCAGGCGGTACGGCGTGTCCCGCTGCCCTCGCCTGTCGACCAGGCCCAGGCGACCGTGGCCGACGACATGGTCTATGTGGTCGGCTACACGGGTTCGCTGGTCGCGGTCGACATGAGTGCCGAGGGAAGTGCCGGCGGGACCGCCCGTCCTGGCCAGCGGTGGCGGCTGGAGACCTCGGTCACCCGGGCGTCGCGCCCCACGGCCTCGGGCAAGTGGCTCTTCATGAGCGCGGGCGACGGACGGCTGCTCGCCGTGGACGCCGGGCGCGGTGTGCTGGTGGGGCAGACCAGGCCGCGGATGGGCGAGGGGCGCGACACGCTGTCGGGGGCGCTGCCGACGCCGGTGACCGTGCCGGGCAAGGTCCTCGCGAGCGCGCCGGACGGGTCGGTCTTCGCGGTCGACAGCCGGGATCCCGCGGGCTGGTGACGACTCTTCGCGCTTCCGGGTGCGAGCCGTGCGCCCCGGGTCCCTGAGCGGGATCCGGGGCGCGCTGTCGTCTCGTACAGAAGGCTCGTACGAAGGCCTGGGCAAAGGGCTCGTACCGAAGGTCGTGCCGAAGCAATCGGACCCGAAGTAATCGGATCGAAGTATCGGACCGGAGGCCCGGACCGGCGGGCTCAGCCCAGCCGGGTCACGTCCCGCACCGCGCCCCGGTCCGCGCTCGTCGCCATCGCCGCGTACGCGCGCAGCGCCACCGAGACCTTGCGGTCGCGGGCGGCCGGTGCGTACACCCCGTTCAGCGCCTCACGACGGGCCGTCAACTCGTCCTCGGGGACGAGGAGTTCGATCGTACGGTTCGGAATGTCGATCCGGATCCGGTCGCCGTCGTGGACCAGCGCGATCGTGCCGCCCGACGCCGCCTCGGGCGAGGCGTGGCCGATCGAGAGGCCCGACGTACCGCCCGAGAAGCGGCCGTCGGTGACCAGCGCGCAGGACTTGCCGAGGCCACGGCCCTTCAGATACGAGGTCGGGTAGAGCATCTCCTGCATACCGGGACCGCCGCGCGGACCCTCGTACCGGATGACGATCACATCGCCCTCGGTGATCTCCTTGCGGAGGATCTTCTCCACGGCGTCCTCCTGCGATTCGCAGACGACGGCCGGGCCCTCGAAGGTCCAGATCGACTCGTCGACGCCCGCCGTCTTCACGACACAGCCGTCGACGGCGAGATTGCCCTTGAGGACCGCCAGTCCGCCGTCCTTGGAGTAGGCGTGGGCGACATCGCGGATACAGCCGTTCGCGGCGTCCGTGTCGAGTGTGTCCCAGCGCTCGGACTGCGAGAAGGCCTCGGCGGAGCGGACACAGCCGGGGGCCGCGTGCCACAGCTCGACGGCCTCGTCGGAGGGCGTGCCGCCGCGTACGTCCCAGGTGTCGAGCCAGTCCTTGATACTCGGCGAGTGGACGGTGTGCACGTCCTCGTTGAGCAGCCCGCCGCGATACAGCTCGCCGAGGATGGCGGGGATACCGCCCGCCCGGTGGACGTCCTCCATGTAGTACGTGCCGCCGGGGGCGACATTCGGCGCGACCTTGGCCAAGCAGGGGACGCGGCGCGAGACGGCGTCGATGTCGGCGAGACCGTAGTCCAGCTCGGCCTCCTGCGCGGCGGCGAGCAGATGGAGGATGGTGTTGGTCGAGCCGCCCATGGCGATGTCGAGCGCCATGGCGTTGTCGAAGGCGGCGCGGGTGGCGACACTGCGCGGCAGCACCGAGTCGTCGTCCTGCTCGTAGTACCGCTTGGTGATCTCGACGACCGTACGGCCCGCGTTCTCGTACAGCGCCCTGCGTGCGGTGTGCGTGGCGAGCACCGAGCCGTTGCCGGGCAGCGAGAGGCCGATGGCCTCGGTCAGGCAGTTCATCGAGTTGGCGGTGAACATGCCGGAACAGGAGCCGCAGGTCGGGCAGGCGTTCTCCTCGATACGGAGGATGTCCTCGTCCGAGACGCTTTCGTTGACGGCGTCGGAGATCGCGTTGATCAGGTCGAGCTTGCGGACCGTACCGTCCACGAGGGTGGCCTGGCCGGCCTCCATGGGGCCGCCGGAGACGAAGACCGTGGGGATGTTGAGGCGCATCGCGGCCATCAGCATGCCGGGGGTGATCTTGTCGCAGTTGGAGATGCAGATCAGCGCGTCCGCGCAGTGCGCCTCGGCCATGTACTCGACGGAGTCGGCGATCAGATCGCGGGACGGCAGGGAGTAGAGCATCCCGCCGTGGCCCATCGCGATGCCGTCGTCGACGGCGATGGTGTTGAACTCGCGGGGCACGGCGCCCGCGGCCTTGATCGCCTCGGAGACGATCCGGCCGACCGGGGCGAGGTGCGTGTGGCCGGGCACGAACTCGGTGAAGGAGTTGGCCACCGCGACGATCGGCTTGCCGATGTCCGCGCTCGCTACGCCCGACGCCCGCATCAGGGCGCGGGCGCCCGCCATATTGCGGCCGTGGGTGACAGTGCGGGACCTCAGCTCGGGCATCGTCGCTCGCTCCTTCAGCGGATCCTTCGGCGGATATGGCTGTGCCCGAGCCTACGCCCCGGCTCCAAGATCTGGACGCCTCGTCCGGTATACGGACCGGGTGTGCTGCTCAGGCCTCGGTCAAGTACCGCTGGATCGTGGGCGCCACCATCGCGACGATCGCCTCGCCGTCCGCGGAGGCCAGCGGCTCGGCCTTGATCACATACCGGAGGAACGCGATGCCGATCATGTGCGAGGCGGCCAGTTCGGCGCGGAAGGTCGGATCCGGCACGTCCAGCTCCTCCGCGATCCGCTCCAGCAGCCGGCGCAGCACGAACGTGCGCAGCACCTTCGCCGCCGTCTCGTGGGTGAGCGCGGAACGGATGATCGCGAGCAGCGGGGCCCTGGTCGCGGGGTTCTCCCAGACGCTGATGAAGTAGCGGGCGAGCCGCTCCCCGATGCCCTCAGGACCGCCCGCCAGCAGGGTGGGCACCACCAGGGCCGGTTCGAAGGAGACCTCGACGGCCGCCTCGAAGACATCGTCCTTCGTACCGAAGTAGTGGTGGACGAGTGCGGGGTCGACACCCGCCGCCTTGGCGATGCCGCGGATGGAGGTCTTGTCGTACCCGCGTGCGGCGAACTCCGTACGGGCCGCCTCAAGGATCTTCTGCCGGGCGCTGGGGCCGGTCTCGGAGTCCTTGCGGGCGGGGCGGCCGCGGCGGCGCGGTGCCGTACCGGTCATGACGTGGTGCCGATCGTGGTCGTGGGGGTGGTACGGGCGGTGGTACGGGTCATGAGGGGTGCGCTCCGGAGGCGCCGGGCGTACGGGACTCGCACGCCGCGGACGATCCCCCGGCGGCAGCGGCGCCCTCGGAGGCAGACGCGCCCTCGGAGGCAGGCTCGGAGGCCTGCGCTTTGGAAGCCGCCGTCTTGGAAGCCGCCGCCGGCCGGGTCCCGGGCCGCACGAGATGCAGCCGTGTGAAGGCCAGCGCCTCCGCCAGATCCGCCTCACGCTCCGCCGCGGACATCGCCCGGCGCGTGTTGACCTCGATCACCACATGGCCGTCGTACGCGTTGGCCGCCAGCCGTTCCAGCAGCTCGGCGCAGGGCTGGGTGCCCCGGCCCGGTACGAGGTGCTCGTCCTTCGCCGAACCCTTGCCGTCCGCGAGATGCACATGCCCCAGCCGGTCGCCCATCCGGTCGATCATGGCCATGGCATCGGTGCGGGCGGTCGCGGTGTGCGAGAGGTCGACCGTGAAGTGGCGGTAGTCGTCCTTGGTGACGTCCCAGTCGGGCGCGTACGCGAGCATCTCGCGGTCCCGGTACCGCCAGGGGTACATGTTCTCGACGGCGAACCGTACGTCCGTCTCCCCCGCCATCCGCCAGATGCCGGTGACGAAGTCCCTTACGTACTGCCGCTGCCAGCGGAAGGGCGGATGGACGACCACCGCCGCGGAGCCGAGCCGCTCGGCCGCCGCCCGCGCCCGCTGGAGCTTCACCCAGGGGTCGGTCGACCAGACCCGCTGGGTGATCAGCAGACAGGGCGCGTGGATGGCGAGTACCGGCACCTGGTGATAGTCGGACAGGCGCCGCAGCGCCTCGATGTCCTGGCTGACCGGATCGGTCCAGACCATGATCTCGACACCGTCGTAACCGAGGCGCGCGGCGATCTCGAAGGCGGTCGCCGTGGACTCCGGATAGACCGAGGCCGTCGACAGGGCGACCTTCGTTTCCGGGACCCGCACCACTGGTTCTGCCACGGAGACAGCGTAAGGGCACCTTCTGGTCCGCCGTGAGCCGATCGGGCGCGCTCGCAGGTCGTCGGGGGTTCCGGGGTGTCTTGCGCGGGGTTGCGGGGTGTCGTACGGGGTCCTGGACGGGCGCTGGCCTGGACGGGCGGGTCCTGGACGGACGGGTCCTGGACCGGCGGGTCCTAGACCGGCGGGTCCGAGACCGGCGGGTCCTACGGCGTCGAGTCCTACGGCGTCGGGGCAGTCCGCGTCCGGTCGGGACAGCCCGCTTCTACGTCGTCGTCGGGAGCTGGTCGAGCCTGCGCAGGATGATGCCCTCGCGCAGCGCCCACGGGCAGATCTCCACCACCTCGATACCGAACAGGTCCATCGCGCCCTCCGCGACCAGCGCCCCCGCCACGAGCTGGGGCGACCTGTCCTCGGACACCCCGGGCAGCCCGGCGCGCTGGGCCGCGGTCATCGCGGCCAGCTTGGGGACCCACTCCTCCAGTGACGTACGGCTCAGTTCGCGCTGTACGTACAGGCCGTCGGCGGAACGCGCCGCCCCGGCGAGACGCGCGAGCTGCCGGAAGGTCTTGGAGGTCGCCACCACATGGTCCGGTGCGCCGAACCGGGCGAATTCACCGACCGTACGGGCGATCTGCGCGCGTACATGGCGGCGCAGGGCCTTCACGTCGACCGGGTCGGGCGGATCGCCGGGCAGCCAGGCGGCGGTCAGCCGGCCGGCGCCGAGAGGCAGGGACACGGCCGCGTCCGGCTCCTCGTCGAGTCCGTACGCGATCTCCAAGGAGCCGCCGCCGATGTCCAGGACCAGCAGCTTTCCTGCGGACCAGCCGAACCAGCGGCGGGCGGCGAGGAAGGTGAGACGGGCCTCCTCCTCCCCGGTGAGCACCTCCAGGTCCACACCGGTCTCGCTTTTGACACGCCCGAGGACCTGCTCGACGTTGGTGGCCTCCCGTACGGCGGAGGTCGCGAAGGACAGGACGTCCTCGCAGCCCTTGTCCTCGGCGGCCTGGAGCGCGTCGGTGATCGTCGCGACCAGCCGGTCGACGCCCTCGGGGCCGATGGCGCCGTCCGTGTCGAGCAGCTCGGCGAGCCGCAGCTCGGCCTTGTGCGAGTGCGCGGGCAGCGGGCGGGCGCCGCGGTGGGCGTCCACCGCCAGGAGATGAACGGTGTTCGAACCGACATCGAGGACTCCGAGTCTCATGAACCGAACGCTACTGCGACCGCGCGCATACGCTGGACCTGTGCCAAAGACGAAAAAGGCGAAGCCGGGCAAAGCCAAGCGCCCGAACGCATATGTTCCGGTGTCCTCCTCCGAATACGGCCCGGACTCCGACGAGAAGGGCCTGGACTTCGCCCGGGCCTGGGTCGAATTCCCCGACCCCGCCGACGAGGACCAGGTCTTCCGCTGCGATCTGACCTGGCTCACCTCGCGGTGGGCGTGCGTCTTCGGCAGCGGCTGCCAGGGCATCCAGGCGGGCCGCGCCGATGACGGCTGCTGCACGCTGGGCGCGCACTTCTCCGACGAGGACGACGAGAAGCGGGTGGCAGGGCATGTGGCGCGGCTCACCCCGGAGCTGTGGCAGTTCCACGACGAGGGGACGGCGAGCGGCTGGACGCAGACCGACGAGGACGGTGAGCGTCAGACGCGGCGCTGGAAGGGGTCCTGCATCTTCCAGAACCGCCCCGGTTTCGCGGGCGGGGCCGGCTGTTCGCTGCACATCCTGGCGCTGCGCGAGGGGCGCGAACCGCTGGAGACCAAGCCGGACGTGTGCTGGCAGTTGCCGGTGCGGCGGACGTACGACTGGATCGAGCGGCCCGACGACACGCGGGTGCTGCGGGTGTCGATCGGTGAGTACGACCGGCGCGGCTGGGGTCCCGGCGGCCACGATCTGCACTGGTGGTGCACCTCGGCGACCTCGGCGCACGGGGCGGGTGATCCGGTGTACAGGACGTACCGGCCGGAGCTGACGGAGCTGATGGGCAAGGCGGCGTACGACGAGCTGGTGGAGCTGTGCGAGCGGCGCATGGCGAGCGAGCTTCCACTGGTGGCACCGCATCCGGCGGACCCGGTGGACCCGCCGCGGGCTCCAGTGGACCCGCCGCGGGCGTAGGGCGAATCCTGCGCAGGCGCAGGTACGAGTCCGGCGCAGGCGCAGGTGCGGATCTGGCACCGGGGTACGGGGCCAGCGCAGGCGCAGGTACCGGTCGGCACCGAGTTACGGGTCCGGCTCGGGGCTGCTCGTCAGACGGGGGTGCCCGGTGACGGGTCCGCAGCGCTCGGTGCGGGGGATCCCGGTGCGGAGGGTCCCGGGTCCTGCGGTGTGGGATCGCCGGGGTCCGTCGGTGTCGGATCGCCCGGGACGGGGCCGGGGTGCGTGGGACCCGTCGTCGGATCGTTCGTGGGGCCCTGGGTCGGGTTCCCGGCCGGGTCTGTCGGGCGCGGCCGGGACGGTCCGCCGGGCGCGGGGCGACCCGGGTGCTGGCCGGGGCTCGGCGGGCGGCCCGTGGACGGCGGCCTGGAGCCATGGCCGTAGATCTTCACCACCGAGCCCGCCGGGCGCAGCGCGATCCCCGCGCTCCAGGGCCCCGACGGTTCGCGCCGGCGGTCCACCGACACCCGGATCGTGCACGACTCGCCGGGGGCGAGCGTGCCGTGGTGGCGGCTCAGCCCGAGCCAGGGCTCGGTGGCGCGCGCGGACCACGCGACCGGGGCGCCGCCGGACGCGCTGAGCGTGATCAGTGTCGTACGGCCGTCCGGTCGCGCCTCCACGGTGATACGGCCGGAAACGGGCTGCCACAGGCTCGCCGAGGCCACCGACGTACCGTCGCCGACGACCTCGACGACGAGCGAGTCCGGGGTGTCGCCGCGGTTGGTGGCGCCTCCGGCGCCCGAGTGGCTCCTGTCGTGCCCGTACGCCCGCCGCTCCGGTTCCGGGGCGCTGACGGCGGGGTCCTCGGTGGGCGCGGTGCGGTACGCCGTGCCGAGCGCGAGCAGGGGCGCGGCGATGACGGTGGCCACGACGGTGCCGGTCATCGCCCGCGCCCGCAATCGCTCACGGCGCGCCGTGAGCTCCCTGGGAGCCAGCGGGAAGCCGTCCCGGCCGAATCGCGGCCCCGCCCCCAGGCCCTTCGGGGCGCGGGCGGCGGCGATGTACGCGGCGGTCCTGGGCGCCTCGACGAGGGGCAGCGGTCCCGGGGAGACCGTCAGGGCGGAGGAGGCGGAGGAGGCGGAAGTGCCGGAAGGAATCGTTTCGCCAGGTGAGACCGGCGAGGAGGGCGGGTCGGCCGGGACGGCTTCCCGCTGGCTCCCAGGG
>NZ_LATD01000550.1 GCF_000981895.1 Streptomyces odonnellii | reverse complement strand
ATCCCGGGGTCGGGGGCGGGCTGGCCGGTGCGGCTGCTGGAGGAGTCCGCGCTCCTGCATCTGCTCAACACGGGCTGGCAGGGGCTCGGCCGGCTGCCGGAGCCGCTGGCGACGACCGTCCGCACCCGGGTCGGGCTGCCGTCGCCGGCCGGGGGTCCGCCGGTCCGGGACCACTGGCTGGTGCTGGCGCAGTACGACTCCTCGGACGGCAAGCTGGTCACCCGTCGTATCCGGCTGTACGGACGGGAGTCGGGGCGGTCGGCGCTGCTCCTGTCCTTCGGGGCGGCGGGCCGGTCCCCGGAGCTGGGCCTGCCGGTCGGCCTGGTGATCGACGCGGAGGTCACACCGCACGCGGGCGCCGGGCAGCTACGGGCCGACTGGGGGCGGCAGTTCGGTGTCCCCGGTCCGATCGAGGAGCCGCCGCCCGGCGGCTCCACCGCGGAGGCGATGGAGGCGTACGGGGCGGCGCTGCGGGCCGACCCCTGGCTCGACGCGTGGCCGGTGACGCTGCGGAACGTCATCCCGGTGCCCGGCGAGGGAGGCGGCTGGCAACTGGCGGACGCCGACGGCGAGTCCGCGCTGCCCGTCGCTGCCACGGCGCTGGGACGGTCCGGGCTGTGGAAGCTGGCGGCGGTCTCGGGGGGCGGCCCGGTCACGGTGTTCGGCGAGTGCGGGCACCGGGGGTTCCATCCGCTGACGGCCTGGGCCGAGGACATATCGGAGACGGTCCCGCTCACCTGACCGCGCAGCACGCGGTCGCCCGCACACCTTCGGAGAACCCGATGTACGGACGGAGGACCCTGTGAACAGCACAGCCGACGGCACGCTCAGCAGCACCCACCGCACATCCGCAAGCACCCGTCGCACCACGGGCAGTGGCGCCGAATCACCCTGGGAAGGGCTGGTCACCTCGGCACTGCTCGGTACGGACCGCCGTACTCCACCGGCCGGGATCATGACACCCGGCAGGGACGCCCCGGTCGCCCTGCTGGACGCCGCCGCGCTCCACACCGTACGGCGCAGGGCCGGCCCGCGCCCCGCACGCGCCGCCACCCGGCCCGAGCGGGCGCCGCACGACGGCCGGAAGCGGCTGCCCGAACCGGCCGCGAGACGGCTCGGGCAGTTGCTGGCCGACCGGTCGGCGCCCTCGGGCGGCGGCCGTCGCGGTACGGCTCCCGACCTCACCGAGCTGCTCCCCCAGTGGCTGGCCGCCGCCAACGAGCACGGCTATCAGGCGCCCGCGCCCGTACTGCCCGCGCTGCTCGACGCGGCCCGCGCGCGTACCGATCTGCGGCCGGCGGCGCTGGCCTTCGCGGGGCCGCGCAGCCTCTGGCTCGCCCGGCTGAACGCGGAGTGGAAGTTCGCCCTGCGCGGCGGATCCGGCGGGACCCTGCTGCCCGATGTCCGGGACGGCGAGGCTGTGCGGCGGCTCTGGGAGGAGGGGCTGTTCGCCGAGCGGGTCGCGCTGCTGGCAGCCGTACGGGCCGATGACCGGGAGGCGGCCCGGGCGCTGCTGGCGTCGACCTGGCAGACCGAGCGAGCCGAGGACCGGCTGATGTTCCTGGACTCCCTGCGGACCGGGCTGTCCGGGACGGACGAGCCCTTTCTTGAGCGGGCCCTGTCGGACCGCAGCCGCAATGTCCGTTCCACCGCGGCGGAACTGCTCTCGGCGCTGCCGGAGTCGGCGTTCGCCGGGCGGATGGCGGCACGGGCCGCGACCTGCGTGGGCATGGACCGTACGGGCGGCGGCCAGGTCATCGCGGTCGAGGCCCCGCACGAGTGCGACGCGGACATGCAGCGCGACGGAGTGATCCCGACACCGCCCGCCGGGCGGGGTGAACGGTCCTGGTGGCTGGGCCAGTTGGTGGAGGCCGCCCCGCTGGGCACCTGGCCGCGCAGGCTCGGGGGCCGTACGCCGGAGGAGATCGTCGCGCTGCCCATCCTGGACGACTGGGCGGACGAACTGCACGCGGCCTAGTGCCGGGCGGCCGTCCGGCAGCGGGACGCGCGGTGGGCGGCGGCTCTGCTCGGTACGCCCGTGGCGGCGCGGGCCGCCGGTCCCGGCACTCCGTCCCTGGCGGAGCGGGCGAAGCTGCTGGCGGCCCTGCCGGCCGCCGAACGGGCCTCCTGGGTGGCCGCGTTCATATCCGCGCACGGTCTGTCGGAGGCGTTCCAGGTGCTCGGAGTCTGCGCGGTGCCCTGGGCGGAGCCGCTCGGCCGGGCGGTCGTGGACGCGCTCGACATCGCCCGGGACGGCGGAAGTTACCCCTGGAGCTTCAGCGGGGTCATGGGGCTGGCCGAACGCTGCCTCGACCCGGCGGCGGCGAGCCGGCTGGAACTGCTCACGGCGACGCCGGACGAGGGTGAGAACGCGTCGCCGGGCGCGGGCGGCTACTGGTCGGAGGCGTTCCAGCGGCTGGTCTCCACACTGCGCCTGCGCGCGGCGATGCTGTCGGAGCTGGCCGGGCCGCCGGAGCCGCCGCGCATGTCCGGGCAGGCGGCAACGGCGGAAATATCCGAACCACCGGAAGATGCAAGGCCGTAGCGCGGCACGCGCGTGGCATACGCACAGCACGCGCGCGGCGCCCGGTGGCACGCTGCACAGCGCCCGGCGTCACGCGCCGGTGGGCTGGCGGAGGTTGGCGTTGACCCAGGTGACGATCGACGTGGTCGTCGCGCCGGGGGTGAAGATCTCGGCGACACCCAGTTCCTTCAGCGGCGGGATGTCCTCCTCCGGGATGATGCCGCCGCCGAAGACCTTGATGTCCGCCGCGTCCCGTTCCTTCAGCAGCTCGATCACCTTCGCGAAGAGCGTGTTGTGGGCGCCGGAGAGGATGGACAGGCCGATCGCGTCGGCGTCCTCCTGGATCGCGGTGTCCACGATCTGCTCGGGGGTCTGGTGGAGCCCCGTGTAGATGACCTCCATGCCGGCGTCACGCAGCGCACGCGCGATCACCTTCGCCCCGCGATCGTGGCCGTCGAGACCCGGCTTGGCCACCACCACGCGGATCGGACCGGTCACACCCATCGTTGCCTCCACATACCGAATACCGACTGCACATACCGACCAAGTGCACATACCGACCGACCGGCCATACCGACCGTACGTACCGACCGTCTGCCACATACCGACCGCGTGCCATCGGTACGGGTTCCCGGCACGGGTTCCCGTGCCCGCGCGGCCCGGAGAGGTGAACGAACGTTATCCACAGCATCCCGCACCCGGCTGTTTCGCGGCGGGCGGCGAGGGGGAAATCACACCTGGGACAAGTTCGCTTTGCGGTGTTCCGGTAGCACTCGGCCCCCGGGCCGGGGCGGACAGCCGCAAGGGGAGCCGCAGAGGGAGCCGCCACATGGGCGCGGTTCCACCGGGCCGCCGGTCGGGTGGCGCGGTGGTTCGGCTTGTGCGTCGGCTCCGGCACGTCGGCCGCGGATCCGCCGTGAGCGGCGCCCCATGAGGGCACACGGGGGGCAGAGCCGCCTCCCGGGTGCCGTTCGGAGGTCGGCCATGCAGATCCAGCCGTTCTTTCCGCTGTCGCCGCTCCTTCCTCCGCTGCTGCGTCAGGTGAGCCGCGTACGCGAGGCGTCACCGCCCCCCGCGCTGCTCCGCGCCACCGCGCTCGACCTCGCGATCCTCACCGGGCACCTCGTCCTCTACCCGGCCGGGATCATCCAGGAGCGCCGCGAGGCCCCGCTGCCCCCGGAAGCCCCGCAGACC
>NZ_LATD01000055.1 GCF_000981895.1 Streptomyces odonnellii | reverse complement strand
GTGGGTGGGTACCCGTAGGCGGGCGGCGGGGATGTCACCAGGGTCGGCGGCAGGGGCGCCGCTACGGTGTCCGGCGCGGCCGGCCCGAAGCCTGGCTTCTCCGGGATCGCCGCGAGCAGCCGGTCCAGCTCGGCCGCCTCGGGCCTGGCGTCCGGGTTCCGGTCCAGCAGCGCCATCACCACGGGCCCGAGCGGCCCGGACCGTACGGGCCGCGGTATCTCCTCGTCGAGCACGGCGGCCAGCGTGGCGAGCGGGGTGGTCCGGCGCAGCGGATGCGCGCCCTCGACCGACACGTACAGCAGCATGCCCAGCGACCACAGGTCCGAGGCGGTACGGCCCTCGTCGCCGCGGATCCGCTCGGGGGCGATGTACTCGGGGGAGCCGATGAGTTCACCGGTCGCCGTCAGACCGGTCGTTCCCTGGAGCGCCGCGATACCGAAGTCCGTGAGCACCGGCCTGCCGTCCGGGCGCAGCAGGACATTGGCGGGCTTCACATCCCGGTGGTGGATCCCGGCCGCGTGCGCCGCGCGCAGCGCCCCCAGCACTCCGCGCCCGAGCGCGGCGGCCTCGCCGGGAGTCAGCAGGCCCACGGCGAGCCGCTCCTGGAGCGACTGCCCCTGCACCAGCTCCATGACGATCCAGGGATGCGCGATCTCCGCCGCGTCCACGATGTGATGGATCGTCACCACTCCCGGGTGATCGATCCTGGCCAGTGCCCTGGCCTCCCGCAGCACCCGCTCGCGGAGCGTCCTGGCCGCCGCGGGATCCGCGGCGAGCAGCGCGGGATCGGGCGGCCGTACCTCCTTGAGCGCCACCTCGCGATGGAGCGCCAGATCACGGGCGCGCCACACCATTCCCATACCGCCCGCGCCCAGTCGGCCCAGCAGCTCGAACCGGCCGTCGATCACGCGTTTTTCCTGGCCCCCTGCGTTCATGGCGCTCAGGGTAGAGCCATGCGTACGGACCGGTCATACCGAGCCCGCATCCTGGTCCCGGCCGGTGCTTCCCTTCGGCGGGGCGGCGGCGGGCCCGTGGCCGCCGGGGTGGCGTTCGCGCCAGATCAGGAAGACGGCTGTGGACACCAGCGCCCAGCACGCCAGGACGACAAAGGGGAACGCGTGCTGCGCGTTGCCGAAGTAGACGGCGGTGTGCTGGGCGTTGATCGAGGCGCCCGGCGGCAGCCAGCGTCCGATGTGGCCCAGCAGCGAGGGCAGCAGCGGCCAGGAGACGGCTCCGCCGGAGGAGGGGTTGCCGAGGATCACCATCAGCCCCCAGGTGGGGATCAGCGCCCATCGCCCGACAAGGGTGTTGAACATGGTGAAGACCATGCCGGTGGTGAACATCGTGAACGCCAGGATCAGCCAGGACTCGACGAAGGGGAACCGGATCGCGCCCAGCCACCAGTCCACCACCGCCGCGATGGAGAAGCCGCCGAGCAGCGACTGGGCGACGGTGCAGGCGATGCGCTCCCCGGGGGTGAGCGCGCTCGCGTGGACATTGAGCTGAGTGGCGCCGACGAAGCCGATGACGACGGCCGCGATCGAGATGTAGAAGAGCGCGAGTCCGCGTGGATCGCCCTTCTGGAGGGGCTTGACATCCGTGATCCGCACCGGCACGCCGAGGGACCTGCCCGTCATGGAAGCCGCCTCCGTGAGCACCTGGGCCACGGAGGCCCCGGCCGCACTCGCCACCGCGAAATCGACGCGGTGCGGCAGAAAGGTCAGGATCGCGAACACCTGCTGTTCCTCGACTCCGTGGCGCGCGGCGGCGTCGGTGGCGTAGGGATGCAGTTCGAGCGAGGCGTTGAGCCGCTTCTCCATGCCCTCCACGAAGGCGGTGGCGGTCGCGGTGTGCGTGGGGCCGACGACGGCGGCGGGGATCCTGTGCGGTGTCGGATTCGCCATGTTGTACGTGTACGAACCCGCGAAGAGCCCGGCGGCCGCGGCGGCGATGACGATGATGACGACAGCGGGCAGCAAGGGCGAGGACACGAAGGCGGCCCACCACCCGGCGATGGTCCAGAGCGCGGCGCGCGTACGGCCGGAGCGGTCGCGGCCTTCATGATCGTCACGCATGAAAGCACCGTAAACCACGTGGAGTAGCGGTCAGCGGAGCAGCAACTGGAGCCCGCCGAGCACGGTCGCCGCTATCACCAGCCGCTCGAAGAGCCGCTGATCGATCCGGTCCGCGCACACCTTGCCGATATAGGCGCCCGGGAACACGAAGAGCACCAGCGCCGCGTCCAGCAGGAGCGAGCGGGCGTCGATCAGACCGAGCCCCACACTGAAGGGCACCTTGGTGAGGTTGACGATCAGGAAGAACCACGCCGAGGTGCCAAGGAAGCCGAGCTTCCGGAAGCCCGCGGAGAGCAGATACATCGACATGACCGGGCCGCCCGCGTTGGCGACCATCGTCGTGAACCCGCTGAGCACTCCGTACGAACGGGCCTTGAGGCGACCGCCCGAAGGACCCGGGCGGTCAGCGGCGCCGGAGTCCCGGCCGGTGTCGTCGTCCGTCTGCGGTTCAGCGCCGCCCGTCTCCTTCGCGGCGTCCGCCGCAGCACGCCGCCGCCAGACCGTGACCCCGGCCATCAGCAGCAGGATCGCCCCGATCGAGGTACGGACGGCCCCGTCGTCGGCCCAGAGGAGGAAGACCGTCCCCACCACGACGCCCCCGGCGACCGCCGGAAACAGCCGCCACAGGGTCGGCCAGTGCGCATGGCGCCGGTAGGTGAGCACCGCGAGCACATCGCCCATGATCAGCAGGGGCAGCAGCACACCCGTCGAACCCCGGGCGGGCAGCACGGCCGCGAACACGGCCAGACTGACCGTATTCGCGCCGCTCACCGCGGTCTTCGAGAAGCCGACGAGCGCCGCGGCCGCGGCGAGCGCGGCGAATCCCCACCAAGTGATGTCCATGCCAACGTCTGATGGTATGCCCGATGGTCCGGGTGCCCGGCGTGCGGGCCGGGAGTGCAGCGGAGATCACACGGCCCGTTCCGGGGTCGGCGTACGGGCGGGCGCCTCCGGAAACCCGGAGGACACCGGTGCCGGGAATTCCGTAGCCTCCTCCGTGCCCCGCGAGGACCGCGCGGCACCGACCAGTCATATGCAGGGGGTACGTCATGGGGGCTGTGGGCCGGCCGATCACCGAGGCGCTGTCGCGATACCGGACGGAGGACCCGGCCGAGGCCGCCGATGTCGGCCGCGTCCGCGCGCTGGCCGAGAGCGCCGCCGATCCCTGGCTGCGCTCGACCCCGCTGCATGTCACGGCGTCCGCGCTGATCGTCCACCCCGCGAGCGCGCGCGTGCTGCTGCGCTGGCACGGACGGCTGAGGTCCTGGCTCCAGGTGGGCGGCCATGGCGACCCCGGCGAGACCGAGCCGCTGGATGTCGCGCTGCGGGAGGCCGTCGAGGAGACCGGGCTCGACGATCTGGTCCCGTATCCGTATCCCGACGGCGCCGGTCCTTCACTCGTCCAGGTGGTGGTCGTCCCGGTGCCCGCGGGCGGTGGCGAACCTGCCCATGAGCACGCCGACCTGCGCTTCGTCCTGTCCACGGACCGGCCCGAGGCGGCGCGCCCGGAGCGGCCCGACGCCCCGCTGCGCTGGATGTCGGTGCCCGAGGCGCTGGAGGCCGTGGCCGAGGCCAATGTCCGCGAGGCGCTGCGGCGGGTGGGGGCACTGCTCGGCTGACCGAGGCCGAAGCCGAAGCCCGGCCGGGCCGCGGGTCTCCGGGCCGCGGGTCCCCGGGCGGAGAGCCAGGCCCTGCGGTTGTCTGTTCCGAGGACGCGCATGCCAGAGTCCTGGAAGGAAGATTTCGGCAGGAAGAAACGGAACAGGGAGAACGCCGTGCCCCACGCGCCCGAAAGCCACGCCGCCCCCGGCGAATCCGGTCAGCCCGGCGAGTCCGCCATACCCCCGGCGATGACGAACTGGGCGGGGAACATCACCTTCAACGCGGCCCGCACGCACGCCCCTTCGTCCGAGGAGCGCCTGCGGGAGATCGTCGCGGGGAGCCGTTCGGTGCGCGTGCTGGGCAGTGGTCATTCGTTCAACACCCTCGCTGACACCCATGGCGATCTGGTCTCCGTGGCCGGACTGCCGAAGACCGTGGACATCGACGAGAAGGCCCGTACGGTCACGGTCGGCGCGGGTCTGCGGTTCGCCGAGTTCACCGGTGCCGTGCACCGCGCGGGCCTGGCGCTGCACAATCTCGGCTCGCTCCCGCACATCTCCGTCGCGGGCGCCTGTGCCACCGGGACGCATGGATCCGGCTCGGGCAACGGCAATCTGGCCTCCGCGGTCCGCGCCCTGGAACTCGTCACCGCCTACGGTGGAACTCTCACCCTGACCAGGGACGACGAGGACTTCGCGGGCGCCGTCGTCGCACTGGGCGCGGCCGGCGTCGTCACCCGGATGACACTGGACCTCGTACCGGCGTACGACATCCGGCAGTGGGTGTACGAGGGCCTGCCGTACGAGCGGCTGCTCGAGCGGTTCGACGAGGTGCTCTCCGCCGCCTACAGCGTGAGCCTCTTCACCACCTGGCGGACCGGCCGGATCGACCAGGTCTGGCTGAAGCAGCGGACCGGCGACGGCCACCAGGACCCCGCGCCGGACACCTGGCTGGGCGCGGCGCTCGCCGACGGACCCCGCCATCCGGTGCCGGGCATGGACGCCGGGACCTGCACCGTTCAGGGCGGCGTGCAGGGGCCCTGGCACGAGCGGCTGCCCCACTTCCGGCCGGAGTTCACCCCGAGCAACGGCGATGAACTCCAGAGCGAGTACTTCGTCGCGCGCGAGGACGGTCCCGCGGCCTTCGACGCGCTTACGGCGATCGGCGGGCGGATCGCGCCGGCCCTCCAGATCGGTGAGATCAGGACGGTGGCGGCGGACGGTCTCTGGCTGAGCCCGGCGTACGGTCGCGACTCGGTCGCCTTCCACTTCACCTGGCACCCGGACATGGCGGCGGTGGCACCGGTGCTCGACGCCATCGAGGAAGCGCTGGCACCGTTCGCCGCCCGGCCGCACTGGGGGAAGGTCTTCACCATGGGCCCGGAGCGGGTCAGGGGACTGTACGAGCGGTACACGGACTTCGAGGCGCTCATCGCGAGGCTCGACCCGCGCGGGGTGTTCCGCAATGAGCTGATCGGCCGGTATTTCTCCGAAAGGTAGCCAGGTCCGCGATATCAGACGATTCGTCCGTCAGTATCGGTGTCGGGAATTTTTGTCACCAACCTATTACCTGGAAAATATCCACATCACAGAATCTGTTTCTAACCTCACGCCATGGCCCGGCACAGAATCGCTCCGAACCCTGTCACCGCCCTCCTGGTCACCGGATGGGTCGCGGCCGGCGGTCTCCTGCTGACCACCGGCGGCGACGCTCCGGTCCCGGCGCGGCCGGACGCCGCCGTCGCGCCGGTCCCGCCGGGATCCGGCGCGGCCCCGCTGCCGGGGCTCCGGACGGTGGGCTCGGTACGGGCCGGGGAGACCGGCCGGGGCTCCGGGGCCGACGGCAAGCCCTCGGCGGAGCCGGACAAGCCCTCGCCGGAGCCGGACAAGCCGGCGGTGGATCCGGACGAGGCGCTGGCCGCCTCGCTCGAACCGGTCGTGAAGTCCGTCTCGGCCTCCCTCTCGGTGGCGGTGCTCGACACGAAGGACGGGGACACGGCGTCGTACGGGGCCGGGAAGACCTATGACACGGCGAGCATCGTCAAGGTCGACATCCTGGTGGCCCTGCTGCTCCAGGCGCAGGACCAGGACCGCCATCTGACGACGGGGGAGAAGGACTACGCGACCTCCATGATCCGTCTCAGCGACAACGCCTCGGCGGACGCGCTGTGGAGTGCGATCGGCGGGTCGTCCGGCCTGGACGAGGCGAACCGAAGACTCGGGCTGAAGGCGACGACCGCCGGGGTGAACGGCCACTGGGGGCTGACCCAGACCACGGCCGCCGATCAACTGGTGCTGCTCTCCGCCGTGTTCGGCGACGACTCCGAGTCCGACCTCAGCGAGGCCTCACAGGACTTCATAAGAGGGCTGATGGGCACGGTGTCGACGGATCAGGACTGGGGCGTGTCCGCCGCGGGGACGCTCACCGGGCTGAAGAACGGCTGGCTGCCGCGGAGCGCGACCGGCCTGTGGGACATCAACAGCATCGGGCGCGTGACGGTGGACGGGCACGGCTATCTGCTGACCGTGCTCTCGCGCGGCAGCGCCACCAAGGAGGCGGGCGTCGCCCTGGTCGAGAAGGCCTCGAAGGCGGCGGTGCGCGCCCTGAGCCGGCAGGCATGACAGAGCGCCACGGGCTGCCGGCCGTCTGATCAGGCCCGGGCCGCGAACCGGGTCAGTACGGTCATGGTCGGCCGGAGATTGCGTACGACGGGCACCCGCCGCAGCACCGGCTGGACCATGCCGTAGTACGGACCGTGTCCCCGCGGCGGCGGGACTTCGCGTACGGCCGTGATGTGCGGATGCGCCCCGAACACCTTCCGCAGCTCACCCGCGTCCATGCCCCAGGGCATCGGCGGTACGGCGTAGCCCCGGCGGGTCCGCATCGCGCCACGCCTCGTACAGACGCTGGACCACCTCGGGACGGCATCGAAGACCAGCGCCCCGCCCGCGAAGCGCCCGGCACAGGTCGCGATCACCTCCCGCACTTCGGGCGGTCGCAGATACATGAGCAGCCCCTGTGCCGTGACGAGCACCCCATGGGCGGTGCCGACCTGGTCGGGCCAGGCCGGGTCCAGCACGGAGCACGGGTAGGTGCGGCGCCGGTCGCCGTCGGGGAGCAGCCGCCGCCGGACGGCCGCGGTCTCGGGCAGTTCCACGGTCAGCCAGCTCATCCGGCCGTTGTCCACCCGCCAGAACTGGGTCTCCAGCCCTTCGCCCAGAGCGACGACCGTGCCGTGGGGGCGCTCGGTCAGGAAGTGCCGTACGACGGTGTCGAAGGTGCGGACCCGCAGGCAATGGCCCTGCGCGAGGAACGGGTTCGGCGGGCCGAAGGTCTCGGCGAAGGGGTAGTCGATGGCGTCGACCAGCTCGACCGCCTTGGGGTCCTCGAACTGCCAGGACGGCTGCCGCGCGGCACACGCCCGTTGGTACAGATTCCACAGCAGGGTCTCGGGGACGCCCGTGAGCGCGACGGTCTCCTTCCCGCTCCGCTGCCTGCCGTGGTCCTCGCCCGGGGGCCGCTGGTTCTGGTCCATGGCGGATCGCTTCCCGTACCGCTCGACTGCCCTGTGCCTCGCGCCTGTGCCTGCTGCCCATGCCCTCCGCACTCCCCATTCAACCCCTCCTGCCTGCGGTTATCACGTCCAGCGGTGGCGAATTCGTGTGACGGAAAGATGGCCGGATTTACACCGGATGATCCTTGTATCCGTGGAGCGCGAACCGCGTTCATACGGCACTCTGCTCGTATGAGCGCGAACTCGGACGACACGGCGGACGGTGTATTCGACGATGCGGCCGCCCGGCGGCTGCTGGAGCTTGGGCAGCGTGAGGAGGCACTGAGACGGGCGTTCCCGGTGGACGGTCCCGATACGGACCGGATGTCAGTCGCGCATTACACGGGCTACTCCGCGATGCTCCACGAGGACCGGGGGTGGCGGCAGCTCTTTCCCGCAGTCCAGGCCGAGGAGGAGGCGCGGGCGGATCTCCGCGATGTGCTGCGGCTGCGGGCGGCGAGCGCGGGCGAGCTGGCTCCGCGTTTCACCCGGGCCGCCGAGGCCGTCGCCCGGGGCGAGGACCAGGTGATCATCGGCGAGGACGTCTACCGCGTGGTGCGGATCGAGCAGACCGTCATCATGACCGCGCACGGCCCGCAGACGCCGCGGCCCCACGACCGCGAGTTCCCCGAGGTGTTCGACGAGCGGCCGGGACCGCGCGGTCCCGGCCGTCCCCTGGAGGACTGATCCGGCTGCCGGTTCAGGCGGTGCGCGCCACCACCAGCGCGCACCGGGGGCTGCCGTCGGGCCGGAGACCGAGGCCCGAGAGGGGAAGCACAGAGGTGGTGAAGCCCGCACCGGCCAGCTCGTCCAGTACCTCCGGCAGCCGGAAGGTGCGGTAGTACATGACGAACGGCGGGCGCCACACCAGATTGCGCAGCCGCATCGCCGTGTCGAACCCCCAGAGCGCCCAGTAGAGCTTCGAGCCCACCCGGGGCGGCGCCGGGACGGGGAAGACGAACAGACCGCCCGGCCGGAGCGCTGCCCGTGCCTGTGCGAACAGGGCAGGCCGCTCGGCCGGCAGGAAATGCCCGAACGCCCCGAAACTCACGGCCAGATCGAAAACGGGCGCCAGTGGCAGGGCGCGGGCGTCGGCCCGTACCCAGTGCACGGCCGGAGCGCCCCGAGGGCCCCGGGCACCCGGAGCGTCCGGCACGTCATCCGGTACGGCGGATCCGGTGGCGTCCTTGGCGGCGGCCAGCATGCCCGCGCTGAAGTCGACCCCGACGACCCGCTCGTCGCAGAGCCGCCGCAGCACCCCCACCCCGGCCCCGGTCCCGCAGCAGATGTCCAGCCCCGTACCGAAAGGGCCGAGCGGCCCGGCGGCGTGTACGACCGCGTCCAACAGGGTGTCGGGCGTACGGAACGGAGTCCGGTCGAACTTCGGGGCGAGCAGGTCGTAGCCGTGCTCGACGGACGACAGTGCCTGGACGGCGAGTTCGCGCAGGGTCGGACCTTCAGGAGTGAACATCGCCGATCAGCCTAACGAGTTCCCCGGCCCCGGCGCTCAGAGGCGCTGATTGTGGTGCAGCCGCCACACCGTCAGCGCGAGCTGGAGACGCAGCCGGCCGTGCGGCTCCTGCACCGGCCAGCCGAGCCAGTGCTCGGCCTGCGCCAGCCGGTCCTGGAGCGTCGAGTGGTGCAGGGTCAGCTCCGCCGCCGCGGCCCGCAGACTGGTGGCGAAGGCGACAGTGTGGAGTGTGACGGCGGCCCAGGGGGCGGCGGCGATCGCGCGGTCCAGCGCGCGGACGTCGGGCACCGGCTCCGTGCCGGGGCCGACCGCGTCGGCCAGCAGCGCGAGACCGCCCAGATCGTCCGCGTACACGATCCTCGGACCGGGATCCTGCTCACTGCCCTCCGCCGTGAACCGCAGCGCGGTCCGCGCGGCCGCCGCCGAAGCGGGCAGGCCGGGTACGGGCACGGCCGGGCCGATCCCGGCGCGCCGGCCGCCGACGGACGGCGTACGCGCGCCGGAGGAGGGCATCGCCTCGATCACCACGGGCCCTCCCGCGGGCGCCACCGCGCGGGCGAGCGCCGCGTCCCGCAGACCGAGGCGTACGGCCGCCTGCCGCCGGGCGTGCTCCGGCGCCGAGGCGTCCAGCAGCACCTCCACCGAGGCCGGATCGGCCGCCGGGCCCTCCACCGGCGCCCGGCCCCGGGTCCGGTCGAGGACATCGCGGGCCGCCGCCGCGGCCCGCTCCAGCACCATCGCGTGCACACCGTTCGGCGGTCCGGTCCGCTCCAGCCACACCGCCGCGCCGTCGCCCGGCACCAGCGCGGCCGACATCCAGCCGGGATCCACGGGGCCGCCGCCGTCCTGCCGCACCCCGTCGGCGCCCACCCGGATCCGTACCCCGCGCGCCTCGTCCACCAGCCGGGCCGCGCAGCCCGACAGCACCGCCGCGCCGCGCACCAGGGACTCCAGGCCCGCGCGGCCCTCGACCAGCCGGTCGAAGTACGCGATCACCTGGAGCGCCGCGCCCGCGTCGGGGTCGAGTGCCGCGAGCCTGCCCGCCAGCTCTTTCACCGCTTCATCCTGCGCCGTCCAACGGGCGGTGCCAACGGTCGGTTCCCGCCCGGTCAGTCCGCGAGCAGCCGGCGCAGCCAGGAGAGCTGGGCGGCCCTGGCCGCCTGGGACACCGCGGCCTGCGGCGCCAGACCGTCGAAGCCATGGAAACCGCCCGGCCACACATGCAGTTCGGCCTGGCCGCCCGCTTGCCAGAGACGGGTGGCGTAGGTCACATCCTCGTCCCGGAAGGTCTCCGCCGAACCGACATCGATGAACGCCGGCGGCAGTCCCGAAAGATCCTCGGCCCTGGCGGGAGCGGCGTACGGGGACACATCCGGGCCACCGCGCCGCTCGCCCAGCAGGGCGGTCCACCCGGTGTGGTTCGCCTCGTGGTCCCACACCCCCAGGCCGGCCATCTGATGGCTGGAGGGCGTGTCGTTGCGGTCGTCCAGCATCGGGCACAGCAGCATCTGCCCGGCCAGCGCCGGGCCCCCGCGGTCCCGCGCCAGCAGGGCGACCGCCGCCGAGAGACCGCCCCCGGCGCTGCCGCCCCCGACCACGATCCGCGCCGGGTCGATCCCCAGCTCGGCGGCGTGCTCAGCGGTCCAGACCAGCCCCGCGTAGGCGTCCTCCACCGGGGCGGGATGCGGGTGCTCCGGGGCCAGCCGGTACTCCACGGACACGATGACCAGGCTCAGCTCCTGCGCCCAGTCGAGCAGACGGTCGATGCCGGTCCGGTTGTCCCCGAGGACCATGCCGCCGCCATGGATGTTGTAGACGGCGGGCAGCCCCGTGCCCGCTCCGGCCGGGCGGCAGATGAGCAGGGAGATGTCCGGCTCGCCGGCCGGCCCCGGCACCGTACGCTCCTCGACCTCGATGGCGCCGTCCCGCCGCAGGTCCTCGTCCGGCAGCCGGGCCAGGGTCCCGGCCTGCCGTATCGCCGGAAGATCGTTCAGCTTCAGGGTGTCCCCGAGCTGCTCCCTGATCACATCCAGCGCCGCCGCCAGCTCGGGATCGAAGGGCGGCGGGGGACCGGTCCGCCCCTCGGCGGGCGGAACGTACGAGGACGAAGTGGCGGTCATCGGCTCTCTCCCTCTGCGCGCGGTCACCTCTCTGTGACCGGTCCCGCCATCCTGCCTCCGGTCCGGCGCGCCCCGGCAGCGCCAAGCGGCGGAGATCACCCGCCGTCCGGCGGGTGCCGTCCCTTCCGGTGCGGTGCGGCGGTCCCGGTCCGGTGTTCCACTGTGCTTCAAACCTCCCGGCCCCTCCCACCGGCGGATTTCATACGATCGCAATCCTGTGATCTCGACAGACACCCCCATACGGTGTCACTCTCCCGCCATGCACCTCACCGCCCGAAGCTTCCTCCCCGCTGTCTTCGTCCTCGCCGTCACCGCCGCCACAGGCTGCGCTCCGCAGGATTCACCCTCGTCGCCGGAGTCGTCGGACGCGTCCGCCGGCGGCGCCCCGCAGTCCGCCGCGGCCTCCTGCGAGCCGGGCGCGCTGGCGACGGAGACCAAGGGGAAGCTGACCGTCGGAACGGACAAGCCGGCCTACGCGCCCTGGTTCCAGGACGACGACCCGGCGAACGGCAAGGGCTTCGAGTCCGCCGTCGCGTACTCCGTCGCCACGGCGCTGGGCTTCACCAAGGACCAGGTCGTCTGGCAGACCGTCCCGTTCAACAACTCCTTCTCGCCGGGCGAGAAGAACTTCGACTTCGACATCAACCAGGTCTCCATCAGCGACGAGCGCAGGCAGGCCGTCGACTTCTCCTCCGGCTACTACGACGTGCGCCAGGCCGTCGTCGCGCTGAAGAAGTCCCCGTACGCCGGAGCGACCACCGCCGCCGCCCTCAAGGGCGCCAAGCTCGGGGCCCAGGTCGGCACCACCAGCCTGGACACCATCAACGAGATCATCAAGCCGACGCAGCAGCCCGCCGTCTTCCAGAAGAACGACTTCGCCAAGTCCGCGCTGCGCAACGGCCAGGTCGACGCCATCGTCGTCGATCTGCCCACCGCCTTCTACATCACCTCGGCGGAGGTGCCGGACGCCGAGGTCGTCGGCCAGTTCGCCGACTCGGCGGGTACGGCGGAGCAGTTCGGGCTCGTCCTCGACAAGGGCAGCGCGCTCACCGCCTGCGTCACCCGGGCCGTCGACGGACTGCGCAAGGACGGCACGCTCGCCGCGCTGGAGAAGCGGTGGCTGTCCGACGCCGTGGACGCGCCGGTGCTCAAGTGACCTTCGAGACCACTTCCTCCGCCCGGGGCGGGGGGACGGGCGGAGGCGCGCGCGGGGACGACGGCGACGACGGGTACACACCGTCCGCGCGCCGGCTCGAACGCGAGCGGTACAAGCGCGCCCGCGCCCGCCGCGCCACCGCCGTCGCGGCGCTCTCCACCCTGGTGACAGGCGCCGTGCTCTACCTCGTCATCACCGGCTCGCCCGGCTGGCAGCGCACCCGCGAGACCTTCTTCAGCGCCGAGTACGCCCGTATGGCACTGCCCGAGGTGCTCGACGGACTGCTGCTCAATCTGCGGCTGCTGGCGGTCTGCGGCGTCTGCGTCCTGGTGCTGGGACTGCTGCTGGCCGTCGCCCGCACCCTGCGCGGGCCGGTCTTCTTCCCCGTCCGGGCGCTGGCCACCGCGTACACCGACTTCTTCCGCGGACTGCCGCTGATCATCTGTCTGCTGATGGTCGTCTTCGGGGTGCCCGCGCTGCGGCTCCAGGGCGTCACCAACGACCCCGTCCTGCTCGGCGGCACCGCGCTCGTCCTGACCTACTCCGCGTACGTCGCCGAGGTCTTCCGGGCGGGCATCGAGTCCGTCCACCCCTCGCAGCGCGCGGCGGCCCGCTCACTGGGGCTGTCCAACGCCAAGACCCTTCGGTACGTGGTGCTTCCGCAGGCCGTACGGCGGGTCGTACCGCCGCTCCTCAACGATCTGGTGTCGCTCCAGAAGGACACCGGACTCGTGTCGATCGCCGGTGCCGTCGACGCCGTCTACGCGGCCCAGATCATCGCCGGAAAGTACTTCAACTACACGCCCTATGTGGTCGCGGGCCTGGTCTTCGTCGCGCTGACGATCCCCATGACCCGCTTCACCGACTGGGTCACCGCCCGGATGGACCGCAGACGCGCGCAGGGAGGAACCGTATGACGGCCGGCGACACGCCCGTGCTGCGCCTGGAGTCGGTACGCAAGACCTTCGGCCGGGACCGGGTCGTGCTGCGGGACGTCAGCCTCGATGTCGCGCCGCACACCGTGACCGCGCTGATCGGCGCGTCGGGCTCCGGCAAGTCGACCCTGCTGCGCTGCGCCAATCTGCTGGAGGAGATCGACGACGGAGCGATCTTCCTGGACGGCGAGGAGATCACCGACCCCCGGGCCGACGCGGACGCGGTACGCCGCCGGATCGGCGTCGTCTTCCAGTCGTACAACCTCTTCCCGCACATGACGGTCCTCCAGAACATCACCCTGGCGCCCCGCCGGGTCCTCGGCGTCCCGCGCGAGGAGGCGGCGGAGCGGGCCGGGGAACTGCTGGCCAGGCTCGGTCTCGGCGACAAGGCCGGGGAGTACCCGGACCGGCTCAGCGGCGGCCAGCAGCAGCGCGCCGCGATCGTCCGTGCCCTGGCCGTACGCCCGCGGCTGCTGCTCCTCGACGAGATCACCGCGGCGCTCGACCCGGAGCTGGTCGGCGAGGTGCTCTCGGTCGTACGGGACCTCAAGGACGAGGGGATGACGATGGTGCTCGCCACCCATGAGATGGGCTTCGCCCGGGAGGTCGCCGACCAGGTCTGCTTCCTGGACGGCGGAGTGGTCCTGGAGCGCGGCACCCCGGCGGAGGTCTTCGGGGCGCCGCGCCGGGACCGTACGAAGCGGTTCCTGCGGCGGATCGTGGAGGCGGGCCGGCTCTGACACCCACGGGCCCGGCCCGCACGGCGTAGTCACCCCCGCCCGGGCCGGCGCGGCGCGGCGGTGAACTCCACCGGCAGCGAGACCGGTACCCGCGTCCAGGGCGAGGGCTGCCAGCTCACCTCCTCGGCCCGGATGGCCAGCCTCATGTCCGGCAGCAGATGCAGGGCGGTGTTCACGGCCGTACGGGTGATCAGCCGCGCGGGCACCTGCGCCGGGCACACATGCGGACCGGCCGAGAACGCGAGATGCGCGCGGTTGCCCGGCTCGCCCGCCTCGTCGGGACGGATCGCGGGATCGTCGTTGGCGGCGGCGATCCCCAGGATCAGCACATCGCCGCGCCGGATGCGGCGGCCCCCCAGCTCGGTGTCGCGCAGCGCGTACCGGGCGGGCATGTTGTTCATCGGCGGATCGCGCCACAGCGCCTCGTCCAGGGCGTCGTCCACCCCGAGCCGGCCGCCGTGCAGCCGGGCGGCGAACCGGGGGTCGGTGAGCATCAGCCGCAGGGCGTGCGAGATCCAGGCGTTGACGCCCTCCGTCCCCGAGGAGATCATCACCACCATCGACTGGAGCCGCTCCGCGTCGGTGCGCAGATTCGGGTGATGGATGATCGCGGTCGTCAGATCGTCGGCCGGGTTGACCTGCCGCTCGCACAGGGTGTCGACGAGGATCTCCTGGAAGTGGCGGTTGCCGTCCTGCGAGTCGTCGGCGCTGCCGAACAGCGCGACCAGCGCCCGCCGCAGCTCCTGCCCCTCGCTCCTGTCCAGCCCGAACAGCGAGGCGATGGAGAGCAGCGGCACGATCGCCGCGTACTCGCTCACCAGATCGGCGCGGCCGTGCGGGGAGAACTCCGCGATCAGCTCCGTGCACACCTTCTCGACCTGGCGGCGCGCCTTGCGCTGGTCGATCCGGGCGACCCCGTCGTCCAGGGGCTGGCGCAGCCGGCGGTGTTCGGGGCCGTCCGCGCCGATGACATTGGCGCGCCACGCCATCATCGGCAGGAGTCCCGAACGAGGCGACACCACGCCCTCGTTGAGGTCGCGCCAGTTGCGGGCGTCACGGGAGAAGACCTGCTCCTGGCGGGTGACCGCCAGCAGCTCGCGGTAGCCCATCACCAGCCAGGCGGGGACACCCGGCTCCAGCTCGACCCGGGCGACGGTGCCCCACTCCTCACGCAGCGTGCGGTAGACCTCGCGGGGTTCGGCCGCGCCGGTCGCGGAGGTGAGCGGAAGCGGATCCGTACCGCCACCGCCCGTGTGCGCGGGACAGCCGGGCGGCGGTTCGGCGGGCGGGGCGGCGG
>NZ_LATD01000549.1 GCF_000981895.1 Streptomyces odonnellii | reverse complement strand
GGGTAAGGGGAGCGGTCGTCGGGGTGGGCGGTGTGGCGCGGAGGCCGTTGAGCGTGAGGGCCAGATAGCGGCGCCAGGCTTCGGGGGTGGTGGCCGCGAGGGCCGGTACGGTACGGCCGAGCGCGGCCAGGACGAAGAGCACGTCCTCCGTCGTGAGGTCCGCGCGCATCGTGCCCTGCCGCTGGGCCCGCCGTACCAGAAGACGGACCGTCTCCCGGTTCTCGGCGTGCAGCGCGTCCAGCGAGGGCACGCCCGGAATCCCGGTGGTCATCAGGTCGTTGGCGCCGCGGTCGGCGGCCAGGCCGGCGAAGACGGAGTCGAAGTACGCGGTGAGGCCGGCCCAGGCGTCCTCGTACTCCCGTGCCTGCTCACCGGCGCGGGCGGTCGCGGCGAGTGTGTCGTGGAAGACGGCCTCGACGAGCGCGCCCCGGTCGGGGAAGTGCCGGTACAGCGTGGCGTTTCCGACTCCGGCGCGGCGGGCGATCTCGTCGAGGGAGGCGTCCAGGCCCTGTTCGGCGAAGACCTCGCGGGCGGCTTCGGTGAGGAGGGCACGGTTGCGCAGGGCATCACGCCGGAGCGGCGCCGCTCTCCGCTCACTCGCTGCCACCGGGTTTCGCCGCCTTCTGCTGATTGCTCGGCTGATCGCTGGACTGATCGCTTGACCGTTCCGGTGGCTGATCGTACCGGCGGGGGGCCGGACGGGGGCCGGACCGTACCCACATAGCCGCCACGGTCGACGCGGACCGTGGCGGCTGCGCGGGTAGCTGTTGGCGCAGGTCAGGCGCAGCTCAGTTGCAGTTCAGCCGTGGGTCAGGTGCAGGTGGCCGCGTTCAGGGTGAAGCCGGTCGGCGCGGGATTGCTCCCCGTGAAGGTGGCCTGGAAGCCGAAGCTCACCGAACTGCCCGGCGCGATCGCCTTGTTCCAGCCGACGTCCTTGGCGGTGACGGCCGTACCGCTCTGGGTGACCGTGGCGTTCCAGGCGCCCGTGACCCGCTGCCCGCCCGGGTACGACCAGCCGAGCGTCCAGCCGTTCACGGGGGTGGCGGAGGTGTTCTTGACGGTCACGGTGGCGGTGAACCCGTTGTTCCACGCGCTGTCGATCCCGTACGTGACCGCGCAGCCGGCGGCCGGCGTACCGGGGCCGTCGCCGTCCCCGCCGTCACCGTCACCGTCGTCGCCGGAGGTTTCGGCGGCGAACTGGGTGAGCCAGGCCAGCGGCGCGTTCCAGTTGACCGCCACTTCGTTGGTGGAGTACGAGCCGATGTCGTCGATGTAGCAGGCCGCGGGCTTGCAGCCGGCCAGCTCCTCCTCCGCGACCGGGTCCTGGAGCGCGGCGTTGGGCCCGCCGGCGATGGACCCGGCGGGCGGGTTGGGCAGCGAGGCGTCGTACTGGTTGGCCCAGAAGCGGTGGTGCTGGTTGCGGGAGGCCTGCTCGCCGTACCCCGTGACGTACGACTGCCCGAGCGCGTTCCGTCCCAGCAGATAGTCCAGCGCCTCGATGCTGCCGGCGCGGTAGCGCTGCTGGCCGGTCAGTCCGTACGCGACGGCCATGACGATGCCGTTGTTGGCGACCTGGCCGTTGGAGCCCCAGACGTACGCGGTGGAGGGGAGCGGTACGGCGTACCCCTGGCCGGACATGGTGCTCAGATGGCTGTCGGCCGCGGCCGTCACCGAGGCGCGCAGGCGAGTGGTCTCGGTCGCGGGCAGACCGGTGGGGACGGTGGCGAGGACGATCCGGCCGAGCGCGGCGGTGTCGGCCCAGCCGAAGCCGAAGGAGGTGAAGGCGCCGGGGGAGGTGTGCCAGGAGGAGGCGGTGACGACATCGCGGTAGGCGGCCTCGCCGGTCGTCGCGTACAGCTCGGCGCCGGCCCAGTAGAACTCGTCGCTGACGGTGGCGTCGCCGTACGCCCCGCCGCCGTTGCCGTCCGAATCCGGCGCGATGACGGCCGGGTTGGCGCGGGCGGCGGTCCAGGCGCGGCGTGCGGAGTCGAGGCAGCGGGCGGCGAAGGCGGCGTCGTACGGCGCGTACACGCGGGCGCACTGGGCGGCGGTGGCGGCGAGATTGAGCGTGGCGGCGGTGGAGGGCCGGTGCAACTCGCGCTGCTGGCTGTCGAGTTCGGGCCGCATGGGCAGCCCGGTCCAGTTCGCGTCATGGATCTTGTGGAACGCCATCCCGGCGAGCGGACGCCCCTCCGGCACCTGCATCCGCATCAGGAACTCCATCTCCCAGCGCGCCTCGTCGAGCACATCGGGCACGCCGTTGCCGCGCTCGGGGATGCGGAGGGTGGAGTCCCCGAGGGCGCCGTCGGTCCCGGCGCGCTTGGCCCGCTCGAAGGAGTTGACGAGCAGCCAGGTGGCGAGCCCGCCATTGACGACGTACTTCCCGTGATCCCCGGCGTCGTACCACCCGCCGCGCACATCCCGGCTGTAGTCACAGACCCCGGCCTGGCACGGCACGCTGGTGTCGCCCTTGTTGGGAGCGACCCCGAGATGCCCGGCGGGCCGCGCGTAGGCGGCGCCCCCGGCGAGCGAGGCGTCGATGGGGATGCCGCTGCGCTGCTGGTAGAAGAACGACATGGCGTCGGAGCGGAGGGTGTTGTAGAGCCCGGCTGAGATGTCGAAGGCATGGCTCGTGCCCTGCCCGTCGACGGCCAGCGTGAGCCCGGTGCCGGTCCCGGTGTACGAGGAGAAGTCGACGGTGTGGGTGGACTCCCCGGACGCGGGGTCGACGCCACGGGGCGTGCTGACCCCGGAGGCGAGGACGGCGCCGGTGCTGGAGCGTAATTGCCAGGGTGTGGCGCTGGTGGAGGCGGAAACGACGGTGGCGCGCTTGGGCCCGTCGGGGAGGTAGCCGTGCTGGTTGAGACGGATGGTGGTGGCGGGGGCGAGGGGGCTGGGGCCGGCGGGCTTTTGGGCGGGCGTTTCGGCGGGTTTGGGGGCGGCTTGGGCGCTCCCGGCGAGCAACGAGCCGGCGGCCAGGACACCGACGACAAGCCCCACGAGCGCGCGTCGCAAGGGCG
>NZ_LATD01000548.1 GCF_000981895.1 Streptomyces odonnellii | reverse complement strand
GGCCCCGGCGGCACCCCAGCCCAGCCCCCGGCCGTCCCCACCGGCCTGCGCGCGGGAACGGTCACCTCGTCCTCCGTGGCCCTCTCCTGGTCCCCCGTCACGGGCGCGACCGGCTACAGCGTCTACCGCGGCGGCACCAAGGCCCTTGATGTCAGCGGCACTTCGGCGACCGTGACCGGGCTCAGCCCGTCCACGGCGTACAGCTTCCAGGTCGCCGCCACCAACGCCGCCGGTACGTCCGCCCTCTCATCGGCCGTCAGCGCCACCACCTCCGCCTCGGGCGGCGGCGGAAACGGCGGCGGACTGCCCGCCCACGCCCTGGTCGGCTATCTGCACTCCAGCTTCGCCAACGGCTCCGGCTATACGCGCATGGCCGATGTGCCCGCCTCGTGGGACGTCATCAACCTGGCCTTCGGCGAGCCCACTTCGGTCACCTCCGGTGACATCCGCTTCAGCCTCTGCCCGGTCGCCGAGTGCCCGAACGTCGAGTCCGCGGCCGAGTTCAAGGCGGCCATCAAGGCCAAGCAGGCCGCGGGCAAGAAGGTCCTGATCTCCATCGGCGGCGCCAACGGGCAGGTCCAGCTCGCCACCACCGCGGCCCGCGACACCTTTGTCTCCTCGGTGTCCAGGATCATCGACGAGTACGGACTCAACGGCCTGGACATCGACTTCGAGGGCCACTCGCTCTCCCTCAACACCGGCGACACCGACTTCCGCAACCCCACCACTCCGGTCATCGTCAATCTGATCTCCGCGATCAAGACCCTCAAGGCCAAGTACGGTCCTGACTTCGTGCTGACCATGGCCCCCGAGACCTTCTTCGTACAGCTCGGATACCAGTTCTACGGATCGGGCCCGTGGGGCGGCCAGGACCCGCGCGCCGGGGCGTACCTCCCGGTGATCCACGCCCTCCGGAACGACCTCACCCTGCTCCATGTCCAGGACTACAACTCGGGCCCGATCATGGGTCTGGACAACCAGTACCACTCGATGGGCGGCGCCGACTTCCACATCGCCATGACCGACATGCTGCTCACCGGCTTCCCGGTGGCCGGTGACACCACAAAGGTCTTCCCGGCGCTGCGGCCCGACCAGGTGGCCATCGGTCTGCCGGCCTCGACCCAGGCGGGCAACGGCCACACCTCGCCTGCCGAGGTCAACAAGGCGCTGAACTGCCTGACGAAGAAGACGGACTGCGGCTCCTACCAGACCCATGGCACCTGGCCCGCGCTGCGCGGACTGATGACCTGGTCGATCAACTGGGACCGCTTCAACCAGTGGGAGTTCTCGCGGAACTTCGACGCGTACTTCGGCTGAGCCGGGACCACGCGGCGGGTGCTCCGGGCGTGCGGAGTGCGCGGAGCACCCGACCCAGAACCAGGAGCAGCATTCCGCACAGCGCCAGGCTGCCGAGGACGTCCAGCGGCCAGTGGTAGCCACGCAGGACCAGGCCGGTGCCCGTTGCCAGGGTGAGCAGGACGGCGACGGGCACCGGCCAGCCCCGCGGGCCGTACGCGCGTCGGGTCGACGGGCGTCGGGCATACGGAGCGGTGTACGGGGCCAGCAGCAGGGCCGCGCCGCCGTACGCCACCATCGCCGTGGCCGTATGCCCGGACGGGTAGTAACCGGTCGCGTCGGTGAGCGGGCCCGGCCGGTCGATCCAGATCTTGAGCGGTACGACCAGAGCCGGGACGGCGGCCATGGCGAGCGCGGCCGCCAGCGCCCCCGCCCGCTGCCCGCGCCACACCGCGTACCCGATCGCCACGGCCAGTACGGGCAGCGCCACCGGCATCCCGCCGAGGTCGGCGAGGAATTCCGTCAGAGGTGTGGGCCCTTGGCGGGCGAGCGCCAGTCCCAGGCGCTCGTCGGCGCCGCGCAGCGGTCCGCCCGCGGCGGCCTGCCAGGTGATCAGCGAGAAGAGGAGCGCGCAGAGCGCGAAGAGCGGACGGGACCCGCGGAAGAGGAGACGGGGCCTGCCGAAAGGGAGACGTGACCTGGGAAAAGTCCGGGAACGCTCCGGGAAATGAGCCGGCCGCCCAGGAACAGGGGGGGTAGTTCCGGGGCGGCCGTCCGCATCGGTGTGCCACACGCCCCGGGGGGTTTGGGGCGGGTGGCCGTCCGATCGGCAAGGAGTTCCAGAGCCTGAATCTCCAGTGGTGTGCGCGAAGGCACGACCAAAGCGGGGCTGGGGATGCTCCGCTCCGGTGTCGCCCGCAGTCCCCTGCGAGCGGGGTGTTTCTCTCATCTGCGGAAACCGTACGACAGGCAGGCCGCGACCGACAGCCGGAAACAGCTCCCGCCATCGCCCTCGCACACCTTCTTCACAGGCCCTCACCGTTGCCCCGAAGATGACCCCAAGTGGCCTCCTGGAGCTCCTCATGCCTGGTCAGAGCGCGGAGAACGCCTGCTCGACGATGTCCAGGCCCTCGGTCAGCAGGTCCTCGCCGATCACCAGGGGCGGCAGGAAACGCAGCACGTTCCCGTAAGTGCCACAGGTCAGGACCAGCAGTCCCGCCGCGTGGCAGGCCTTGGCCAGCGCGGCCGTCGCCTCCGGGTTGGGCTCCTTGGTCGCGCGGTCCTTCACCAGCTCGATCGCGATCATCGCGCCCCGGCCGCGGATATCGCCGATGACGTCGTACTTCTCGCTCAGCGCGGCCAGCCGGGGCTTCATCACGGCCTCGATGCGGCGCGCCTTCGCGGCGAGGTCCAGCTCCTTCATCGTCTCGATGGCGCCGAGCGCGGCGGCGCAGGCCACCGGGTTCCCGCCGTACGTGCCGCCCAGGCCGCCCGAGTGCGCGGCGTCCATGATCTCGGCGCGGCCGGTCACGGCGGCCAGCGGCAGACCGCCCGCGATGCCCTTGGCGGTGGTGATCAGATCCGGTACGACACCCTCGTCCTCGCAGGCGAACCACTGGCCGGTACGGCAGAAACCGGACTGGATCTCGTCGGCCACGAACACGATCCCGTTCTCCCGGGCGAACCGCGCCAGCGCCGGCAGGAATCCCTTCGCGGGCTCGATGAAACCGCCCTCGCCGAGCAGCGGCTCGATGATGATCGCCGCCACGTTGTCGGCGCCGATCTGCTTGCTGATCTGGTCGATGACCTGGGCGGACGCCTCGGGACCGCAGTTCTCGGGGCCGGTCGGCCAGCGGTAGCCATAGGCGACGGGCACCCGGTAGATCTCCGGGGCGAAGGGGCCGAAACCGTTCTTGTACGGCATGTTCTTCGAGGTCAGCGCCATGGTCAGATTCGTACGGCCGTGATAGCCGTGGTCGAAGACGACGACCGCCTGGCGCCTGGTGTACGAACGGGCGATCTTGACCGCGTTCTCGACGGCCTCGGCGCCCGAGTTGAACAGCGCGGACTTCTTGGCGTGGTCGCCCGGGGTCAGCTCCGCGAGCCGCTCGCAGACCTCGACGTACCCCTCGTACGGCGTGACCATGAAACAGGTGTGGGTGAAGTCCGCGAGCTGGGCGGAGGCACGGCGTACGACGGCCTCGGCGCTGGCACCGACGGAGGTCACGGCGATGCCGGAGCCGAAGTCGATCAGCCGGTTGCCGTCCACGTCCTCGACGATTCCGCCGCCGGCGCGGGCCGCGAAGACGGGCAGCACGGACCCCACGCCGCCGGCGACCGCGGCGGTACGGCGGGCCTGCAGCTCCTGGGACTTCGGCCCGGGAATGGCGGTGACGAGACGGCGCTCCTGCGGGATGGCGGTCATGAGGGGCTCCTGGGGGGTGTTCAGGGGTTCCGGGGTGTACCGGTGTTCCGGGGGCTTTCTTCGCAGGCTAGGGGCGGCGGAGGGGCACGGGCATGCGCCGTTCGGTAGTAGTGGGGGCGTGTCGTTGTCCGTGACGGACAGCGTGAACGACAGAGTGACGGTCCGGGCGGGCGTCAACCTGGTTGCGGGCGGCGGACGGTGGGCCAGCCGCTGAATGCCCGTCAGTGGCAATACATTGAGCGGGTACAGCAGGTATGGAGCAGGTACAGCAGGGCGGACCGGTGACTGCACAGGGGGCAGGGGTAGGGACGGAAAGCGACGGCACGCACGACTCACGGGGCACCCGGGCCAACCCCGTGCCGCGCCCGGCAGGTGCGCCAGGACTGTCGGGGCCGCCGCCCA
>NZ_LATD01000547.1 GCF_000981895.1 Streptomyces odonnellii | reverse complement strand
GAGGGGGCAGGGTGAGGGTGGCGGGGTGACCCGGGGTGAGGTGGCTGGGTGAGGTGGCCCAGGGTGACGAGTGTGCTCGGCAGTGCGTGTCACGGCCGGGCGGTGCCGGGGGCGTTGTCTCATGGCGGGGTGGTGCGTAGCGAGGAGAACCGACGACTGCCCCCGGCTGCCATGGCCGTACTCCGGATTCTCGGCGTGGCCGTCGCCTACTACGTGGCCGGGCAGCTCGGCCTCCTTAAGCAGCTCCGGATCGAGGGCGCGACCGTCACTCCCCTCTGGCCTTCCACCGGTGTCGCCCTGACCGCCCTGCTTCTCCTCGGCCCCGGCGTCTGGCCGGGGATCACCCTGGGTACCCTCGGCAGCATTCTGACCCTCGCCCCGTTCGTGCCCGCCGACCTTGGGATCCTGGTGGGGAACACCCTTGCTCCGGTCTGCGCCTATCTGCTGCTCCGGCGGGTCGGTTTCCGTATCGAACTGGACCGGTTGCGGGACGGGATCGCCCTGGTGTTCCTGGGCGCGCTCGCCGGGATGCTGATCAGCGCGACGGTGGGCACGGCGTCCTTCGTCCTGAGCGGCAGGCTGGCGCCGGGGGGCTTCTGGGCCATCTGGTCGGCGTGGTGGGCGGGCGACGCGATGGGGGTGCTGGTGGTCACGCCCTTCCTGCTGGTTCTCCGCAGATTCCGGTTGCGTGTGGACACCCGCCGCTGGCCCGAGGCGACGGCCCTGGTGATCACCGCGGCCGTGATCACACCGGTGGCCACCATGAGTTCGCTGACCCTGCTCTTCCTGGTCTTCCCGGTGCTGATCTGGGCCGCGCTGCGATTCGAACTGCCGGGGAGCGCGCCGTACGTCCTGTTCGTCTCCGTCCTGGCGATCTCGGAGGTGACCGACCGCGTCGGCGGGTTCGCCCACCACACGCTCGTCCAGCGGATGGTCAGTCTCCAGGCGCTCAACGGATCCGCGGCGCTGACCTCGCTGCTGCTGGCGGCGATCGTCACCGAGCAGAAGAACGTACGGCTGCGGATCGAGAAGGCCTGCGACGAACTGGCCCAGGTGGTGGAGCGCCTGGCGCCGGGGGAGACGCTGACGCGGTGGCGACGGGAGGAAGGACGGAAGAAGGGGCCGCGGAGGTCGTGGAGGTCGAAGGGCGGCTGATCGCGGGCGGGGCTCAGATCTGGGCGAGGCCGCCGTCGACGAAGAGTTCGGCCCCGGTGGTGAAGGAGCTTCGGTCGGAGGCCAGGAAGAGCGCCATCTCGGCGACCTCTTCGGGCCGGCCCATCCGGCCGAGCGGGATCCTGGCCGCGTAACCGTCCTTGAGGCGCCGGCGGACCCGGGGGCTGGGTCCCGCCAGGCCGTCGATGCCGGGGGTGTCGACCGGGCCGGGGCTGATGGCGTTGACGCGGATGTTCCGCCCGGCGAGTTCGGCCGCCCATGAGCGGGCGAGACTGCGGATCGCGGCCTTGGTGGCGCTGTAGACGCTCATCGCCTCGATGCCGAGGGAGGCGTTGGTGGAGGACAGGACGATGACGGAGGCGCCGTCGGGGAGGAGAGGGAGCGCTTTCTGGGCGGTGAAGACGAGGCCTTTGACATTGATGCCGAAGGTACGGTCGTACTGCTCCTCGGTGATGTCGCCGAGCCGGGCGAAGGTGCCGCCGCCGGCGTTGGCGACGAGGATGTCCAGCCGTCCGCTCTGCGCTTTGACCGTCGCGAAGAGGCGGTCGAGATCGTCGAGGTCCGAGACATCGCCCTGTACGCCGATGGCCTGCCCACCGCCGGTCTGTTCGGCGTCTGCCTGTCGGCTGTCCGGTCGGCTGTGCGTCTGTCGGCCGTCCGCCTGTCTGCCGATGGCTTCCACCGCCTCGTCCAGCTCGGCCTTGCGGCGGCCTGTGACGTACACCGTCGCGCCCTCGGCGGCGAAGCGGCGGGCGACGGCGAGACCGATACCGGCCGACCCGCCGGTCACGAGGGCGACCTTGCCCGCCAGCTCTCCGCCGCGCTCTCCGTGTGCCATGTGATCCCCATTCCATGGACGAAACGACTCCGCTGGACGAAACGGCTCCGCGCGAATTCGTTCCCGGGCAGCGCCGGACTATCCGCGGTCGGCGGGCGAGCGCGCCGGGCGGGGCGCAGGCCTCCGGTCGGCGGCTCGAAGATGCCTGATGGACGGGGGCGGAGGGCGCCGGTACGGTGACGACGTCTGTTCGGAGGCGTCAGAAGCGGAAGGAGGTGGCGTGTTGCAGTCGCGGCAGGATGATCTCACCCGGCGTCGGCACGTCGATCTCGTACGCGTTTCCAGTGCCCTCTGTCGGCCGGGCGTCCGCGTCTGATCAGTGCCAGCACCGGCACCGGATCCCGAGGCGAATCTCTCTTTCCCGGTCTGCCGGGTACCTCCGTGCGCCGCCCGCTGAGCCGCCGGACCCCGGTTCCGTATGTACATCAGCCGAGCCGTTCATCTCTTGAGCCGTTCATCATGTGAGCCGTTCATCCGGTGTGTCCAGGTCGTGAAAGTACTGGGCCGGCCGGGTCCCTTCCCTCTCTGGAGGCCTTACCGTGACCGCCGCACCCGCTCGTAACGCCTCCTCCTCTCCAGGCGCCGCCCCCGCCCCCGGCTCCGCCGCCGTCCATACGGTCGCCGACGACGCGGAAGCGCTCGCCCTGGCCCGGGAACTGGCTGACGAGTTCCGGGCGGGCGCCGCCGAGCGCGACCGCGAGCGGCGGCTGCCGCGCGCCGAACTCGAACGCCTCTCGGCCAGCGGTCTCCTCGGCGTCACCGTGCCGCGCGAATACGGCGGCGCGGATGTCTCCGCCCGTACCCTCGCCGAGATCTTCCGGCTGCTGGCGGGCGCGGACGCGAGCCTGGCCCAGATCCCGCAGAGCCATTTCGTGTACATCAATGTGCTGCGGCGGCAGGGCACTCCGGAGCAGCGGGAGTTCTTCTTCGGGGAGGTGCTGGCGGGGCGGCGGTTCGGCAACGCGCAGTCGGAGGCGGGCACCAAGCATGTCCAGGACATCCGTACGCGGCTGACGCCGGTGCGCGAGGCGTCACTCCCCGACGGCCCGGTCCCCGCCGCCGCGGTCCCGGGCGAGACGGTCCTCGCTGACACGGTCCCAGGCGACTCGGTCCCTGCGGGCGCGGTCGCCTCGTATCTGCTCAACGGCCAGAAGCACTACTCCACCGGCGCCCTTTTCGCCGACTGGATCCCGGTCCTGGCGCGCGCCGAGGACGAGGCCCTGCATGTCGCGTACATACCGCGCGACGCCCCGGGGGTGACCGTCCTCGACGACTGGAACGGCATGGGGCAGCGCACCACCGCGAGCGGAACGGTCCGGCTGGTGGATGTGGCGGTCCCGGCGGACCGGGTCGTACCGCACCATCTGACCTTCCAGGGGCCGCAGTTGCACGGCGCCGTCGCGCAGCTTCTGCATGCCGCGATCGACGCGGGCATCGCGGCGGCGGCGCTGGCGGAGGCGGCCGAGTTCGTGCGTACGAAGAGCCGGCCGTGGTTCGAGAGCGGCTACGAGACGGCCGCCGAGGACCCGTTGCTGATCCAGCGGTTCGGTGAACTCGCCCTCCAGGCACGGGCGGGCGAGGCGCTGCTCGCCGCCGCCGCGGACGCGGTGGACGCGGCGTCCGCCGACCTCACGGACGACAGCGCGGCCGAGGCGTCGATCGCGGTCGCCGCGGCGAAGGTACGGGCGGCGGAGGCGGCGGTCGAGACGAGCAGCGCGCTGTTCGAGGTGGCGGGTACGCGCTCGGCGCTCGACAGCCTGAATCTGAACCGGTATTGGCGCGACGCCCGGACGCATACGCTGCACGATCCGGTCCGCTGGAAGGTGCAGCACATCGGACGGTACGTACTGAGCGGTACGCGCCCGCCCCGCCACGGCCTGCTCTGACGCGCCGCGCGGACCTCGTCGCCGTACCCCGC
>NZ_LATD01000546.1 GCF_000981895.1 Streptomyces odonnellii | reverse complement strand
TCGCGGGCCCGCGAAGATCGGCCGGACAGGGCCTAGGTCCTGCTGGACGCCTCCTCCTCCCTCACCCGCGTCATGAACTCCGCCGCCGCCTTTCGTACATCCTCCGCCGTCCACTCCAGTCCCGGTTCCGTCACCGTGATTTCCGTGAATGAGACGCCCGGCGGGCCGGATCGTGGCGCCGCCCAGACGCGGAAGAGCGACGTCTTCGTCTCCTCCGCCTGCCGGACCGACGCCTCGTTCAGGACCTCCGGGGTGTACGGAAGCCAGACCTGGAACTGGTGCGTGTGCGGGGGCCGCGGGTGTACGCGGGACCACGGCGCCGCCGACTCCGCGAGCCCCTCCGCCAGCGCCGTCGCGACGACGCGCGCGTGTGCGACGTACGACGGCAGCCGCGGCAGCTCGCGCTCGAGACCCAGCAGCGCCGACAGCGCCGCCGGGAACTGCTGGAAGAGCTGCCCGCCGTAACGGTGGCGCCAGACCCGCGCCTCCTCGACCAGCTCCTCAGGACCCGCCAGCGCCGCGCCGGACAGCCCGTCCAGCGACTTGTAGAAGGACACGTACACGCTGTCCGCGAGCCCGGCGATCTCCGCCCGCGTGCGCCCGAAGTGCGGCTCGCACTCCCACAGGCGCGCGCCGTCGAAGTGCACCACCGCGTCCCGCTCGCGCGCCGCTTCCACCACCGCGACCAGCTCGTCCCAGGTCGGCAGGACGAAACCCGCGTCCCGCAGCGGCAGTTCCAGCATCAGCGTGCCGAAGGGGTCGGCCAGGCCCCGGACCTCCTCGGCGGTCGGCAGCCGCGGCTCGGTGGTCGGATGGACCGTACGCAGCCCGCTGACGGCCGACAGCGCGCCGCCCTCGTGGACCTCGGGGTGTGCGAGGGGATGCAGTGCCACCGTCGCGTTGCCCGTGCGCCCCGCCCAGCACCGGAGCGCCACCTGCTGCGCCATCGTGCCCGTGGGGAAGAAAGCGGCCGCCGGGAAGCCGAGCAGCGAGGCGACCCGCCGCTCCAGCTCGGCGACGATCCCGTTCCCGTACACGTCGGACCATTCGTCCAGGTCGTACACCGACTCAGCGTCCGCCGCGAGCGCGGCCAGCCGCTCGCCCAGCCGCTGGTTCGCCCCGGGGCGCGTCAGTATGCGCTCGGCCGCGGCCCACGCGGCCAGCCTGCGCCGCCGGGCCGCGTCCTCGGTCTGCCCGTCCTGCCCGTCTTTCCCGTCCTTTTCGTTCGCCGCTCCGTCCGCGCTACCGGACGTCTCGACGCTCTCCTCGCGGGCCCGACCGGACCGGCCGGCCTGCTTGTCCTCTTCGTTCGTCTTTCCCATGGCCCGATCATGTCCCACCCGTCGCCCGCCGTGCACAGCCTGTGGACAACCAAGTGCCGAGGCCCTGTGGACAACTGACTGGCGGGCCCGGACGCTGGCGTAGCATGGCGAGAAATCGTCCGGTACCCCTCGCGGACTGGAACGGAAGGCCCTGCCGCGTGAATCCCACTGCACAGGAATCCCTGGACCCCCGGGACCGCCCGGCCCGGCTCACCGTCGGTGTGGTGGGAGCGGGCCGCGTCGGCCCGGCGCTCGCCGCGTCCCTCCGCCTCGCCGGGCACCGTCCGGTCGCCGTCTCCGGCGTCTCCGACGCGTCGCGGCGGCGGGCGGCGGCGCTGCTCCCCGACGTTCCGCTGGTCACCCCCGCCGAGGTGCTCGCCCGAGCCGAGCTGGTCCTGCTGACCGTTCCGGACGACGCGCTGCCCGGTCTGGTGGAGGGGCTCGCCGAGACCGGTGCCGTACGGCCCGGGCAGCTCCTCGTACACACCTCGGGGCGGTACGGCGCCAGGGTCCTGGACCCCGCCCTGCGCGCCGGTGCCCTGCCGCTCGCCCTGCACCCCGTCATGACCTTCACCGGTTCCTCGGTGGACGTCCAGCGGCTGGCCGGCTGCTCCTTCGGCGTCACCGCCCCCGAGGAGCTGCGCCTGGCCGCCGAGGCCCTGGTCATCGAGATGGGCGGCGAGCCCGAGTGGGTCGCCGAGGAGTCCCGCCCGCTCTACCACGCGGCGCTCGCGCTGGGGGCGAACCACCTGGTCACGCTGGTGGCGCAGTCGATGGAGCTGCTCCGTACGGCCGGGGTGTCCGCCCCCGACCGGATGCTGGGCCCCCTCCTGGGCGCCGCCCTGGACAACGCCCTGCGTTCCGGCGACGCCGCCCTGACCGGACCGGTCGCGCGCGGCGACGCGGGCACGGTCGCCGCGCATGTCGCCGAGCTGCGCACCCACGCCCCGGGCGCCGTCGCCGGATATCTGGCGATGGCCCGTACGACCGCGGACCGCGCGCTGGCGCACGGACTGCTCAAGGCCGAGCTGGCGGAGGACCTCCTGGACGTCCTCGCCGACGGGGACACCCTCGGGGACCCCCGGGGCGGCGGCAGCGGGGGCGCCCGATGAGCCTCGTCCTCGCCTCCACCGTCGCCGAGCTGGACCGTGTGCTGGACGGGCACGCGGGCGGCGGCCCCACCGCCGTAGTGATGACCATGGGCGCGCTGCACGAAGGCCATGCCAGTCTCGTACGGGCCGCCCGCGCGCATGCCGGCCGCACCGGCCTGGTCGTGGTCACCGTCTTCGTCAATCCGCTCCAGTTCGGCGCGGGCGAGGATCTCGACCGGTATCCGCGCACCCTCGAAGCCGATCTGAAGACCGCGGAGGCGGCCGGCGCCGACGCCGTGTTCGCCCCGGCCGCCGACGAGGTCTATCCCGGCGGCGCCCCCCAGGTCACCATCTCCGCGGGCCCCATGGGCGAGCGCCTCGAAGGCGCCTCGCGCCCCGGCCACTTCGACGGCATGCTCACCGTCGTCGCCAAACTCCTCCATCTCACCCGGCCCGATGCCGCCTTCTTCGGCCGCAAGGACGCCCAGCAGCTCGCCCTGATCCGCAGAATGGCCGACGATCTGAACTTCCGGGCCGAGATCATCGGCGTACCGACCGTCCGGGAAGAGGACGGTCTCGCGCTCTCCAGCCGCAACCGCTATCTCTCCCGGACCGAGCGCCGTACCGCCCTTGCCCTCTCCGGGGCCCTCTTCGCCGCCCGCGACCGCCTCGCGGCGCTGCACGCCCTGCGCGCCCGCGCCGAGTCCGCCCCCGCGCCGGGTGCCCGCGCCGCCGCGCTCTCCGCGCTCGGCGAGGCCCGTCTCGCGGCCGACGCCCACGCGGTGGCCGTCGCGGGGACCCCGGCCGCGCGGGCCCGTCCCTGCGGGCCCGATGCCGTACGAGCAGCGGCCCGCACCGTGCTGGACGAGGCGTCCCGCTCCATGCCGCCCCTCGTCCTCGACTATCTGGCCCTCGTCGACCCCGCCGATTTCACGGAGGTCCCCGACGACCACACCGGCGAGGCGATCCTCGCCGTCGCCGCCCGCGTCGGCGGCACACGGCTGATAGACAACATCCCTCTGACCTTCGGAGCGTCCCAGTGACCGGAACCGGAATACGGCTGACCGCCCCCGCACCCGGCTGGGCCATCGACGCCGATGTCGTCGTGGTCGGCTCCGGCGTCGCAGGTCTCACCGCGGCGCTGCGCTGCACCGCCGCCGGGCTCCGTACGGTCGTGGTCACCAAGGCCCGGCTCGACGACGGCTCCACCCGCTGGGCCCAGGGCGGCATAGCGGCGGCGCTCGGCGAGGGCGACACCCCGGCGCAGCATCTCGACGACACTCTTGTCGCGGGCGCCGGTCTCTGCGACGAGGAGGCCGTCCGTACCCTCGTCACCGAGGGCCCCGCGGCCGTCCGGCGACTGATCGGCACCGGCGCCCACTTCGACACCCATGCCACCGGCGAGCTCCAGCTCGCCCGCGAGGGCGGCCACCACCGCCGCCGGATCGCCCACGCCGGGGGCGACGCGACCGGCGCCGAGATCTCCCGCGCGCTGGTCGAAGCGGTACGGGACGCGGCCCTCCGTACCATCGAGAACGCCCTGGTCCTCGACCTGCTGACGGACGATCAGGGCCGTACGTCCGGGGTCACCCTCCATGTCATGGGCGAGGGCCAGCACGACGGCGTCGGCGCGGTCCACGCCCCCGCGGTGGTCCTGGCCACCGGTGGCATGGGACAGGTCTTCGCCGCCACGACCAACCCCGCCGTCTCCACGGGCGACGGGGTGGCGCTGGCGCTGCGCGCGGGCGCGGAGGTCTCGGACGTGGAATTCGTCCAGTTCCACCCCACGGTGCTGTTCCTCGGCGCCGGCTCCGAGGGCCAGCAGCCCCTGGTCTCCGAGGCGGTACGGGGAGAGGGCGCCCATCTCGTCGACGGCGACGGCATACGGTTCATGCTCGACCAGCACGAGCTGGCCGAGCTGGCGCCCCGCGACATCGTCGCCAAGGCCATCACCCGCAGAATGCGCGAGCAGGGCGTCGACCACATGTATCTGGACGCCAGGCACTTCGGCGCGGAGATGTGGGAGAGCCGCTTCCCCACCATCCTGGCCGCCTGCCGTGCCCATGGGATCGACCCGGTCACGGAGCCGATACCGGTGGCGCCTGCCGCGCACTACGCGTCGGGCGGGGTCCGTACGGATCTGTACGGACGGACCACGGTGGCGGGGCTGTACGCGTGCGGCGAGGTCGCCTGTACGGGAGTGCACGGCGCGAACCGGCTGGCCTCCAACTCCCTGCTGGAAGGCCTGGTCTTCGCGGAACGGATCGCGGCTGACATCGCGGCGGGTGCCGGCTCCGCGTCCTGGCGGTCCGGCGCGGTGGTCCCGGCCGAGCCCGCCGCCACCAGCCTGGTGCCGCTGATCGCCCCCGAGGCGCGGGCCGGAATCCAGCGGATCATGTCCGAGGGCGCGGGCGTGCTCAGGTCGGCCGCGAGCCTGGCGGCCGCCGCCGAAGCCCTGGAGACCACGTTCCAGCGCGCGCTCAGGGAAGCCCCCGGGACCGCCGCGGCCGACTCCGGAAACGGCTCCGCGAACGGCTCCGGAAGCGGCTCCGCGAACGGTTCCGGAAGCGGATCGGAAAACCGCTCCGGAAACGGCGGAAATGCCCCCGCGCCGACCTCCGCGCGCCCCTTCGCCGATGCCCTCGCCGATGCCTCCGGAACCGGTGAGGGCGGCCCGGACGACGGCTCCGGCAAGCCCGCCGTGCCCGGTGTCGAGTCCTGGGAGACCTCGAACCTCCTCTGTGTCGCCCGCGTCCTGGTCGCCGCCGCCCGGGAGCGCGAGGAGACCCGGGGCTGCCACTGGCGCGAGGACCGGCCCGAGCGGAACGACTCCGACTGGCGCCGCCATCTCGTCGTACGCCTGCTGCCCGACCGGAGCCTGGCCCTTCACCGCACCGAGTCGGCCGCCTTCCCGCCGGTCGGCCCCGGACTGCCCCGCTCCGTACGCCCCGTAGCCCCCGCACCCCACATC
>NZ_LATD01000545.1 GCF_000981895.1 Streptomyces odonnellii | reverse complement strand
CTCCATGGTAAGGAGAAGGTCTACGGTTCGATTCCGTATTGGGGCTCCGTACAGAAGAAGGCCCCCGCCACCTGGCGGGGGCCTTTCTCGTTGCCCAACTCCTCAAGCCTGACCGGACCTAGTCGTGACGGGGCTCCGGGACGCGCATCGCGAGGATTGCCATGTCGTCGGAGGCCGGCTCCGCGGCGAAGCGCTCCACCGCTCGCAGCACGCGCGAGGCGACCGCGCCCGCTGTCAGTCCCGTACAGGTCGTCAGGACATCGGTGAGGCCGTCATCGCCCAGCATGCGCGAACCCTCCCGGCGTTCTGTGACACCGTCGGTGACGCACAGCAGGACATCGCCCGGGTCCAGGGTGAGCGTCTGCTCGTACAGCTCCAGATCCTCTATCACGCCGAGGAGCGGCTGCGGTTCGGCGGCCGGTTCGACCGTGCCGTCCTGGCGCAGCCGCAACGGGAGCGGATGGCCGGCGCAGACCACCTTGATGATCGCGCTGCCGTCCTCCTGCGGCCACAACTCGCCGTACAGCAGCGTGAGGAAGCGGCTGCGGGCGCCCTCGTCGAGGATCGCCGCGTTCAGCCGTTCCAGGACCGCCGGTCCGCCGAAGCCTTCGCGGGCGAGCAGCCGGAGGGCGTGCCGGGCCAGGCCGGTGACGGCTGCGGCCTCCGGTCCCGTGCCGCAGACATCGCCGATGGCGAAGCCGTAGGCGCCGTCCCGGATGGGGAACAGGTCGTAGAAGTCGCCGCCGACTTCGTTGCCCTCGCCCGCCGCGCGGTAGATGACATCGACCTCCACGCCCGGGACGTCGGGGAGCCCCGGTGGCAGCAGGCTGCGCTGGAGGGCCTGGCTGATGGCGGTGCGCTCGGAGTAGAGGCGGGCGTTGTCGAGGGCGAGCGCCGCCCGGCGCGAGAGGTCCTCGGCGAGTTCGAGGATCTCCTGGCGGAAGTGGTCGTCCGAGGGCTTGCCGAGGGTCAGCATGCCGATGACGCGGTTACGGGCCACCAGCGGGAGGACGACGGTCTCGCCGCCGACCGTCCCCGCCGTCGCCAGGGTGGAGCCCACGCCCGAGGAGAGCGGGGTGGAGGCCCGGCCCAGCTCGCGCATGGAGGTGCGCAGCGCGGCCCGGTGGGCGGCTTCGGCGGGGGCGGTCCAGATACGGG
>NZ_LATD01000544.1 GCF_000981895.1 Streptomyces odonnellii | reverse complement strand
GCGGGGGATTCCATGGGGCGGGCGGGGGGGTCCGGCAGGCGGAGAACGGCGAGCCGTGCGGCCGGAAATCAGCCCGCCACGGCGCGGAGGGCACCCGGGCGGCGGCCGGTCAGCTTGTCGAGCGCGGCGGCGGTCGCCTCGTCGGCCGGGAGGTGGACGACCAGCCGCTGGTCCTCGGCCCCGGGCAGTTCCAGGGTCTCGTCGAGCAGCCGCAGCTCGCCCGCGCCGGGGTGCAGCAGCCGCCGGGCGGTCGGGCTCGCGGGCATCCGCAGGGTGGCGGCCCAGCGCTCGGCGAAGGGGGCGCCGGCGGTGAGGGTCAGCTCCGCGACGAGATCGTCGAGATGGTCGTCGGAGACGGAGCCGGTCTTGAGACGGGCGACGAGGTCGTCGGCGTCACGTGCCCAGTCGGGGTGGGCGGTACGGGCCCGGGGGTCCGTGAACAGGAACCGTACGAGGTTGGGCGCGGCCGGGTCCAGCAGCCCGAGGGGGCGGGCGAGCTGCTCGTACCCGCTGGTGAAGGCGATGACATCGGTCAGCCGGTTCAGCAGGACGGCGGGGGTGGGCTCCAGCCGGTCGAGCAGGGCGCGCAGGGTCGGGCGCACGGTCCGGTTCGGCGGCAGGCCCGCGCCGGGGCAGAGCTTGCGGGGGCCGATGAGCGACTTGACGGTGTGCATCAGGGCGAAGCGCTCGTCGGCGGTGAGGCGGAGGGCTTCGGCGAGAGCGGTGATGACCTGCGGGGAGGGGTTGTGGTCCCGGCCCTGTTCGAGCCGCGCGAGGTACTCGACGCTGATCCCGGCGAGCGTGGCCAGCTCGGAACGGCGCAGCCCCGGGGTACGGCGCCGGCTGCCGTCCGGGAGCCCGACCTCGGCGGGAGTGACGGACTCGCGGCGGGCGCGCAGGAAGAGGCCCAGCTCGTTGTCGCTCACGCCAGGCAATGTACCGGGCGGGGCCCGGACCACGGCATGGCGCAGCGTGGCCCTGTCACTACTAGCCTCGGCCGGGCGTTCCTCGGGGCGGCGGATTGCGGCACGTTGAGCCGGGGGCCCGCGACCGGCGGACCCCCTCTGTGGCCTTGCTGGTCCTTCAGCGGGCTGTCACGCAACCGTCCGAGGGGTCATCCGTGTTCATCGCCTACGCCGTTGTCGGCATTCTGCTCGCCGCCGTCCTGACGGGCTCCGCCTTCGCCACATTCACCCGGCAGGAGGCGATCGTCGGCTCGATGTCCAAACTGGGCGTCCCGGACTCCTGGCTCCCGCGCCTCGCCACCCTCAAGGCGGCGGGCGCGGTAGGCCTGCTGATCGGCCTCTGGCTGGCCCCGCTCGGGGTGGCGGCGGCGATCGGAGTGACCCTCTACTTCATCGGCGCGGCGATCTACCACCTCCGGGCGAAGGACTACGCGGTCGCCCCGGTGGTGGTGATCTTCCTCCTGGCGGTCGCGTCACTGGCACTGCGCCTGGCGTCTGCCTGACCGCATCGTGCGCGAGCGCCGGACGTCCGACGCCCCGGACGTGCGGCGCCCCGGACAACTCCGTCCGGTCCAGAGCGCACAGCCAGGGAATCAGAGAATCAGATACCCTGGTTCCCATGAAGGTGATGACCGCGACCGAAGCCTCCCGGAACTTCGCCGCCGTTCTGGACATGGCTGAGCACGGCGAGACCGTCATAGTCACGCGCGGCGGCAGGCGCATGGCGATGATCTCGCAGGCCCCGGCCGGCAACGGCGCGGATCTCGCCGATCTCCTCGACCGCTTCGCGGGCACGCTGGACGACGACTTCGAGGACGACGTCATGGGCACCCGTTCCCTGCTGACCACGGAGGACCCGTGGAGCGAGTGATCCTGGACACGGGCGTCCTGATCGCTGCCGAACGCGGCAAGGTCGGTCTCTCGGCCGAACTGCGCCGGTCCGATGACGATGTCTGCGTCTCCGCGGTGACCGCCGCCGAACTCCTGCTGGGCGTCGAACTCGCCGAAGGAAAGCACCGCGAGAGGCGGCAGGCGTTCATCGAGGGCGTCCTGGCACTGGTGCCGGTGGAGGAATACACGCTGCATGTGGCCCACGCGCATGCCCGTCTGCTCGCCCATGTACGGCGCGAGGGCAGGCCGCGTGGGGCGCACGACCTCATCATCGCCGCAACGGCGGCGGCGACCGCCCGCACCGTGGTGACCTTGGACGCCAAGGCCCGGTTCGGCGATCTGCCCGGCGTGCAGGCGCGCGACCTGGACGGAAGCGCGTCCGCGTCTTCTTGACGCCCGCGCGCCGTCGGCGCCGCGATCTGCCCTGGCGACGTCCCATTCCCTGTCGGACGTTCGTGTCACGTCGGACATCGCTGTGCTTGTGTCTCAGTCGCGCCGCACGGCGTAGGTCAGGTGGGTGGCGCGGGAGCCGACGACGACGGTCGGGTCCTCGAAGCGATGAGGCGAGCGGGCGAGGCCGGCGAAGTAGGGGATCCCCGCACCCAGCAGCACAGGCACGAGGCTGACCCGGACCTCGTCCAGGAGACCGAGGTCGAGCGCCTGCGCGGCGATGCTGGCGCTGGCGACGGCGACGTCCTTGCCGCCCGCGATCTCCCGGGCCGCGGCGATACCGGCGGCCACGTCCCCGACGAAGGTGGTCCTGGGCCACGCGGTGGTGTCCCGGGGCGGGCGGTGGGTGACCACGACCACCGGGGCGCCCACCGGATGGTTGTCGTCCCAGCCGTTGGTGTGGTCGAACAGGCGCCGTCCGCAGACCAGGGCCCCGGTGCCGGCGAGCATGTCCCGCAGCATCGCGGCACTGCCCGCGTCGACCTGGAAGGAGCTGTGCCCGTCACGGGCCGGCACCTCGACCTCTCCCGCGTTGTACCAGTCGAACAATTCGCCGCATCCGTCCTGCGGGTCGGCGATGTACCCGTCCAGCGACATCGTCATGTGAGAGAAGACCGTGTTCATCGTCCAATTCCTTCGGGTCGTGATGCGGGGACGTACGTAGGACGCCGAAGGGCGGCCGGACTCATCGGTCGTGTGGGACCGATGAGCGGCGAGGACGGAACTCGACGACGTGCTCACCGCTGTGCGATCGGCCGGCGAGAGGGCGTTCGCGCAACTGGTGGACCGCTATCACGGCCTACGGCCTCGGCGACCTTCTTACCGACCTGCCCGCCAGGACGTCCGTGCGGTGGCCGTCCTCGATGACGAACCGGCCCGATATCAGGACGTGCGGGATGCCTTCCGGGCGGGCCCGGGGGGAATCGAAGGTGGCCGGGGACGACACCGTCGAGGGATCGAAGAGGACCAGGTCGGCGTGGTGACCCTCGGCCACCAGGCCTCGGTCGGGGAGGCGGAGGCGGGCGG
>NZ_LATD01000543.1 GCF_000981895.1 Streptomyces odonnellii | reverse complement strand
GGCCACGGGGGGCGGCAAAGAGCGCGCCCCGCCGCCAACGAGCGGCCGGGGCGCGCTCTTTGCCGCCCCCCGTGGCCTGCGCAACCGTAAGCTCGCGTCCTCCCGCTGGTCACTGAATTCCCCTACGCTCCCTCTCGGTTGACATGCCCAAGACATGCTCGGCGGGAGGAACAAGGGATATGGCAAAGCTCCTTCGCACCACGATCGCCGCCGGCGCCGTGGCCGTACTCGCTTTCGTCACCACTCCGGCCAGTGCCGCCGACACCAGCCAGCTCCCCTTCCCCTCCACCACCGGGGTCGGTGTCCACAACGCGTACGAGAAGGCCACCTTCCCCTACTTCGCGGACGCCCTGGACTCCGGCGCCGGAATGCTCGAACTGGACCTGTGGACCAATGTGTTCGGCGCCTCCTGGCGTGTCTCGCACAGCAACCCGTTGGGCAATGACAACAACTGCGTGAACGCCGCCAACGCCGGCGAGCTGCGCAACAAGGCGCAGAACCGCGATCTGGCCGGCTGCCTCGCCGACATCAAGGTCTGGCACGACGCCAACCCGGGCCACCGCCCCATCGTCCTCAAGCTCGAACTCAAGGACGGCTTCCTGGGCACCGCGGGCCGTGGCCCCGCCGCCCTCGACGCCCTGCTCACCGGCAAGCTCGGTGACGCGCTGTACCGCCCCGCCGATCTGGCCGGCGGCCACAGCGACCTCGACCAGGCGGCGCAGGCCGGTGCCTGGCCCACCCGCGCCCAGCTCGCGGGCAAGTTCATCGTCGAGCTCATCCCCGGCACGGTCGAGGAGCAGAACCCGTTCGACACGCTGTGGACCGACCGCGAGTACGCCACCCATCTGCGTGACCTCAAGGCGGCGGGCCGGCTGCGCGAGGCGGCCGCCTTCCCTGCCGTGCACAACGCCGCGGCCGGCGACCCGCGCACCCGGTACGCGGACGCCTCCATCCGCCCCTGGTTCGTGTTCTTCGACGGTGACGCCTCCGCCTTCACCGGCGGCAGCATCGACACCTCCTGGTACGCGCAGCGCAACTACTTCGTGCTGATGACGGACGCGCACAACGTGCCGCCCGCCATCGACGGCACCAACCCCACCGAGCAGCAGGCCCGCGACCGGCTGGCCCTCCTCGCCCAGCGCAACGCGAGCCTGATCTCGGCCGACTGGCACGGGCTGAAGCCGGTACTGCAGTCGGTCGTGGTGCGCGGCGCCGCCCAGTAGATCCACCGGGTCCCGGGCCGGAAGGGACGCCGGCCCGGGACCCCTCCGTACCACCAACGGCCACTCCCCGTCCCCACACCCACGGCCGGGGCGCCTCAGGTCCGCTCCTCGGCGCCCCGGCCGTGGGCCGCGAGCACCGTCCCCACGGTGTCCGCCTCCGCCGCCGGTTTGTCCTCCCGGTAGCGGATCACCCGGGCGAAGCGCAGGGTCACGCCGGCCGGATAGCGGGACGACCGCTGGAGCCCGTCGTACGCGATCTCGACCACCAGCTCGGGCCGTACCGTGACGGTGAAGCCGTCGTCCCGTACCGCCAGCTCCCCGAGGCGCCCGGTCTGCCACTCCAGCATCGCGTCCGTCAGCCCCTTGAAGGTCTTGCCCAGCATCACGAACGAGCCGTCCTCGCGCCGCGCGCCCAGATGCAGATTGGAGAGCCTGCCGGTGCGCCGGCCATGGCCCCACTCGGCGGCCAGCACCACCAGGTCCAGGGTGTGCACCGGCTTCACCTTCAGCCAGCCCGCGCCCCGGCGCCCCGCGCTGTACGGGGTGTCGAGCCCCTTGACCACCACGCCCTCGTGCCCCCGGTCCAGGGTGATCCGCAGGAACTCCTCGGCCTCCGCCGCGCCCATGGTCCCGGACGCCGCGGACACGACGAGCCGCCGTACCCGCATCGGTTCCGGTACGAGCCGTACCAGCGCGGCGTGCCGCTCGGCGGCCGGCAGATCGAGCAGGTCCTCGCCGTCCGCCGCGAGGACATCGAAGAAGACAGGCGAGAGCGGTACCGCCATCGCCGCGGACCGTATATCGGTACGGGAACCCACCCGCCCCGCGATCTCCTGGAACGGCCGCGGTCTGCCGATCTCGTCCAGCGCGATCACCTCGCCGTCCAGGACGAACCGGTCGCCGTCCAGCGCGAGCGCCGCCGCCGTCACCTCGGGCAGCCGGTCCGTGATGTCGTCGAGCGTGCGCGTGAAGATCCGGACCGCCGGACCCTCCCGGTGCACCTGCACCCGGATGCCGTCCAGCTTCTCCTCGACGGCGCAGTCCCCGAGCCGCCCGATGGCCTCGGTGACACCGGCGGCGGTCTGCGCGAGCATCGGCAGTACGGGACGGCCCACCGTCAGCAGGAACTCCTCCAGCACATGGGGCCCTTCGGCCAGCAGCCGCTGCGCGACCTGTTGCAGCGAGCCCGCCAGCATCACCGCCCGGCGCACCACCGCGGGCGCGGCGCCCGAGGTCTCCGCGAGCGCCTCGACGGCGAGCGCGTCCAGCGCGCCCTGCCGCAGTTCGCCGGAGACCAGCCCGATCAGGTAGCGCTGCTCGTCCTCGGTGGCGGCGGCGAGCAGCCCCTGCACCAGCCGCCGCCGCTCGCGCTGCGATCCGGGGCCTGCCACGGCCGCCAGGGCGGTGAAGGTGTCATTGACGCCGTGCACGGTGAGGGTGGCTCGGTCCGCGGGCGGGGGCGGGTCCTTGAGGGCGTTCCAGCCCACGCCGATCCGGCCCTGCGGCAGCCGTCCGGCCAGATACGGGATGACGACGGGCACGTCCTCGGGCCCGGCCGTACGGAACACTCCGGCCAGCAGGGCGATCTTCCGGGACCGCGCCGAGGTCTGCGCGACCTCCCGGGAGACACGGGCGAGGGGTGCCAGCATCATGCAGCCATCGTGCTACGCGGGGCGCGCGTCCGCGCGTCCTGTGCCAGGACTGGGTCCCGGGCCGGAAACGTACGGCTCCGGGCCGGAAACGTACGTCGCCAAGGGTGTCTTGTGGATCTTGCTGGGCTCGTAGGGCACCCCCTAGCCTGGCCGTACCGCCCCGGCGGAGCGACGGTACGAGCCGGGTGCACGGCGGGGAGGGGCACGTACATGGACGAGCGCGACGAACGCGAGCCGCGCGACGGGCACGTCGCCGGAGGCAGGCGCGACCTTCCGGCCGAGGCCGGGCCGTACCCCGGCGCACCGGGTACGGCAGGACAGAGCGCCCCCGGCACATCACGCGCCGCCTCCGCCGACCCCGGGCTCTTCGGGCCCGGGTCCGTCACCTGGCAGCTCCACAGCGACCCCATGATGTGGATCGCCGGAATCAGGGCCCTGTATCTCCAGGCGCTCCACCCCCGCGCCATGCGGGGTGTCACGCAGAACAGCGACTTCAGGAACGACGCCTGGGGCCGGCTGCGCCGTACCGCCCACTTCGTCGGCACCATCAGCTACGGCACCACCGAGGCCGCCGAGCGGGCCGGTGCCCGGGTCCGCCGTATCCACCGGCATCTCACGGCCACCGACCCGGCGACCGGTGAACGGTACGGCGTCGACGAGCCCGCGCTGCTGCTCTGGGTGCACTGCGCCGAGGTCGACTCGTACCTCCAGGTCCTGCGCCGCTCCGGCATCCCCCTCACCGACGCGCAGGCCGACCGCTATGTGGCGGAACACCGCGAGGGCGCCCGGCTGGTCGGCCTCGACCCGGCTCAGGTCCCCGACACCGCCGCAGGGCTGGCCCGCTACTTCGCCTGGGTGCTCCCCGAGCTGGAGTGCGGACCCGAGGCGCGGGACGTGGACGCCTTTCTCCGCAGGCCGCCCGTCCATCCGCTGCTCGTCCCGGCGCGCGAACTGCTCTGGCGGCAGGTGGCCCCGCTCGCGTACCAGGCGCTGCCGCCCTTCGCCCACGCGCTGTACGGCAGACCGGCCCCCGCGCCGGAGACCGTGACCCGGCGGCTCACCACGGCCGGGAGCCTGCTGCGCCGTATCCCCGCGCGGGTGCGCTGGCAGCTTCCGCCCCGGCACATTCTGCGGGCAATGGCCCGCCTGGGCGCCGACACCCGTCCCACCCCGTACACACTCCCGGACGGGGCGGCCATACTGGACGGGCCGGGGAGGGCGCAGCGAGGTGACGGGGGCGACAGCACGCGATGGGGGAGACCAGGCTGATCCAGGGCCGCTACCGGCTGCTCGAACAGATCGGGCGCGGGGGGATGGGCGAGGTGTGGCGGGCGCGCGACGAGTCGCTCGGCCGGCGGGTCGCGGTCAAGTGCCTCAAGCCGCTGGGCCCCCAGCAGGACTCGTCGTTCACCCGGATCATGCGGGAGCGCTTCCGCCGCGAGGCACGCGTAGCCGCGGCCCTCCAGCACCGCGGGGTGACGGTCGTTCATGACTTCGGAGAGTACGAAGGTGTCCTCTACCTGGTCATGGAACTGCTGGAAGGCCGCAACCTCAGCCAACTCCTTGAGGACAACGAACAGCGGCCGCTCCCGGTGCCCGATATCGTCGACATTGCTGAACAAATCGCGGACGCCTTGGCGTACACCCATCAACAGGGCATCATCCACCGGGATTTGAAGCCCGCCAACATCATGCGGCTCACCGACGGCACGGTGAAGATCTGCGACTTCGGCATCGCCCGCCTCGGCCACGACATCGGGTTCACCTCCCGGCTCACCGGTACGGGCATCGCCATGGGCACCCCGCACTACATGTCGCCCGAGCAGATCGGCGGCGGCCATGTCGACCACCGCAGCGATCTCTACTCGCTGGGGTGCGTGCTGTACGAGATCGCCACCGGCTCCCCGCCGTTCGACCTGGACGACGCCTGGGCGGTGCTGGTCGGGCACCGGGACACCGTCCCCGAACCGCCCAGCGGGCATCGCGCGGAACTGCCCGGCTTCCTCGACCGGATCGTGCTCGATCTGCTGGCCAAGGTGCCCGAGGAACGGCCCGCCGACGCGTCGGATCTGCGGCGCAGGATCACCGGCGCGCGCTCCGCGCTCCCCGCGCCCGGTCCGGGCCCCGGGACCGGCCCGTACCCCTACCCCGTGCCGCACCCCGGTGCGGGCGGGCGGCCGGGGCCGCCGCCGGACGGGCCCCGGCTGCCGCCCTGGACGCGGGGGATGACCACCGGGCACAAGGCGACCGGGATGTCCCTGCTCCGGCAGACACCGCCCGACCACACCGCCGGCCTGACCGGCGAGTGGACCGCCCCCGTCGACCCGCGCCTGGCCACCGGCATCTCCTATCCGCGCCCGGCGCGGCCCACCCCGTCCCCCGAACAGCTCGCCGTCCTCGCCAGCAGGCACAACGCCGGGCTCAGCCTGGGCCGGCTGGGCCGCTGGGAGGAGGCGGGCGAGGTGCACCGCGCGGTGGCGGCCGAGCGCGAGCACGCCCTCGGGCCGGACCATCCGGACACCCTCCGGAGCCGGTACGAAGTCGGGTTCACGCTCAGCAGGACCGGCCGTACGGCGGACGCGCTGCGGGAATTCGCACGCGTCGTGGAGGGCCGTGAGCGCGCCCTGGGTCCCGACCACCCCGACACACTCACCGCGCGCCAGGAGATGGCGTACGTCCTCGGGCAGCTCGGCCGGCACTTCGAGGCGCATGAGGTGTTCACGGCGGTGCTCGCCTCCCGCGAGCGCACGATGGGGCCCGACCACCCGGACACGCTGCGCTGCCGCCACAACCTGGCGTACAACCTCAGCAGGCTCGGCCGGCTCGAAGACGCCTGCCGGCTGGCCCGCGAGGTCGCCGAAGCCCGCGCCCGGGTGCTCGGCGCGGGCCATCCCGACACCCTGGCCACCCGGTACGAGGTGGCGTACACGCTCGGGCTGCTGGGCCGCTGGCCGGAGGCGCTGAGCGCGTACCACGAGGTGGCCGCGGCCCGCGCCCGCGCGCTCGGCCCCGACCACCCCGACACCCTCGCCGCGCGCTACGAGGTCGGGATCGGGCTGGGCCGGCTCGGCCGCAGCGCGGAGGCGCTGGAGCTGTACCGGGCACTCGTCGCGGACCGGACCCGTGTCCATGGCCCGCAGCATCCGGAGACCCTGCGGGCCCGGCACGGCTACGGGGTCAATCTGGGCAGGCTGGCCCGCTGGGGGGAGGCGCTCGCGGAGTCCCGCGAGGTCTGCGCGCTGCGCGAACGGGTGCTGGGTCCCGACCATCCCGACACGCTGGTCAGCCGCCGGGAGATCGCGGTCGGTCTCGGCTGGCTGGCCCGCTGGGGCGAGGCCCTGGCCGTCTACCGCCAGGTCGCCGAGACCCGGGACCGGGTGCTGGGCCAGGCCCACCCGGACGCGCTGGCCAGCCGCAACGACGAGGCGCACTGCCTGGAACAGCTCGGCAGGGGAGCGGAGGCGGTGGAGCTGTACCGCCGGGTGGCAGCACTGCGCCAGCAGGGCACCCGCGGCGGCTGAGTCCGGTCCGGTCCAGGCCCTGTCCGGCGGATCTTCGTGGGCCCGCGACGCCTGGCACGGCACCTCGCTGCGTTGTCGGAGTCAGCCGACTACGCCCAGTACGAGGCTGATCCTCCGCCTTGCGATGCTCCCCCGGGGCCCGAACGGCACCTGAGGGACCCTCTCCACCGGACGCCGCGGCCTGATCCCCGAAGATCCACCGGACACGCCCTGGCACGGGCCGGCCGCCGGGTCCGGTACGGGACCGGGCGCCTGCGGGCCGCGCGGGACCGGAGTACGCCGTTCGGCCAAGAGCCGACTCGCCACCGGCTCCGGCGAAGGCGACCTCGACCGCGACGGCAACGGCGAGCCGGTCTCCGCCTGGCAGCGGGAGGTCCTCGATCTGGCCGCAGGCGTCCTCGACGTACCGGATCTGCGTCCGGACGACCGCTGGATCCCGCAGGGCGGGGCCGGTGAGGACCGGCTCGCCGTACCCCGTCCGGCGAAGACGCAATCGTACCGTCGTGGTCGCCGCACCCCGGCGGTGTCCCCGAGCCCGCCCGGGCG
>NZ_LATD01000542.1 GCF_000981895.1 Streptomyces odonnellii | reverse complement strand
GCTGGGACTGGGGCGGGCGGATCGTGCGGGGCGTCGGGCCATGCGTCCATTCTCGCGGACCGTTCGCACTGGCTCGGCTCCGTGCGGCCCCGGGCTCCGCCGTATATCGGCCTCAACCCGCGAACGGAGTCCCCGGCAGCCCCTGCCCCGCGTCCGGCAGGACCAGCAGCGAGCCGGAGAGCGGATGCGGGCGTGCCAGACCCGTACGGGCCGAGGTGATGTAGAGGTCCCGCAGCCCGGGACCGCCGAACGCGCAAGCGGTGGGGCGCTGTACGGGCAGCTCGACGGTACGGTCGAGATCGCCGCGCGGGGTGTACCGCCGGATCCGGCCACCGTCCCAGAGGGCCACCCAGACGCAGCCGTCCGCGTCGACGGTGAGCCCGTCCGGAAGGCCGTCCCCGTCCTCGATGACCGCCAGGGTGGTCCGTTCCGTGATGCGTTCACCGTCGACACGGAACCGGTCGATGCGACGGGTGGGGCTATCGATGTAGTACATCGTCAGCCCGTCGGGGCTCCAGCCCGTGCCGTTGCCGACCGTGACGGTCAGTGCCTCGGTGACCGTACCGTCGGGTGCCACCCGGATCAGCCGTCCGCCGCGGTCGGCCTCGTCGTACCGCATGCTGCCCGCCCAGAGCGATCCGTCCGGGGCGATGGCGGCGTCATTGCCCCGGCGGCCGGGCACCGGATCGTGGACCAGCCAGGAGAAAGCGCTCTCAGAGCCGCCCGGGCCCCCGGAAGGTCGGTGGCTCCCGAAGACCCCGGGGCCGTAAAGCCCGATGCCGTCCCGGAGGTTGACCACCAGACCGCCCCCGGCGCGCGGTTTGGCCGCGCCGACATGCTGCTCGGTGACCATGACCGTACGGCGGCCGTCGGCCGGATCGTAGGTGTGGACGCGCGAGGAGAGGATGTCGACCCAGATGAGCCGGCCGGACGCGGTGTCCCAGGTGGGTCCTTCGCCGAGCACGGCCGCTTCCCGTACCGCGACCTCTACACGCGCCGCCGAAGCCGGTGCCGCCGAAGCCCCCGGCATTGAAGCCCGTGCCGCCGGACTCCGCGCTCCTGAAGCCCCTGCCGCCGCGGCACTCACCACGCCCCCCGGTGGCCCAGCCGTACTGAGAGCGTGTTCGCGCCCTTGGCCGCGAGCTGACCAAGCTCCTCCTCGCGCTCGTCGCTCCACCGGATCACCGGTACGGAGATGGACAGCGCGGCGACGACCCGCCCCGCGCTGTCCCGTACCGGTGCGGCCACACAGTTCACATCCGGGTTGGACTCACGGTGCTCGACAGCGATGCCGCGTTCCCTGATCACCGCCAACTCGGCCCGCAGCGCATCGGGATCGGTGACACTGGCGGGCGTCATGGCGGTGAACTCATGCCCGGCGATGCGCAGTTCGAGCTCCGCCTCGGGCAGGGACGCGAGCAGCATCTTCCCCACCGAGGTGCAGTGGGCGGGCAGTCTCCGTCCCGCCGCGGAGACCATACGGACCGCGTGCGTGGAGTCGACCTTCGCGATGTAGATCACGTCGGTGTCCTCCAGGATCGCGACATGGACGGTCTCGTCGCAGGTCTCGGCGATCTCGCGGGCGACCTGTCTGCCCTCGGCGGCCAGATCGAGCTGTTCCGCGTATCTGCTGCCCAGTTGGTACGTACGCACATCCAGCCGGTACCGGCCGGGCTCGCCGGGGACGGGCGCCAGATACGAGCGGGCCGCGAGCGTGGTGAGCAGTTCGTGCACGGTGGTACGGGGCAGTTGGAGGCGGCGGATCACCTCGGGAGCGGAGAGCGTGCCGTCGCCCTCCAGAAACAGTTCGAGTATGTCCAGGGCCCGCGTCACCGCGGGGACGAGCCGTCCCATGGCCGACCACCCACCCCTCGTGTCCGGTATCTCGGCCATCGGCCGGAATGACGAACACAGGCTAACCGGCGCGCAACCCATTGACACCCCTCGGAGAGCCTGAATACCGTCACGCCACGATTTCGAACGTGTGACGAAATACCGAACACACACGAGGGGCAACCGCCTTGCGTATTACGGGAATCAGCACACATGTCGTCGGTACACCGTGGCGCAATCTCACCTATGTCCTGGTCCACACCGATGAGGGACTCACCGGTGTCGGCGAGACCCGAATGCTCGGCAGGACCGATGCGTTGACCGGCTATCTGCGGGAGGCGGAGGCCAACCACCTGCGGGGATCGGACCCGTTCGCCGTCGAGGACCTCGTCCGCAGGATGAAGTACGGCGATTACGGCCGGGCCGGTGAGATCGTGATGTCGGGCATCGCGGTCGTCGAGATGGCCTGCTGGGACATCAAGGGCAAGGCGCTCGGCGTACCGGTCTGGCAATTGCTCGGCGGACGGGTCACGGACCGCGTCAAGGCGTACGCCAACGGCTGGTACACCACCGAGCGCACCCCGGAGGCGTATCACGGGGCGGCGCTGGCGGTGGTGGCCCGCGGCTACCGGGCCCTGAAGATCGATCCGTTCGGCACCGGGCACTTCGAACTGGACCGGGCGGCGAGCAACGAGGCGGTGGCGCTGATCGAGGCGGTACGGGACGCGATCGGGCCGGACGCGGAGCTGATGCTGGAGATGCACGGGCGGTTCAGCCCGTCGACCGCGGTACGGCTGGCGCGAGAGCTGGCCCCGTACCAGCCGGCCTGGCTGGAGGAGCCGGTGCCGCCGGAGAATCTGAAAGCGCTCTCCAAGGTCGCGGAGAAGGTGGATCTGCCCATCGCGACCGGTGAACGCATCCATGACCGGATCGAGTTCAGGGAACTCTTCGAGTCCCAGGCGGCCGACATCATCCAGCCGGACGTCGGGCACATCGGCGGGATCCTGGAGGCCAGAAAGCTGGCCGCGACCGCCGAGACCCACTATGTGCTGGTGGCGCCGCACAATGTCGGCGGCTCGGTGCTGACCGCCGCGAGCCTTCAACTGGCCGCCTGTACCCCGAACTTCAAGATCCTCGAACACTTCAATGACTTCGCGGACGCGGAGATCAAGAAGGTGGTGACCGGCGCTCCGGAGGTCGATCCGGCTACGGGCTGCTTCACGGTGCCGGACGCGCCCGGTCTCGGGGTGGAGTTCGACGCGGACGCGGCAGCCGAATTCCCGCAGCGGCAGGCGCGGTTCGACCTGTGGGCCGAGGGTTGGGAGAAACGCGTCCCCAAGGCGTCCCGGTGAGCGCCCTGGCGAATACTCCCGCGTCGTCCCGGGCCCCCGCGGTTCCGCACGGCAGCCGGTCGGTCGTTGTCGAACGGCCGGGAACACACCACGTGGTGTACGGCCCCGAGCCCGTACCGGGCCCCGGCGAGGTGCGGATACGGGTAGCCGCCGCCGGGATCTGTCTGAGCGACCGCGAAGTGTACGAGGGCCGCCGCGACGCGGCCTATGTGCGCTACCCGGTGGTGCCGGGGCACGAGTGGGCGGGCACGGTCGACGCGGTGGGCGAGGGCGTGCATCCGGAGCTGACGGGCCGTCGGACCGTCGCCGAGGGGTTCCGCGCCTGCGGGATGTGCGCGCGCTGCCGGAGTGGCGAGACCTCGCTCTGCACCCGGGGTTACGACGAGACGGGGTTCACCCGTCCTGGTGGTTTCGCGGACCATGTGGTCGTCCCCGCACGGCTGTTGCACCTGCTGGCCGATGACGCCGATCTGCGGGCGGCGGCGCTGCTGGAGCCGGCCGCCGTGGTCGCCGCGGCGGTACGGGCGGGCCGGCCGGAGCCCGGGGAACGGATCGCGGTGGTCGGCGCCGGCACGCTCGGGCTGCTCGCCGTACAGCTCCTCGCGGCCTCCTCCCCCTCGGAGCTGACGGTCATCGATCCGCGCTCCGAACGGGCTGCCGAGGCACGGGAGTTCGGGGCGAGCGAGGCCCTGGATCCGGCGGAAGCACGGGAGTTGGACGGGCGGTACGACCTGGTCGTGGAGACGGCCGGAGCGCCGGCCAGCGCCGCCTCGTCCTGTCTGCTGGCGCGGCGCGGCGGTCGGGTGGTGCTCACCGGGATGTTCGCGCCGGGCGCACGCGGTATCGACCCGGTTCATCTCTCGCTGAACCAGCTCACGGTACGGAGCGTCTTCGGGGCGCCGTCCGCCGCCTGGTCGTTCGCTGTACGCGCTTTCACCGGCGGGCTGCTCGATCCGGGGCCGCTGGTGACCCATGAATTCCCGCTGGAGCAGTACGGCGAGGCCGTGGCACTGGTGGGCGGCGGCGATCCGGGCACCGGAAAGGTACTGCTGCGCCCCTGACGGACACGTCCCCCGCGTGCCGCCCCCACCTCGGTCCCCGACCTGTCTCCTAT
>NZ_LATD01000541.1 GCF_000981895.1 Streptomyces odonnellii | reverse complement strand
TCTGTGGGTCACACGCCGGTGGGCGGGCGGGTCACGCGCCGATGAGCTTGGCGAACTTCTCCTCGTACGCCGTCTCTTCCTTGCTGCTCAGGGAGCGGAAGGCATGCGAGGAGGCGGCCATCGCCGCGTCCGGGAGGATCAGCGTGTTGTCGGCCATCGACTTGTCGATCTTGGTGAGTTCGGCGCGTACCCCGTCGACCGGGCAGACGTAGTTGATGTACGCGGCGAGCCGGGCGGCGACCGGCGGCTGGTAGTAGTGGTCGATGAGCCGCTCGGCGTTGGTCTTGTGCCGGGCCTTGGCCGGGACCAGCAGATTGTCGCTGGAGATGATGTAACCGCTCGTGGGGATCGCGAACTTGACGTCGGGGTTGTCGCTCTGGAGCTGGACGACGTCGCCGGCCCAGGCCACACAGGCCGCGATGTCGCCCTTGTCGAGGTCCGCGGTGTAGTCGTTGCCGGTGAAGCGGCGGATCTGCTTCTTGTCGACGGCCTTCTGGAGCCGGGCGACGGCGGCGTCGAAGTCGTCGTCCGTGAAGGAGCCGGGGTCCTTGCCGAGGTCGAGCAGGGTCATCCCGACGGTGTCGCGCATCTCGGACAGAAAGGCGACCCGCCCCTTGAGCTGCGGATCGTCCAGAAGCTGGGAGACCGAGTCGACCTTGCGCCCGCCGGTCGCCTTCGCGTTGTACGCGATGACGGTGGGGATGCCGGTCCACGGATAGCTGTGGGCCCGGCCGGGGTCCCAGTCGGGCGAGCGGAACTGCTGGGAGAGATTGGCGAAGGCGTGCGGCAGGTTCGACGGGTCGAGCTTCTGCGCCCAGCCCAGCCGGATGATGCGGGCGGCCAGCCAGTCGGTGACGCATATGAGGTCGCGCCCGGTGTCCTGCCCGGCCGCGAGCTGCGGCTGGATCTTCCCGAAAAACTCGACGTTGTCGTTGATGTCCGCGGTGTACTTGACGGTGATCCCGGTACGCCGGGTGAACTCCTCCAGCGTGGGGTAGTGCTTCTCGTCCTCGCTGACATCCATGTACTCAGTCCAGTTGGAGAAGACGATCCGCTTCTCCTGGGCCGAGTGGTCGGTCGACGCCGGGCCGTCGCCCTCCCGTTTCGCGGGCGGGATGCCGCAGCCGCTCAGACCGGCGAGCCCGCCGATCCCGAGCGCCCCCGCGCCGGTGGCGCGCAGCATGGAACGGCGGGTGAGGGCGCCCCTGCCGCTGGTCATACTGCGCCGCGCGGCGGCCAGTTGGGCCGCGGACAGACGGTCGGGCTCGTACTGCTCCATGCGCTGTGCCCTTTCGGGTGGATGAGGAGGACCGGCCGCCTGTCTAACAGCGGTCACCGAAGATCGTGCGGTGCCAGTCCTTCCTGGCGACCGCCGTGTTGTCGTACATCACATGCTTGACCTGGGTGTACTCCTCGAAGGAGTACTGGGACATGTCCTTGCCGAACCCGCTCGCGCGGTACCCGCCGTGGGGCATCTCGCTGATGATCGGAATGTGGTCGTTGATCCAGACGCAGCCGGCGCGGATCTCCCGTGTCGCGCGTCCTGTGCGGTAGACGTCGCGGCTCCAGGCGGAGGCGGCGAGGCCGTACGGAGTGTCGTTGGCGAGATCGATGCCCTCGTCGTCGGAGTCGAAGGGGAGGACGGCCAGGACCGGTCCGAAGATCTCGGACTGGACGATCTCGCTGTCCTGGGCGGCGTCCGCGACGAGCGTGGGACGGTAGTACGCGCCCGCCTTGAGGTCTCCCCCGGGCGCCTCGCCGCCGGTCACCACCCGGGCGTGGGCGCGGGCCCGGTCGACGAAGCCGGCGACCCGGTCGCGGTGGGTGTGCGAGATCAGCGGGCCGAGGTCGGTGGCCGGATCGAGGGGGTCACCCAGGCGTACTGTCTCCATCAGCCCGGCGACCCCGGCGACGAACGCCTCGTACAGCGGGCGCTGGACATAGGCGCGGGTGGCGGCCGTGCAGTCCTGGCCGCCGTTGATGAGCGCTCCGGCGACCGCGCCGTGGACGGCCGCCTCCAGGTCCGCGTCGTCGAAGACCAGGAAGGGGGCCTTGCCGCCGAGTTCGAGGTGGAGCCGCTTGACGGTGGCGGTGGCGATCCCGGCGACCCGGCGACCGACGGCGGTGGAGCCGGTGAAGGAGGTCATCGCCACATCGGGGTGGCCGACGAGACGCTCGCCCGCGTCGGGTCCCGCGCCGCTGACGACATTGATCACCCCGTCCGGGATCCCGGCCTCCTGGGCGGCCCGGGCGAACATCAGCGAGGTGAGCGGGGTGATCTCGGCGGGCTTCAGCACGATGGTGTTGCCCGCGGCGACGGCAGGCAGGATCTTCCAGGCGGCCATCTGGAGCGGATAGTTCCAGGGCGCGATGGAGCCGACGACCCCGATCGGCTCGCGGCGCACATAGGAGGTGTGGTCGCCGCTGTACTCACCGGCGGAGACCCCGTCGAGATGGCGGGCCGCGCCGGCGAAGAAGGCCGTGTTGTCGACGGTGCCCGGTACGTCGAACTCGGTGGTCAGCCTGATCGGCTTGCCGCACTGGAGCGATTCGGCGTACGCGAGGTCCTCGGCCTGCCGGGAGAGAACGGCGGCGAACCGGTGGAGGGCGTCGGAGCGCGCGGCGGGAGTGGCGCCCGCCCAGCCGGGGAAGGCCGTGCGCGCCGCGGCGACGGCGGCGTCGACATCGGCGGTACCGGCGAGTTCGTACGAATGGATCTCCTCGCCGGTCGCCGGGTTCACGACGGCGTGGGCGCGGCCGGATGTGCCGGGCCGCAGCCGGCCGGCGATGAACTGCGCACCGTCCGCGAAGCGGTCCCGTACCTGGAAGCGATTCGTCATGACGCTCTCCATTGGCCCAGTTGTTGTCCGGGGGTCGTTCGAGGTTGTCGTTCCGGCTTCAATTGAGTGCCGATCCTGACAGAGCCGCGCCGCCTCAACAAGGGATTCCGTTGTTGCCTTTTGGTTACGCGACGGAATCGGTCGCCCCAGGAATACGGAGGCATCCCGGGGCCGTACGGACTGTCAGTGGCGGCTGCGAGACTCGCGCCCATGGAACAGCACCGGGGGAGCCCGGTCCGTACGGCGGCCGCGCTGGCCGAGCGCACGGAGCGCGGCGAGACGATCAAGTATCTGCACTTCTGGGGGCATGCCCCGCGACAGGATGGCACGCTCGGCGGGAGTTGTCTGAGTCAGTGGTGGCCCTCGCCCTTCACTGTCGAGGGCGTCGAGTACGCGACGGCGGAGCACTGGATGATGGCCGCCAAGGCCCGGCTCTTCGGCGACGAGGAGGGCGAGCGCGCGGCCGTCGGCGCGGCGAATCCGGCCCTCGCCAAGAAGGCGGGGCGGCTGGTGCGCGGTTTCGACGGGACGGTGTGGGAGCGCGAGCGCTTCGGGATCGTGGTGGCGGGCAGCGTCCACAAGTTCGGGCAGGACCCCGATCTGCGCGCGTTCCTGCTGGGCACGGGCGAGCGAATACTCGTCGAGGCGAGCCCGATGGACCGGATCTGGGGCATCGGACTGGCCTCGGACGACGAGCGGGCGCACGACCCCGCGCGCTGGCGCGGGCTCAATCTGCTGGGCTTCGCGCTGATGGAGGCGCGTGAGCGACTCCGGTACGGGGAGCCCGCGCGGGTCTGATACGAGGAGCGCCCGCGGGCCCGGGCGGGCGCCCGGCGCAAGCGGATCGGAACAGCCGCAGCCGGGACCGCGGGGGCTCAGCGGCGGTCGTCGGTCACCAGCGAGGTGGCGAACGGATCCGTGTCGGTGGTGCTGTCGAGGTTCTCGCCGTTCGCGATCGCCCAGATCAGGAAGCCCAGGAACGCGGCGCTGATCACGGCGCCGATCGCGCCGAGGACAATGCCCGCGAGCGCCATTCCGCCGTTCGTCGCCTGGCCCCGCCGGACCTTGCGCCGGCCGATGATCCCGAAGACGAGTGCGAGGACACCGAGGATGATGCCGATGCCCCAGATGCAGAAGACGACCACGGAGATGATGCCGAGCACCATCGCGGTGATGCCCATGCCGTTCGACGGTCCGGGCTGCCAGCCCGTGGAGCCGTAGCCGGGGTAACCGGCCGCCGGATATCCGGGGGCGGAGTAGTCGGCGGCGGGATAGCCGTAGCCCGGCGTCGTTCCATAGGGCGACGCGGACTGCTGAGCGCCCGGCGCGGGCTGGGGCGGGGAGCCGGGGTAGCCGTAGGG
>NZ_LATD01000540.1 GCF_000981895.1 Streptomyces odonnellii | reverse complement strand
CCCCATAGCCACCCCCCGACACGGAGACTCCATGCACGACCCGCACCACGAAGAACCCACCACCTCCCACAACACTCCACCAACCACCCTCGCCCCAGCGGGAGCAAGTTGTAGGTCCGGACACTCCCCCGCAGGGGAGCGCCCGAACCCGACCCCGCCCCGGAGGTGGCGGGACCCGTCCGGCGCCAGGGGGCACCGGACGGAAAGGCTGCGACCGAGGGCGGACCGCAGCCAGGCAAGGCCCACCGCAAGCGCCGGTCCAAGGCCAAGGAAAAGGGGAAGGCACGTCCGCGCGACAAGAAGCAGCGCCCTGCCCAGAGCGTGCGCCTCAACGATCAAGAGCACGCCCTCATCCAGGCGGGCGCCGACGCCGTCGGCATGAGTCTGGCCGGCTTCCTCGCCCATTCCGCTCTGGCCGCCGCCCGCGACCAGTCCCGTACCGCCGCCACCATCGCCACCGAACGCGACGTCCTCACCGAACTGTTCGCGGCGCGCCGTCAGCTCGGCTGGGCGGGCAGCAACCTCAACCGGCCCGCCAAGGCCCTCAACTCCGGCGGCGACGTGCCCCACCTCAACAAGGTGATCGCCGACATCCAGCGTGCCGCTGACGCCGTGAAGACGGCAGCCGACCGGGTCGCCAACCCCCAGGCAGGCGAGGCGGCTTGATCCCCCGAATCCACAAGCAGGGCAGCAAAACCCTCGGACTGCTCCACTACCTCTACGGCAAGGGCACACACGAGGAACACGTCGACCCGCACCTGGTCGCCTCCTTCGACCACATGGCACCCGACCCGGGCCGCGACCTCGGGGCCACGAAGAAGGATCTCCAGGAGCTCCTCGACCAGCCTCTCCAATTGCTCGACGCTGACCTGCGGCCCGAGAAGCACGTGTGGCACTGTTCCGTGCGCGCCGCCCCCGACGACCCGATCTTGACCGACGAGCAGTGGGGCGAGATCGCCCGCCGTATGGTCGCGGCCACCGGCATCGACCCCGGCGACGGCGCTGGCTGCCGCTGGGCCGCCGTCCGCCACGCCGACGACCACATCCACATCATCGCCACCCTCGTACGCGAAGACGGCCGCCGCCCCGACCACCACTTCTCCGGCAAACGCGCCCAGGCCGAAGCCCGCCTCATCGAAGCCGACTACGGCCTCCACCGCGTCACCCCCGGCGACGGCACCGCCGCCAAACGCACCACCAGCGCCGAGAAGCACAAGGCCGAACGCCAGGGCCGGAACATCGCCCCGCGCGACGAACTGCGTGAGACTGTCCGGCGCGCGCTCGCCGGCGCCGCCTCTACGGACGAGTTCCTCGGCCGTCTCAAGGACGCCGGGCTCCTCGTACGCACCAAGGTCCTGCCCTCCGGCGACCTGAAGGGCTACAAAGTCGCCCTGCCCGACGACCGCAACAAGGACAAGGAGCTGATCTACTACGCCGGCTCCACCCTCGCCCCCGACCTGTCCCTGCCTCGCATCCAGGAACGCTTCACCGCCGACTCCACTCGACCGGAGACCACTGACAGCGAGCGGCCGGAACGCCCCGGCGCATCCTCGGCACCTGCCGCAGCACGACGCACCACCGCCCACGCAGGCTGGGCAGCGCTACTCGTCCTCGACAACAACAGCGATGACGGGGCGGCTGCCGCCCAGATCTCCGCCACCGGCGAGGTCCTCAATGCCCTCGCCAAGACCTCGGCACTCCACACCCGCAACGAACTGCACCAGGCAGCCCGGGAGTTCGAGCGGGCCTCGTACTCCCACACCCGAGCCGACTTCCGCCACGTACAGGACCTACGTCGGGCAGCCCGTGAGCTGGTTTACAGCGGGCCCGCGCTCGGCCGTGGCGAGGACGGGGCCGGCACCGCCATGGTTCTGGACATGCTGTTCTTCCTCGCCATCGCCGCCGCGCACTGGCACGCCCAGCGTCACCACGCCCAGCAGGCCGAAGCCGCCCGCAGGGCCGCCGCGCACCTGCGGGCCGCCTACCTGCGGGCAGCTGGCGAGCCCCTCGCGGTGCTGCGCGAACGTGGCCGCCGCATCGCCCCGTCCCTGCGCCGCCGCCACGCCACCACCGTGCGCGCCGCGCTCCCCGAACTCGCCGAGACCATCCTGACCGAACCCGGCTGGGCCGCACTGGCCGCCACCCTCGCCGACGCCGAACGCGCCGGCCACAACCCCCGCGCCCTGCTCACCGAGGCCGCCGCCCGCCGGGAACTGAACACCGCCGACTCCATCAGCGACGTCCTCGTCTGGCGCCTACGCCGCACCGCCGACCTCCCCCCCCTACGCCC
>NZ_LATD01000054.1 GCF_000981895.1 Streptomyces odonnellii | reverse complement strand
GAGCGTCTTCACCCGCGCCCCAAGGAGCTGACCATGCGTCAGGAACGTCGGCACCCGGTCGGCGTCAGTACCGCCGAAAGCTGCTTCGGAGCGGGGACCGCCAAGATCACAGAGTCACCAGGGCCCTGGTGACCTGCGAAAACCATGGTCAGAGGCATAGCTGCCAACCTACCCGGGAGACACCCATGAAGATGCTCATCAATGTGCCGGAGACCGTGGTCGCGGATGCCCTTCGGGGGATGGCCGCGGCGCACCCGGAGCTTTTTGTCGATGTGGACAACCGTGTGGTGGTACGGGGGGACGCGCCCGTCGCCGGGAAGGTGGGGCTGGTCTCCGGAGGTGGGTCCGGGCATGAGCCGTTGCACGGGGGGTTCGTGGGGCCCGGGATGCTGTCGGCCGCCTGTCCCGGTGAGGTGTTCACATCCCCGGTGCCCGACCAGATGGTACGGGCCGCCGCCGCGGTCGACAGCGGGGCCGGGGTGCTGTTCGTCGTCAAGAACTACACCGGCGACGTCCTGAACTTCGACATGGCCGCCGAGCTGGCCGAGGACGAGGGCATTCAGATCGCGAAGGTGCTGGTCAACGATGATGTGGCGGTGACGGACAGCCTCTATACGGCGGGCCGCCGCGGTACGGGCGCGACGCTGTTCGTCGAGAAGCTGGCGGGCGCGGCGGCCGAGGAGGGGGCGCCGCTGGAGCGGGTGGAGGCGATCGGCCGTCGGGTCAACGAGCGCTCGCGGAGTTTCGGTGTCGCCCTGAGCGCTGTCACGACCCCCGCCAAGGGCAGTCCGACCTTCGATCTGCCCCCGGGGGAGCTGGAGCTGGGCATCGGTATCCATGGCGAGCCCGGCCGCGAGCGGCGCGCGATGATGACCTCACGCGAGATCGCCGACTTCGCCGTCGACGCGGTGGTGGAGGATCTGCGGCCCTCCGGCCCGGTGATCGTCCTGGTGAACGGCCTGGGCGGGACACCGCTGCTGGAGCTCTACGGATTCAACGCCGAGGTGCAGCGAGTACTGAAGGAGCGTGGCGTACCGGTGGCTCGTACCCTCGTCGGCAACTATGTGACATCGCTCGACATGGCCGGCTGCTCGGTGTCGCTCTGCCAGGTGGACGAGGAACTGCTGCGCCTCTGGGACGCGCCGGTGAAGACCCCTGCGCTCCGGTGGGGCCGCTGAAAGCTCCCGGCGGCTCCCGAAAGCTCCCGGCTGTTCCGCTCAAAACTGCAAAGAGACAGCAAGGCCGACGGGGACGGCGGAGCGGAAGCGGAGACTGGCAGTGCGGGAGCAGGGGCAGGGCCAGGACAGAACAGTGCAGGACAAGGTCGGGCAGGGACAGGCATCAAGGACAGGAATCAGGGACAGCAGGGCACGAATGACGGGCGAGGGAGATCACGTGACCGATCAGAAACCCGACCGGATACTCGACTCCGACTTCTTCCGCCGCTGGCTGACGGTCGCCGCCGCCATGGTGGAGCGCGAGGCCGGCCGGCTCACCGAACTGGACTCGGCGATCGGCGACGCCGACCACGGCAGTAATCTTCAGCGCGGTTTCCGGTCGGTGACGGCCGAGCTGGAGAAGGAGTCACCGGCCGGCCCCGGGGCCGTACTGGTGCTGGCGGGACGCCGGCTCATCTCCACGGTGGGCGGTGCGTCGGGACCGCTGTACGGGACGCTGCTGAGGCGTACGGGCAAGGCACTCGGCGATGCCACCGAGGTCACCCCCGGTGAGTTCACCGAGGCGCTGCGCGCCGGTGTCGCGGCGGTGGCTCAGCTCGGCGGAGCGAAGGTCGGGGACAAGACGATGCTGGACGCGCTGGAGCCGGCGGCCGAGGCGCTCGGAGCCTCGTTCTCATCGTTCTCCGCCGCCGCGGAGGCCGCGGAGAAGGGCGCGCTGGCCACCGTACCCCTCCAGGCGCGCAAGGGCAGGGCGAGTTATCTCGGTGAACGGAGCATCGGGCACCAGGATCCGGGGGCCACCTCCTCCGCTCTGCTGATGGCCGCTCTCGCGGAAGCCGCGGAGGCGACGCCATGAGCGACGGGGAGCAGGTCGGCATCGTGCTCGTCTCGCACAGTGGAGCTGTGGCAGAGGCCGTCGCGGTCATGGCCCGGGGGCTGGCGGGCGGTGGCGCGACCGCGCCGGTGGCGGCTGCCGGGGGTACGCCGGACGGGGGCCTCGGCACCAGCTCCGAGCTGATCTCGGCCGCCGCCGCGCAGGTGGACCGGGGTGCCGGCGTGGCGATACTGGTGGATCTCGGCAGCGCCGTACTGACGGTGAAGAGTCTGCTCGCCGAGGGCGACGAACTCCCGGCTGGGGCGAGGCTGGTGGACGCCCCGTTCGTCGAGGGTGCGGTGGCCGCGCTGGTCACCGCCTCGGCGGGCGGGAATCTGGACGCGGTGGAGGCGGCGGCGACCGAGGCGTACCAGTACCACAAGGTGTGAGCGAGCACGCGGGCCGAGGTGATCGTGCCGCCGCCCACGCACAGCCCGGCCCAGGCGCTGCCCGGCTCAGACCATATGGGGGCGACGCACATGGGCGTGGAACACATGGGTGCGGAACACATAGCTCGGGGGCACATGGGCCCGGTGGCACATGGGTGGGACGCGCATAGGGGCAGCGCACATGGGTCCGGGACATATGTGCCCCGGGCACATGGATCCTGGACACATGGGCGCGACACACATGGACCGGAAGCACATGGGCGCGGGATACACGGCCCAGCGGCATTTTGGCGCGCGGAGCACCGAGAAACGGCGCATAGTCGCCGTGATCCGCGCATCGCGCCTCCGGGTCCTCCCCCGTGGGAATACTGACTCCGTACCGATCAGGATCAGTACAGGGGCACAGGACCGCGGAGGAACAAGCATGGTGAACACGGCGGACGCGGAGACCGACCGCACGCGCGCGGAGGGTCCGTACCGTTCCCCGGAGGGCCGGACTCGCCACGCCGTGGTCGTCGGCGGGAGCGTCGCGGCCCTGCTGACGGCCCATGTGCTCAGCGCCCATGCCGACCGTGTGACGGTCGTCGAGCGCGATCTTCTTCCCGAAGGACCGGTGCCACGGGCGGGTGTCCCGCAGAGCCGCCACACCCATGTTCTGCTGGAGGGCGGGCAGCGGGCGCTCGACGAGTTGCTTCCCGGCATCGTCGCCGAATTGCGCGAGTACGGCGCGCCGCGGGTCGGACTGCCCAGCGACATCGTGCAGTGGCAGGCCTGGCGCTACTACCGGCGTACCGGCGCCACCGCCCATCTCCTCACCGGGACCAGGCCGTTGCTGGAGTGGCTGGTACGGCGCCGGGTGCTGGCTGAGCCTCGGATCACGGTGCTGGAGGGTACGGAGGTGGTGGGGCTGCTCGGGGACTCGGCCCGGGTCCGGGGCGTACGGCTGCGCCGGCGCGGGTCGGAGACCCATCAGGACGTACGGCAGCTTGCCGCCGATCTGGTCGTGGACGCGTCGGGCCGGGGCTCCCGGGCACCGGACTGGCTGGCCGCGATCGGCGCGGAACCGCCGCACGAGGAGACGCTCGACACCGGCTTGGCGTACGCGACCCGGGTCTACCGGCACGGGGACACGACCGGTTCCGCGGACACCGGCCCGACCGACACCGCCCCGGCCCACGCCAGCCCAGCCGACACCGACACCGGCACCGGCACCGCCCACACCGTCCACACCACGGATTCCAGTGCCGACACCTCGGACGCCGGTTCCGGCGTCACGGACAGCGATAAGGACAGCGATACTGGCGGCCCGGTGGCCGGTGGGGATGACACCGGCGCCACGGACAGTGTCGGTTACTACTTCGTCCCCGGCCGCGGCCAGGCCCGTGGCGGGGTCGCCCTGCCCGTCGAGGGTGGCCGCCATCTCGTCACGCTCTCCGGGCTGCGCGGGAGCGAACCGCCGTCCGACGAGGCCGCGTTCATCGACTTCGCCGCCCAGCTCCCCCATCCCGTGCTCCACGAGTGGCTGTTGAAGGCCCGGCCCGAATCGCCCGTGCACGCCTTCCGCGCGACGGCCAATGTCCGGCGCCGGTACGACCGTCCGGGCCGCCGTCCGGCCGGCTTCCTCGCTGTCGGCGACGCGCTGTGCGCGTTCAATCCGGTGTACGGGCAGGGCCTGGCGGTCGCCGCGCTCGGCGCGGTCGCGCTGCGCGACGCGCTGGCCGATCCCCGCCGTACCCCTACGACACGCCGAGTGCAGCGGGCGTTGCTCAGGGCCTCGCGACAGGCCTGGGACATCGCTTCCGGGGCCGACAAGGAACCGCCGGGCGCGCGGGGCGACGCGGCGAGGACCCGCGCGGTGGACCGTCCCGCGGCCTGGTATCTCGCCCGGGTGGTGCGGCGCGCGCCGGGTGATCCGGTGGTCGGTGCGGCGTTCCGTTCGGCGACTTCGCTCGTGTCACCGGTCTCGGTGCTGTTCGCGCCGCGCATCGTACGAGCGGTGCTGTTCGGCCCGGTCCTGCCCGCGCCGACGGAACCGCCACTGCGGAAGGAGAGCGCGGCCGGCTGACCGCGCGGAAGACGAGACGGACAGCAGCGGAGCGAACCGACCGGAGCGCCCGCGCCGCTCTCAACGCCCCGCCCTCAACGCCCCGCTCAGCACAGCATCCTCAGCGCCCGGTCCCCGAAGCCGCCGCGCTCACAGCGGTGTCGCGGCCTTGAGCACCAGGAAGAGCGTGATCGTCGCGTTCGCCGAGGAGAGTGCCGAGCCCAGCGTTCCCGCCGCTGCGGTCCAGACCGCTAGGCCGACCGCGGTGAACACCGACGGCCAGCTCACGGCCGAGGGCGCGGGTTCCAGCAGGGCCGCCACCCGGCGCGGGACCGGGCCCGGCGCGGCGAAACCGGCCAGCGTCGGGGTGGGCGTGCCCCGGGAGACCAGCGCGGCCTTGCCGATGGCGCGTGCCACGACCGTACGCTCGCCGGTCACCCGGGCCGCCTCCTCGTCCGCCCACCGTTCGGTGGTGTACGCCACAGCCGAACGCAGCGGGCGCAACAGCGGGTTGGCCCGCGCGGCGAGCCGTACGGCGAGCAGATATCTGTGGTGGTGCCCGCCGAGATGAGCGTGCTCATGGGCGACCAGCGCCGCGCGCTCCCGGGCGTCCAGACAGTCGAGCATGGCCGTCGACACCACGACCCGCCCGGCCCGGGTCCCCGTACCGGCCCCCGCGCCGGGCAGTGCGTACGCGTACGGTGCCTCGTCGGTCAGTACGGCGAGCTCGCCCACGGGCAGACCGGCCAGCGCCCGGTGGGCCCGGCGGCGCACCGTACAGTGCCGCCCGGCCGCCGCCGCACAGCCGACGGCGACCGCAACCAGAGCGACGATGGCCGCCTTCCCCGCGATCTCGTCGTACGGGACGGCCGCGCGGACTTCGGGATCGGACCAGGCGTCCGGCAGCGGATTGCCGGGGAGCTGTGCCGTACCGACCACGACCAGCAGTCCCAGACAGAGCGTGCTGCACAGCGCCAGCACCCCGGCCAGTACGGTCAGTAACCGGGTGGCGATACGGGGATGAAGATACGGTTCGGCCAGCCGCGCGATGGGCAGCGCGGTCAGCGGGAGTACGAGCGGCAGAATGACGAACACCCCCACCCCGTCAGCCCTCCACCCCGGACTCGGCCCCGGGTTCGGGTACGGACTCCGCACCGGCCCCGGAACTCCCGGTCCCGGCCGCGGAGTCCTCGGGCAGACCGAGCAGATCGCGCAGCAGCCGCTCGTCGTCCGCCGAGAGCGCGGTGACGAACCGGGCCAGTACGGCCTCGCGGTCCGCCTCCGCGTCCAGGACCTTCCGCATCCGCAGGGCGGCGAGCCCGGCCTCGTCCGAGGCGGCGCGCCATTCGAAGGAGCGCCCTGCCCGTTCGCGGGTGACCGCCTTCTTGGCCTGGAGGCGGGTCAGGATGGTCATGACCGTCGTGTACGCGAGGTCCCCGCCGAGTCGTTCCTGCACCCAGGCGGCGGTGACGGGTCCCGGCGCCTGCCGCAGGGCGGCGAGCACCTGGGCCTCCAGCTCGCCCTGGCCGCGCCGGCGGGGGCGCCCGTCCGGACCGCCGGAACCGTCCGGGCCTTCCGGACCCTTCGGACCGCCGTGCACCCTCACGTTGTCTCCCTCCAGCCGCGCCGCCGCGTTGGATGGCAGCCGTTCATGTTACTGAGCACCGGCGTACGCCTCGCTGTCGCGGTCACCACTCCCGCTTACTTCTACACTCCTGTAGATTCTATCCCGGTCCACCGGCCGGCCCCCGTCCAGGCACGGGGGTGGGCGGGCGCGACCACGGCAGGGGCACAGGACGCGGGGCGCGCGTTCTGTGCCCCGTTTTTCATCGCGGGACGTTGCCGGACGCGAACATCGCACGGACGTCGTCCGTCCATTACGGCGTCACGGCATTGCGGCATTACGGCATTACGGCCAGGCGATCAGTCGGTCAGCCGGTCAGCCGGTCGATCAGCTCACACCGGCAGATCCCGGCGGACCCGGGTCAGCCGTGGCTCGGTGCCGGATCCGTCGCTTCGGGCGCGCTCGGCTCCGACGCCGGCAGCACGGAAGCGGACTCCGCCGACGGCTCGGGCTCGGGCTCGGCGGATGTCACCGGCGCCGCCTTGCGTCCACGGAGCCCGCCGGGCCCGCCCAGTCCGCGCACCCCGCTGAGCCCGTGCGTGAGCCGGCGCGCCAGCGGCTCGGTCCAGCGCGCGGCAAGGGGTCCGAGGATCACCAGGAGCAGGACATACGCGGTGGCCAGCGGCCCGATCCTGGGTTCGACGCCGACCGCGAGACCGGCGATCACGATGGAGAACTCGCCGCGCGCCACGAGTGTGCCGCCGGTCCGCCAGCGGCCCGCGGTCCTGACCCCGGCGCGGCGCGCCGCGTACCAGCCGGTGCCGATCTTCGTCAGGGCGGTGACCGTCGCCAGGATCAGGGCGGGTACCAGCACCGGCGGGATGGCGGCCGGGTCGGTGTTCAGACCGAAGAAGACGAAGAAGACCGCCGCGAACAGGTCACGCAGCGGGACGAGCAGATTGTGCGCACCTTCGGCAACCTCCCCGGACAGTGCGATACCGACGAGGAAGGCCCCGACGGCGGCGGAGACCTGGAGTTCCTGGGCGACCCCGGCGACCAGCAGGGTCAGCCCGAGGACGACCAGCAGCAGCATCTCGGGGTTGTCGCTGGAGACCGCGCGGCTGATCAGCCGGCCGTGGCGCAGGGCCAGATAGAGGACCGCGCCGACCGTGCCGAGGGAGATCAGCAGGGTGAGGCTGCCGCCGGCCAGGCTGAGTCCGGCCAGCAGGGCGGTGAGCAGCGGCAGATAGACGGCCATGGCGAGGTCTTCGATCACCAGGACCCCGAGGATCACGGGGGTTTCCCGATTGCCGAGCCGGCCGAGGTCGCCGAGGACCTTGGCGATGACTCCGGAGGAGGAGATCCAGGTGACACCGGCCAGGGCGACGGCGGCGACCGGGCCCCAGCCCAGGATCAGCGCGGCGACGGCGCCGGGCACGGCGTTCAGGACGAAGTCGACGATGCCGGAGGGGTACTGCGTCTTGAGATTGCTGACGAGTTCGGAAGCGCTGTATTCGAGGCCCAGCAGAAGCAGCAGAAGTATGACGCCGATCTCCGCGCCGGTGGCGATGAACTCCTCGCTGGCGTTGAGCGGAAGCAGTCCGCCATGGCCGAAGGCGAGTCCGGCGAGCAGATAGAGCGGGATCGCGGAGAAGCCCACCCGGCCTGCGAGGCGGCCGAGTATGCCCAGCGCCAGGATGACGGAACCGAGTTCGATGAGCAGTGCGGTGGTGTCGTGCACGGGCGCTTATCCTCCGGTGATCAGTTCGGCGACGGCGTCGACGCCTTCCCGGGTTCCGACGACGACGAGGGTGTCCCCCGAGGCGAAGCGGAAGTCCGGCGTGGGCGAGGGGAAGGCGGCGGTACGGCGCAGAACGGCCACGATGGAGGCGCCGGTCCGGGTACGCACCTGGGCGGAGCCGAGGGTCCGGCCCGCGTACGGCGACCTCTTGGTCACCGGGATGTGCTCGGTGAGCAGGTCGATCTCCAGGTGCTGGTGGAGATGGGCGACGGGGTCGGGCACCAGGAGCTTGGAGAGCGCGGTCGCCTCGTACGGGGCGAGGGGCACGGCCTCCTTGCAGTTGTCGTCGTCCTCGGGGTCGTGGAAGGCGATGATCCGCCGGCCGTCCTGGTGCACGACGACCGAAAGGTGCTTGCCCGCCTCCGTGTTCAGGTCGTAACGGGTGCCGACTCCTGGCAGGGCGGTTTTGCTGACGTGAGCGGTGTGCTCCATGAAAAACGCTCCGTACGGGCGTGCTGAGAGGTCGATGGGCACGGGGTGTGTCTCACGACACACGCCCGGGCCCCTGGTCCTGAGCGGCAGATGACTCGTACCTGCCGCCCGAACACGAATTCTCCATCATCCGGCCACGGTGGTCCGGGGAGCGGACCTCGGGGGCGGGCACGGAACGGCCGGGAGGACGGGCGTACGACGGGAGTTCGGGCAGCCCGGGATGGGCAGACAGTGGGTGGCGCCCACGCGAACAACGCGTACGAACACCCCCGCAGGACGCCGCGCCACCACGCACGGAACCCCGAGCGGAATCACAAGCGGAACGAGGCGAGACATGAACCCGGGCAAGAGCTGGGAGTTCACTGACGACCGAGGCCATCTGACCGTCGCGCCGGGCCGGCCGGCCCGGGTCGTGGCCTATATACAGGCGGGCGCGACTCTGTGGGACCACGGCCTGCGGCCCCTGGGAATCTTCGGTTCCCACCATGACGGGGAGGCTCCCGATCCGGCGAAGGCCGGTGAGCTGCCCCTCGACGGGCTGCGTTCGTTCGGCGCGGGCAGCGCACTCGATCTGGAGGCGCTGCACGCGGCGGAACCGGATCTGGTGGTCGCGGTCAGCTATGGCGGCGGGCAGGTGTACGGCATCGACCCGGAGGCGGCGAAGCATCTGGAGGAGCGGCTGCCGGTGGTCGTCCTGGACGTGGGGAAGGACCGTACGCTCGACGGCATCCGGGACCGGTTCACGGCACTGGCCCGCGCGCTGGACGCGCCACGCCCGCCCGCGGTGGCCGAGCTGGAGCGGGCGGAGTCGCGGCTGCGGGCCGCGGCGGGGCGGCCGGGCGCGCCCCGGGTGGTGGCCCTGTCGGCCGCCGACTCGGAGACCGCGTATCTGGCCAGGCCGCTGACCTGGCCGGATCTACGGGCGGTCGGTGAGCTGGGCGTGGATCTCATCGACCCCGAGGAGGGCGGCGGCGCCAACTGGCGTACGGTCACCTGGGCCGAGGCCGCCGCGCTGGAACCGGACATCGTGCTCGCCGATGTCCGCGCGAACGCGGCGCCACGCACGCGGCTCCTGGACAACACGCACTGGCGCGCCATCGAGGAGCGGGCGCGGATCGTGGCCTGGAATCCGGAGGCACCGTGCAGCCATCTCGCGCACGCGCGGTTCCTGGACACCGTCGCGGACGCGGTGGACGGCCCCTGAGCCGTGCTCCTGAGTCGTGCCTTCCGGAGCCGCACCCCCCAGGCACGCACCCTTAGGCACGCCCCCTCAGGCGCACTTCCCTATCGACTCGAACTCGCACCAGACCGCCTTGCCCTCCCCTCTCGGTTCGACACCCCATCGGGTGGCGACGGCGTCCACCATCAGCAGGCCCCTGCCGGAGGTCGCCGCCTCGCCGGGGTTACGGCGGCGGGGCCAGGCGCTGGAGCGGTCCTTGACCCAGAGGCGTACGCGGCGGGCCGGGTCGGGCAGGACCTCCAGGGTGAGCACGGCGCCGCTCTCGGTGTGCAACAGCACATTCACCAGCAGTTCGCCGGCGGCCAGCTCCACATCGTCCGTCAGCGCCGTCAGATCCCAGTCCGCCAGGGCCTGGCGGAGCACGGCGCGGGTCTCGACCAGGCCCTCCGGGTCGGCCTGATGGACGTACTGGTGGATCCGGGGCGCCTGGCCGGTACCGGGATCGGGCCTGCGGCGCAGGACGAGCAGCGCCACGTCGTCGCCGGTCCCCCACTGTTGCCAGAGCCGGCCCGAGAGATGGTCGGCCAGCGAGCCGGCCGGGCCGGGGCCCGATCTGACGATGCCGGCAAGCGTGTCCATACCGGCCGCGATGTCATGGCCGGGCTCCTCGACCAGCCCGTCGGTGCACAGCACGAGTGTCTCCCCGGAGGCGAGATCGAGCCGGGTCTCGGGGAAGTCCTCCTGTCCGAAGGTGGTGGCGAAGCCCAACGGGAGCCCGCCGCGCAGATTGGGCCAGCTCGTCCGTCCGTCGGTGTGCCGGATGAGCGGGCCGAGATGTCCGGCACGTACGGCTCGTACGATCCCGCTGGACAGGTCCACCTGGGCATAGGTGCAGGTCGCGAAGCGTTCCGTGTCCAGCTCGGCGAGAAAGCGGGAGGCACGGGCCAGCACGGTTGGGGGCGCGTGGCCCTCGCCCGCGAAGGCGCGCAGGGCGATCCGTAGCTGTCCCATGACGGCGGCGGCGTGGGTGTCGTGTCCCTGGACGTCGCCGACGACCACCCCGACCCGGTTCCTGGGCAGGGCGATGACGTCGTACCAGTCGCCGCCGACCTCTCTGCCGCTCCAGGCCGCGTGGTAGCGCACCGCGATCTCGGCACCGGGGAACTCGGGGATGTCGCGGGGCAGCATGGACGCCTGGAGGCCGGTCGCGAACTCGCGTTCCTGGTCGAAGAGGACGGCGCGCTGGAGCGACTGGGCCACGATCCCGGCCAGCACCATGCACATCGTGCGGGTCTCGGACGAGAAGTGGGTGCGCCGTCGGTAGAAGAGCGCGAGGCAGCCGATGGAGCGGGCCTGGGCGACCAGCGGAAGGAAGGCCGCCGCCTTGAATCCGAGCCTGCCGACATAGGGCCGCAGCCCCGGGAAGCGGTCGATGACCAGCTCGCGCAGCGAGGTGACGAAGCGCGGCCGCTGGTTGAGGACGGTATCCGCGAGCGGCAGGGATCCGTCGAGGCGGTGCAGCCGCAGATCGTCCAGGGCCTCCATGGACTCCCCGGCCAGCGCGATGAGTCTGAGCCTGCCGCCCTCGACCAGGCCGAGTGCCAGCCCGTCGGCGCCGAACCGCTCCAGCCCGCCCGCCCCGGTCAGCACGGCCGCGACATCGTCCACGGTGACCGCCCTGGACAGGGCTTCCGTAGTGCTCTGCACCAGGCCGTTCAGCCCTTGCCGACCGATCTCCGGAGGACCGGCCAGGGTGGAGCATTCGGTGAGTTCGGCCATGGCGTTACGGACGATTCCTACGATGCGGTACGCGCGGCCCCCGTCGTCCCGGAGGATCCGCCCCCGGGTGTGGGTCCACTGGTACGCGCCGTTGCGGCGGGTCAACCGGAAGTACGAGCCGTACGACGAGCGGCCCTCACGGACGGCCGCGTCCACGACGGCCCTGAGTCGTACCCGCTCCTCGCACGGTGACCGGGAGAACAGGGCGTCGGCCGTGCCGTCGTACTCGTCCGGGCGCAGGTCGAACACCTCGAGCGCCGCCGCGTCGAGCTCCAGGATCCCGCTCTCCAGATCCCAGTCGAAGCTCCCCATACGGTTCAGCGCGAGCCTCTCGTCAGCGCCTATCGCCACTCGGCTGCGGTCCCGATTGCGTCCTGCCATGCGCCCCGCTCCGGAGGTGGGCCGGGAGCCCCGTCGTCCTTCCACCCGGTCGCCGAGGCTCATGTGTTCGAACAAGAAGCCTAACCTTTCTTGCTAAATCTTTACATATGGGACCTTCTATCCGGAATCGCAGAGGCGCGAGAAACCCAGACCGATGGCCAGCCTTCGAGCCGTAGCGGCAGATACGCCCAAGCGATAGCAGCGCTACCGTCCAGTTGGTAGCATCCCTTTCATGAGCACGCGAACACGCATTCTGGAGGTGGCCGCCGAGCTGCTGGCGAAGTCGCCGAACGGCGATATCTCCACGCGGGCGGTCTGTGACGCCGCCCAGGTCGGCGCGCCGGTGCTCTACCGGCAGTTCGGCGACAAGGAGGGACTTCTCTCCGCTGTCGTCGACCATGGCTTCGACGCCTATCTGGCGACCAAGCGCCTCCATGAGCCGGGCGCGGACCCGATCACGGACCTGCGCGAGGGCTGGGACTCCCATGTGGCGTTCGCGGTGGCGAATCCCAATCTGTACCGGCTGATGAACTCTCCCGCGATGCGGAAGCCGCCCGCCTCGGCCCTGGAGTCCCACCGGATCCTCACCCGCGACCTGGAGCGCGCGGCGGCTCTCGGGCTGCTGCGCATCTCGCCCGAGCTGGCTGCCCAGATGATCATGTCGGCGAATGTGGGCGTGGCACTGACGCTGGTCTCCCGGCCCGCCACCTTCACCGATCCCGAGATGTCCCGGCGGGTACGGGACTCCCTGCACGCGGCCGTGTTCACCCCCGAGGCAATGCGCTCCCCCATGCCCAACGGCGGAGCGTCCGCCGCTCCGGCCGCTCCCGGCACCGAGACCCCGGCGGCCGCGGCCCGGCTGGGGGCGCTGCTGCGCCAGTCGCCGCCCTCGGCGCTCACCGCGGTCGAGGCCGCGCTGCTGTCCGAGTGGCTTGAACGCGTGGCGAACACCCCGGGAACCCCAGGCACCCACGACACCCCGGATATCCCCGGCGCCCCCCACACGCCCGACACACAGGACGCCGCGGTCTCCTCGCCAACGGCCACCTCCAGCACCTCTTGACCGTGACCGTGCGCCACCCCCGTCGGCGCCCGCATCACCACCCGCCGGCACCCGCACCCGCACGGAGGGACTCCAGAACATCACGGGGCGCCACGGACCACCCCGGATCGCGCGGGCAAACGATCAGATGATGCCGCCGTTCGCCCGGAGGATCTGCCCGTTGACCCAGTGGCCGGGGCCCGCCAGAAAGGCGACGACCTCGGCTATGTCCTCCGGAGTGCCCAGACGCTCCAGGGGCGGCTGGGCCGCCATCCGCGCGATGGTCTCCTCGTCCTTGCCGTCCAGGAACAGCGCGGTCGCGGTCGGCCCCGGCGCCACCGCGTTCACCGTGATGTCCCGGCCGCGCAGCTCGCGGGCGAGGATCAACGTGATCGCCTCGACGGCTCCCTTGCTCGCGGCATAACCGGTGTATCCGGGCAGGGCCAGCCCCAGCACGGAGCTGGAGAAGTTGATGATCGCTCCGCCCTTCCGCAGACGGCGTGCCGCCTCCCGGCCCACGACGAAGGTGCCGCGGATATTGGTGCGGTGCATGGCGTCGAGGGCGTCCAGCTCCAGCTCGGCCAGCGGCGACAGCACCATCCGGCCCGCGGCGTGGACGACCACATCGACTCCGCCATAGGTCTCGGTCGCGGCGTCGAAGAGGGCGGCGACCGCCGTCTCGTCGGCGACATCGGCCTGGACAGCGATGGCCCGGCCGCCGTCGGCGGTGATGGCCTCGACCACCGTGTCGGCCTCCTTCTCGCTCCCGGCGTAGTTGACGACGACCGCATACCCGTCCGCCGCCAGACGCTCGGCGCTCTGCCGGCCGATGCCGCGCGAGCCGCCGGTGACGATGGCCACCCGGGGCCCGGGAAGCGTGCCGTTCTCAACGCTCGCGACGTTCGCATTCGCAGGGGTCTCAGGCATGACAGTGCTCCCTTCCGGTCGGGGTACGCCGTTCCGCACCCCCAGAAGCAACGTTAACACCCTTCAGTTATCGACGCTACCCGGATCTCGTAGCAATGTTTCGCGCACCCCACCCCCGTCGTCAGATTCTGAAACGACACCCACCTGACACGCTCCGGTCACCCCACAAAACCCGACAATCACCGCGTCCCGCCCGTTATTTGTTGTCGGCAGCACAACCGAACCTGACGGCCTCGTGCACAACTCTTGACGTGTCCGAAACACGAGAGAAGCATCTCCTCTACCGAGAGAGCGCTCTCCGGCTTTATTTCCCTCCCGCTCCGCCTGCCCCGTTGTCCGAATGACTCAGGAGACCTGCCCATGCACGCTCCTCCGCTCACTCCACCGGTGTTCCGGAGAACCGCTCCGGGACGCCGGCGAGGACTGGCCGCCTCCGTCGCGGCCACGCTGATCGCCTCGCTGCTGCTCCTCATTCCCAGCACCACCGCCCAGGCCGCTCCCACCCTGCTCTCGCAGGGCAAGGCCGTGACCGTCTCCAGCGTGGAGAACGCGGGCACCCCCGCCGCCGGCGCCAACGACGGCAACACCGGGACCCGCTGGTCGAGCGCCGCTGCCGACCCGCAGTGGATCCAGATAGACCTCGGCTCCACCGCCGCGGTCAGCCAGATCGTCCTGAACTGGGAGACCGCGTACGCCAAGGCGTACAAGATCGAGTTCTCGACCGACGGCAACGGCTGGACCCAGGCGTACTCCACCACCACGGGACCCGGTGGCACGGAGACGCTCAATGTCTCGGGCAGCGCCCGTTACGTGAAGCTGACGGGCACCCAGCGGGCCACCCAGTGGGGCTACTCGCTCTGGGAGTTCCAGATCTACGGCGGCACCTCGGGCGGCACCGGCGACCCGATCCCGGGCGGCGGTGACCTCGGCCCCAACGTCATCGTCTTCGACCCGTCGACGCCGAACATCCAGGGCAGGCTCGATGAGGTCTTCAAGCGTCAGGAGGCCGACCAGTTCGGTTCCGGCCGCTACCAGTTCCTGTTCAAGCCGGGCACGTACAACAACATCAACGCCCAGCTCGGCTTCTACACCTCGATCTCGGGTCTCGGTCTGTCGCCCGACGACACCACCTTCAACGGTGATGTGACCGTGGACGCCGGCTGGTTCAACGGGAACGCCACCCAGAACTTCTGGCGCTCCGCCGAGAACCTCGCGCTCAACCCGGTCAGCGGCACCAACCGCTGGGCGGTCGCGCAGGCCGCGCCGTTCCGTCGTATGCACGTCAAGGGCGGGCTCAACCTGGCGCCCAACGGCTACGGCTGGGCCAGTGGGGGCTACATCGCCGACAGCAAGATCGACGGCACGGTCGGCCCGTACTCCCAGCAGCAGTGGTACACCCGTGACAGCTCCGTCGGCGGCTGGACCAACGGCGTCTGGAACATGGTGTTCTCCGGGGTCGAGGGCGCGCCCGCGCAGAGCTTCCCGAACCCGCCGTACACCACTCTGAACAACACGCCCACCTCGCGGGAGAAGCCGTTCCTCTACCTGGACGGCAACGCCTACAAGGTGTTCGTCCCCGCCAAGCGCACCAACGCCCGGGGCACCACCTGGGGCAATGGCGCGCCGCAGGGCCAGTCCCTGCCGCTCGACCAGTTCTACGTGGTCAAGCCGGGCGCGACCGCGGCGACGATCAACCAGGCGCTGGCGCAGGGGCTCAACCTGCTCTTCACGCCGGGTGTCTACCACGTCGACCAGACCATCAACGTGACCCGCGCCAACACGGTGGTCCTGGGTCTGGGTCTCGCCACGATCGTCCCGGACAACGGGGTGACGGCGATGAAGGTCACCGATGTGGACGGCGTGAAGCTGGCCGGCTTCCTGATCGACGCCGGTCCGGTGAACTCCCCGACGCTGCTGGAGGTCGGCCCGGCGGGCGCGGCCGCCGACCACTCCGCGAACCCGACCACGGTCCAGGACGTCTTCATCCGGATCGGTGGCGCGGGCCCCGGCAAGGCCACCACCAGCATGGTGATCAACAGCGATGACACGATCATCGACCACACCTGGGTCTGGCGTGCCGACCATGGCGCGGGCGTCGGCTGGGAGACCAACCGCGCGGACTACGGCGTCCGCGTCAACGGTGACGATGTCCTGGCCACCGGTCTGTTCGTCGAGCACTTCAACAAGTACGACGTGGAGTGGTACGGCGAGAACGGCCGGACGATCTTCTTCCAGAACGAGAAGGCGTACGACGCGCCCAACCAGGCGTCGATCCAGAACGGCAGCATCAAGGGATTCGCAGCCTACAAGGTCGCCGATTCCGTCAACAACCACGAGGGCTGGGGTCTGGGCAGCTACTGCAACTACACCTCGGACCCGAACATCCGGCAGGACCACGGATTCCAGGCACCGGTGAAACCCGGTGTGAAGTTCCACGACCTGCTGGTCGTATCCCTCGGTGGCATGGGCCAGTACAACCACGTCATCAACAGCACGGGGTCACCGACCTCGGGAACCTCGACGGTCCCGTCGACCATCACGTCGTTCCCGTAAACCCCCGGTCGGTCCCGTGACCCACGCCGATCCCCCGGCACACAGGGGCCCGGTCTCCCCCCACGGAGGCCGGGCCCTGCGCCGTTCGGCGCAATCGTTCATACGATGGGCTCGGCGCGTCACCGTAATGCTCCGGCGTGTCATCGCGCGCCGGAGCCCCTGGTGTTCCCGGCCGAAAGCCGGTCCGGCGCTCGCGGAGGGCGGCGCACTCCCCCCGGCGCGCGAATGGCGACGCTTCGCGCCCCCACGGAGACTTGACGGCATGTCGGGCAAACGAAGCGCGGGACTCCTCCTGTACCGGGTCGGGAACGCCGGTGCCGAAGTGCTTCTCGGACACATGGGCGGACCTTACTGGTCGGGCCGCGATACCGCCGCCTGGTCGATCCCCAAGGGTGAGTTCGGGCCGGAGGAGGAGCCCGAGGACGCCGCCCGCCGGGAGTTCCGGGAGGAGCTGGGACTGCCCGTCCCCGAGGGGCCCTGGATCCCCCTCGGCGAAACCCGTCAGCGCGGCGGAAAGACCGTCACCGCATGGGCCGTGGAGGGGGATCTGGATCCCGCCCTGGCCGTGTTCGGCACCTTCACCATGGAGTGGCCCAGGGGGTCCGGTGTGGTGCGTGAGTTCCCGGAACTGGACCGTGTCGGCTGGTTCGATCTGGCGAATGCCGTGGAACCGCTGGTAACGGGACAGCGAGTGTTCCTCGAACGACTGGGCGAGTGCATAGGCACCGACCGGCGTCAGCCTCCGCCCGGCCGTTAGGCCGCCACGGTCCGGGGCCCCTCGCTGTCCCTGAACGCCGTCCAGGAGCCGTCGGGAGCCCGCATCCAGTCCAGGAACCAGGAAAGGCATCACCCCGTGCATCCTCGCACTTATGTGCTTATCGCCGCCGGTACGGCACTGCTGACCGCCGCGGCCGTTCCCATCACCGTATTTCCCGCCCTGGCCCAGCCCACCGATGAGCCGCGTCACGGGCCGCGGGCCGAGCGCCTCGGTGTACCGGGGCCACCGGGCGCGAAACCGCAGGGCGGGCCGCCCGCGCCGGAACTGCGCGCCGACGCCGGGCCCGTCGATCCCGGGTCCGGCGACCCCGCGCTCGTCGACCCCGGGATCGTCGGGGACGAACCGGTGGGCGACGCGCCCGTCGGCGAAGGACCGGTCAGCGCGGCGGCACTGCTCTCCAAGGTCAGCCGCTGCCGGCAGATCTCCAACGGCCTCTACCGCACCCGTGAGAGCGCTCCGACCGCGGTGCCCGTCTGCGACGCCAACGGGGCCGTGTTCTGGAAGGCGGACATGGACATCGACTGCGACGGCCAGGTGACGGACCGTTGCAACAAGAGGACCGACCCGTACTTCCAGAGTGCGACGTCGTATACGGAGTCCAGTGGCAGGGCGCTGAACGCCAAGGAACTGCCGTACATCGTCGTGCCGACCCCGAGCCGGATCTGGAACTACCGCAACTCAGGCATCAGCGGCGGATCCGTCGCGGCGGTCATCCATGGCGACCGGGTGCAGTACGCGGTCGTCGGGGACACGGGACCACCGGGGATCATCGGGGAGGGGTCGTTCGCGGCGGCCCGTGGTCTCGGAATCGCGACCGACCCCAGCAGGGGCGGTGTGGGGGAAGGCGTGACGTATATCCTTTTTAAGGACTCGCAGGTCCCGTCCCTGGAGGATCAGAGCGCCACGGCCCGTCAGGGCGAGGAACTGGCGAAGCAGTTCCTCCAGGAGAATTAACGATTCCCCTTCAAGAATGAACGATTCTCCGGTGAGCCGGCGGCGGGCCGGGAACGGTGTGCGGTGGACGTGCGGTCCGGGAACCCCATGGACGGCACATCCACCACACACCACCCTCGTCCGCCGTCAGACGATGCCTTCGGAGATCTCCGACTGCTCACGGGCGTTGCCGTACGCCTGCGGAGTGCTGTACGCGCTGCGCGCCACGTACCACCACACCGTCGCCAGGATCAGCACGATGGCCAGGGCGATCACCGCGTAGTTCATCGAGTCGACGGTCACCGGGTTGGACTGCGGCAGACAGAACAGCACCGTGACCACCGCGACCCAGATCACCGCGATCCAGCCGATGGGCTTGCTCCAGCGGCCCAGGGTCCAGGGGCCGTGCTCGAAGCGGTTGCCGGCGCGCAGCTTCAGATAGATCGGAATGGCGTACGCCGGAGTGATGCCGATGACGTTGATGGCCGTCACCGCGCCGTACGCGGTCGTGGAGTACAGCGACGGCAGGGCGAGCAGGCACGCGACGATGACGGAGAGCCAGACCGCCGGAACCGGGGTCTGGGTACGGCTGCTGACCCGCCGCCACAGGGCCGAGCCCGGCAGGGCGTTGTCACGGCTGAAGGCGAACACCATACGGCTGGCAGCGGCGACCTCGGCGTTGCCGCAGAAGAGCTGCGCCACGATCACGAGCAGCAGCAGCGCCGTGGCGCCGCTGGTGCCGAGGGCGTCGATCAGAATCTGGGCCGGCGGCACGCCCGTGGCGCTCTCCCGGGTCCCCGCGTAGTCCTGGATCGCGAAGGTGAGTCCGGCGAGCAGCACGAAGCCGGCGATCCAGGAGACCCAGATGGCGCGGACGATACCGCGCGCCGCCGACACCGAGGCGTTGGAGGTCTCCTCGGAGAGATGCGCGGAGGCGTCGTATCCGGAGAAGGTGTACTGCGCCAGCAGCAGGCCGATGGCCGCCACATAGATCGGGTTCTCCCAGCCGGTCTCATTGACGAACTCGGTGAACACGAACGACGGCGACTGGTGGCTGTCAGGGACGATGGCGAGGGCGCCGACGATGACGGCGACACCGGCGAGATGCCACCACACGCTGATCGAGTTGAGGACACTGACCAGCCGGACGCCGAAGAGGTTCAGGGTCGCGTGCAGCAGCAGGATGCACATGAATATGACCATGGTCCAGCCGGGCGTCGGGTCGAAGCCGAACTGGAGGTTCAGGAAAGCCCCGGTGAAGAGCGCGGCGCCGTAGTCGATACCGGCGATCGCCCCCAGCAGTCCGAGCAGGTTGAGCCAGCCCGTGTACCAGCCCCACTTGCGTCCGCCGAGCCGGTCGGCCATGTAGTAGAGCGCGCCCGAGGTGGGGTACGCGCTGGTCACCTCGGCCAGTGCCATGCCCACGCAGAGGACGAAGAGGCCGACGCCCGCCCAGCCCCAGAGCATCACCGAAGGGCCGCCGGTGCCCATGCCGAAGCCGTACAGGGTCATGCATCCGGAAAGGATGGAGATGACCGAGAAGCTGATCGCGAAGTTGCCGAAGCCGCCCATGCGACGGGCGAGAACGGGCTGATAGCCCAGTTCGCGCAGCCGCTGCTCTTCGTCCTTCTGCGGGACGAGATCGGCCTTCGACCAGGCCGGTGGGGAAACGGACACGGGAAGTACCTCCGGGGAAACGCCTGTAGTAGGGAAACGGAGAAGAACTGACAGGGGGAATCACGAGCGAACAGGATGGTGCGGCGGTACGGATGGTGCCGTGCGGGTGGTGCGGTACGGATGGTGCCAGTGATGCCGTGCGGGTGGTGCGATACGGGTGGTGCGAGTGGTGCCGTGCGGTGGTGCGGTACGGGTGGTGCCTGTGGTGTCGTACGAGTGCCGTGCGGGTGCTGTGCCTGGAGAGCTGTACGAGTGGTGCCGTGCGACGCGGTACGTGCCGGAGACGCGTCGTACGGTCCCGGCGGGGCGGATCAGCCGGACGGCCCGTTCCGCCCCTCCCGGCTGCCGAGACAGCGGCTGCGGGCACGGACGAACACGTCCTCGGCCTGAGCCGCGTCACCGGGACTCCGCGTACGGTACGCCCATGGCACCGTCGCGTAGAACGGGCCCAGCGCTTCGAACACCCTGGCCCCCTCGGTGAATTGGAGCGAGCCCCAGAGGGCGTGCGCGAGATGGTTCAGATCGGGCAGCGACGCCTCGGCCAGGTCCGCGTGGTCGAACCAGAGATGCACGGCGCGCAGGGCGTCCCGGGTCGCGTCCTCGGTGACCCAGTGGAGGTCGAGCGCCTTCTCGTGGCCGTTCTCGCGGCGGTAGCGCTCGACCCGGACGAACAGCGGCAGCGCGTGCAGTGGCGACCCCTTGGGCGCGGCGGAGGCCGCCCACTGAACGAAGTTGACCGCTTCCGAGAGCGATCCGTCACTCCTCCGCGCGTAGACGAACTGGAGCATACGGTGGTATGCCTCGCGGTTGAACGGATCGCGCTTCTCGGCCTCGGCCAACAGGCCCCAGGGTCCGGGGAACAGCATCGGTCCGGGCGGCGCGAGCCGGTGCTCGTCCATCTGCTGCCCGCTGTCGAGCCGGGCCAGCGCCAGCAGGCACACCCAGGGCACCGGATCGTCCGGAGCGTGGCGGGTGGCGCTCCGGCATGCCTCCCAGGCCTGCTGCCACAGCTCCTGGGTGCGTGTATGGCCGTCGCGATGGGCCCGTATCGCGCGTTCCACCATGACCCGGGTGTGCATCACGGTGGCGGCGAGGCTCTCCGGCTCCTCGGCGCGCCAGGTCTGTACGGCGTCGGAACCGGCGGCGACGGCGGCGAGGATCTGGGTCCGCTGGGTCCACCGGCCCCAGTCGGACGTCCCGGCGAGGAGGTTGCGCATCGCGAGCCAGCGTCCGGTGCGCAGATCCTGTACCGCCGCGCGCAGTTCGTTGTCGTGGCCCGCCGGATGGTAGACGGGGCGGAAGTTGTCGCTCGCCATCAGCTCGGATCCGTCCGCGCCGCCGAGGACCCGGGGTACGAGGCCCGGGCGGCCGAGGACCGCTCGTAACGACGGGGCCGGGCAGGGCCGACGAGGCGCCCGGCTGAGAAGATGGTCGTCATAGATCCTCTGGAACGGTGAGAGGGGTGGAGCGGTCCGGATGGGCGGTACGCGGGCACCGACCTGACGTGGGCCACGGCAAGGGCGAAACCGGTCAAGGACGCCTGCCGCCGCGGCGATCAGTGTAGGGGGCGCGGTGAGTCCACTCGAACACTTTGCTGATCTTTCGCAACTCTCCGTTGATCAACGCAGGTTACGCCCCTCCGGAACCGGTTCCGCGGCGGCGTCCTGGAACCCTTGACGCCTGCTCTGACCTGCACCACGCTTTCGCTGAGCGATCAACCCGCCCGGGTACGGGGCTTCCGTAGCGCCGGAAAACCGGTCCGGCCGCCCCCCGGAAGACCTCGAAGAACACTTGAAAGGCCCTCGAACCCGAAGCCCCGCAGCCCCTCGAACCGAAGAAACAGGACATGCCGCCAGTCCAGCGATCCAGCCGTCCGCGCGCCCACGCGGCCGATCGGCCGGTGCTCGCCCTCGATCAGGGCACTTCGTCCACCAAGGCCCTGGTCATCTGCCCCGAACGGGGCGTGATCGGTACGGGGTCGGCCCCGGCGCCTCCCCGGCACGGCTCCGGCGGAGCGGCGGACATCGATCCGGCCGTGCTGCTCGGGTCCGTACTCGACGCGGGGCGCGAGGCGCTCGCCGAGGCGGCGGAGCCGGTCGCGGCCGTCGGTCTGGCCAACCAGGGGGAGACGGTGCTCGCCTGGGACCCGGTCACCGGAACGCCGCTGACGGACGCGATCGTGTGGCACGACCGACGCAGCGAGTCCCTCTGCGCCGAACTCGCTTCGCACGGCGAGCGGTTGAGGGATCTCACCGGGCTGCCCCTCGACCCGTACATCGCGGCGCCGAAGATGGCCTGGATCCGGCGGCACCGGACCCGCGAAGGGGTCGTCACCACCAGCGACTCATGGCTGATCCACCAGCTCACCGGCGAGTTCGTCACGGACGCGGCGACCGCGGGCCGTACCGGACTGCTCGACCTCGACCTCGTCGACTGGTCACCGGAGGCCCTGGACATCTTCGGGCTGTCCGGGGAGGCGCTGCCCCGCATCACCGATACGGCGGAACCGGTCGGCACCACCACGGCCTTCGGCGGCGAGATCCCGCTGACGGGGGTGATCGTCGACCAGCAGGCCGCGCTCCTCGCGCAGAACGTGACCGCACCGGGATCCGCCAAGTGCACCTACGGCACAGGGGCGTTCCTGCTGGCGCAGACCGGCGGCCGGCCGCTCCGGGGGACATCGGGGCTGGTGAGCTGTGTCGCCTGGCGGCTCGGCGGGCGGACCAGCTACTGCCTCGACGGACAGGTCCTCACGGCCGCGTCCGCGGTGGACTGGCTGGCCGGGCTCGGGGTGATCTCGGGGGCGGCCGATCTGGACACGGTCGGCTCGGGCGTACCGGACAGCGGCGGAGTCACCTTCGTACCGGCACTCGCCGGACTCGCGGCGCCCTGGTGGCGCGGCGATCTGCGCGGCTCGATCAGCGGTCTTGGGCTGGACACGAACGCGGGTCATCTGGTGCGCGCGCTGTGCGAGGGGCTCGCCGCGCAGGTCGTGGTGCTGGCGGACGCGGTGGCCGGTGATCTCGGTGAGCCGCTGGGCAGCCTGCGCGTCGACGGCGGTCTGACGCGGTCGTCATTGCTGATGCAGACTCAGGCTGATTTGCTGCAAAGACCCGTGGAGGTCTCGGAGCGGCCGGACCTCACGGCGCTGGGAGTGGGCACGCTCGCCCGGCTCGGCCTCGACCCCGAGCTGACGCCCGGTCAGGTCGTGCCCGAGTGGAAGCCCTCCGCGATCTACGAGCCGCGTATCGGCCCGGCCGAGGCCGCGGACCGGCTCGGCGTCTTCCGCTCGGCGGTGGACGCGGTGCTCACCCGTACTCTGACGCCCACCACAAGACCCTAGCCGGGAACTGGAGCATCATGGCTGTCACGACCTCCGGAACGCTGCCGGACGAGGTGTACGACATCGTCGTCATCGGCGCCGGAGTCGTCGGCGCCGCCATCGCCCGCGAACTGTCCCGGTATCCGCTGCGTATCGCGCTGGTCGAGGCGTCCGGCGATGTCGGGGACGGGACGTCCAAGGCCAACACGGCGATTCTGCACACCGGTTTCGACGCGGTGCCCGGTTCGCTGGAGTCCCGGCTCGTACGGGAGGGGCAGCGCCGGCTGGCCGCCTATGCCGCCGAGGCGGGCATCCCCGTGGAACCGGTGGGCGCGCTGCTCGTCGCCTGGAACGAGGAGCAACTGGCGGCCCTGCCACGGCTGGTGGAGAAGGCGGACCGCAATGAGTACCACGAGACGCGGCTGATCGGCGCCGACGAGCTGTACGCCCTCGAACCGCACCTCGGCCCGGGCGCGCTCGGCGCGCTGGCCGTCCCCGGCGAGAGCATCATCTGCCCCTGGACGACCACGCTCGCGTACGCCACCGAGGCCGTCCGCGACGGCGCCGATCTGCATCTCAACTGCCGGGTGACCGGGGTCGGCGGCGGAGCGCCCCATGAACTCAGCACCGTCCGGGGGCCGTTGCGTACGCACATCCTCATCAATGCCGCCGGACTGTACGCCGACGAGATCGACCGGTGGCTCGGCCACGCCGACTTCACCGTGACACCGCGCCGCGGTCAGCTCCTGGTCTTCGACAAACTGGCCCGCGGCCTGGTCCGCCATATCCTGCTGCCGGTACCGACCGCGCTCGGCAAGGGGGTGCTGGTGGCGCCGACGGTGTACGGGAACGTACTGCTCGGCCCGACCGCCGAGGATCTCGACGACAGGACGGCGACCGGTTCCACCGCGGAGGGGCTGGCCTTTCTGCGCGAGAGAGGCGAGCGCATCCTGCCGGAGCTGCTCGACGAGGAGGTCACCGCCGTCTACGCGGGGCTGCGCGCCGCCACCGAGGAGTCCGACTACCGGATCCGCTGCGACCCGGACCGGCGCTGTCTCACCGTGGGCGGTATCCGCTCCACCGGGCTCACGGCGTCGATGGCGATCGCCGCGCATGTCGTGGAGCTGCTCACCGAGGCGGGCGAGAAGCTGGGCGAGCCGAGCGAGCGCCCGGCGGTACGGATGCCGAACATCGGCGAGGCGTTTCCGCGCCCGTACCAGCGCGCCGATCTGATCGCGGCCGATCCTGAGTACGGACGGATCGTCTGCCACTGCGAGCGGGTCTCCCACGGGGAGATCCGGGACGCGCTCGCGAGTACGATCCCGCCGAGCACGCCCGAGGGGCTGCGGCGGCGCACCCGCGCCCGGGGCGGCCGGTGCCAGGGGTTCTACTGCGGCGCGGCCGTGCGCGCACTGTTCAGCCCTGAAGGCACCTCTGAAGCGGCCGGCGGTCCCGGTGGTCCGGGCAGTACCGGTGCTTCCACCGCCTCCCGTGCGTCCGGAAGCGGCACGTCGTCCCTGCTGCCGGAGGTCGGACCATGAGCGCGACGAACCGGGACGGTCTGGCCGCCCCCGGGCCCGGCCGGCGGACGCGTGCGGTCGATGTGCTGGTGATCGGCGCCGGTCCCGCTGGGCTGGCGGCGGCGGCCCGGCTGGCCGCGGCGGGCGCCGGTACGGTCGAGGTCGTCGACCGCGAGGAGCAGGCCGGGGGTGTCCCGCGCCACTGCTACCACTCGGGATTCGGGCTGCGCGAACTGCGGCGCCCGATGAGCGGGCCGGCGTACGCGCGCCACTGGTGCGAGCTGGCGGCGGGCGCGGGCGCCACCGTACGTACGGGAGTCTCGGTCACCGGCTGGGCGGAGCAGCCGGGCCGGGGAACGCTGGCCCTGGACACCACCAGCCCGGCGGGGCTCGAACGCATCACCGCGGGGGCGGTCGTCCTCGCCACCGGCGCGCGCGAACGCCCGCGCAGCGCGCGACTGGTGCCGGGGACCCGGCCGGCCGGTGTGTTCACCACCGGCGAGTTGCAGCAGGCCGTCCATCTGCGCCATCAGCGGGTCGGGACTCGGGCGCTGGTCGTGGGCGCCGAACCGGTCGGCTACTCCGCCGTCCGTACGCTGCGGGGCGCGGGGGTCGAGATCGCGGCCATGGTCACGGACCAGCCGCGCCACCAGACCTCCTGGGCGTCGGGCCTCGGCGCCCGGCTGCATCACCGCGTTCCGCTGCTCACCGGGACGACGGTGACCGGACTGCTCGGCCGCGGCCGGCTCGCCGGGGTCGCGCTGCGGCACAGGGACGGCAGGACGACGACCGTCGCCTGCGACACGGTCGTCTTCACGGGCGACTGGATCCCCGACCATGAACTCGCCCGCCTCGGCGGGATCGAACTGGACCGCGGCACCCGGGGCCCGGCGGTCGACACCGCGTTCCGTACGGCCGCGGCGGGCGTCTTCGCCGTGGGCAATCTGCTGCACGCCGTGGAACCGGCGGGTACCGCGGCCCGGGAGGGCACGCTGGTCGCCGTACCCGTCCTCCGCCATCTCGCGGACGGTGCCTGGCCGGGCGGGCAGGTGCCGGTGGAGGTGGACGCGCCGCTGCGCTGGGTCGCGCCGAACCGTATCGACCCCCGGGGCCCCCGGCCGCCGCTGGGCCGGTTCACCCTCCGTACGACCCGTACCGCCGGGCGGCTGTCGGCGCTGGTCATCTCCCAGGACGGCCGCTTCCTGCACCGCGAACGGCTTCGCCGGGGCAGTGTGCCGAACCGTCCGCTGTACGCCTCCGCCGACTGGATAGACGGCGCGGACCCGCACGGCGGCCCGGTCGTGATCACGGCGGGCTAAGGTCTTTCGTTCGGATCTGGCTGGTTCAGGGCCCAGCAAGATCCAACCGGGAGTCCCTGGATTCCGTCCGGTCGAAGGACGGCCGCGGCGAATCCGGCACGCCGGGCCAGCGAGGTCAGCTCGGCCGCGCGGGCCGCCGGGAGAAGGACCAGTGGATAGCAGTCCGATTCGATGTCGAGGACCGCGAGCGCCGTGCCCACGTCGAGATGCAGCGCGCCGTAGCGAGTCAGAAAGGCGTACGTGTCGAGCTCTTCCGCCCTGTCCGCCTCGCCGGAGAGGGACCACGGATCCGTGGCCGGACGGGATTCGAGGGCGCGGACCTGGCGTCTGATCTCCTCGCCGCTCTCCTTCCAGTCGACCTCCGCGAGCAGCCCCCGCGCGGTCAGCGCGTCGACGAGCGCGATCCAGGCGAGGTCGTCGACAGGCTCGTCGATCCCCCGTTCGTCGAGCCGCCCGGCATACGTCCGTACATATGTATCCGGGTCCTCGTACGCCAGCAGGACCTCCTCGGTGACGGCGGGGCGGCCGGGCGCGAGAAGCTCCGCCAGTTCGGCGAGCGCCTCGGCGACGGGGGTCGTACGGTCGGGCATGACGCCATCTCCTGCTCGGGATCGGCTCGGGGCACGGCGGCCCAGGGGCACAAGGACATAGGGACGTACGGGCATACGTCCATGGCTCGACGCGGCATCGCGCCGGGTCCGTCGAAGACTCTGCCACGGGGGTACGACAACCGACCGCTCACGGAGTCCCCCACGCGGCGGCCACGCCCCGGCGACGGCCGTAGCAGAAGCTAAGATCGGCCCCAGGGCGGAGACATCGGAGCCGAGGGACGGGCCCGGCCGGTGGAGTGTGATGCCGCGGACGCGCCACTTCCCCTCATGGTGAACACCGAGTGACCGGTTTCCGTCCTGCGGTCATGGACCCGACGACGGTTCGCCGACGCGGGTGATCCCTGTGCAGTGATGGGTGTTCGCAGTTGGAATGTCGTTCACGCGCAGGCCACGCCGTGTGCCGAACATCGAGGAGTAGCCAGGGGGCAGTCCCCCGGCGCTCTTGCTGATGCGCTCGCACTCGGGAGACCGCACCCATGACACGCATACGCTCCGCAGTCGCCGCAGTCGACCGCCGTTCCTTCCTCACCGCGACCGGAGCGGTCGGCATCTCCACGGGCATCGGTCTGGCGCTCGGCGCGGGCGGCGGTCCCGGTGAGGCCGCCGCGGCGCCCGGAGCGACGGCCGCGTCCTCGGTGCCGGTGCCCCGTACCCCCGCGGCCTCGCCCACGCGCAGCGTTCCCGCCCGTACGACGCTGGAGACCGTCGCCGCGCCCCGCGACTCCTCGGCGGCCTTCCGGCGGCTCGGCGACGGACCCGGCTGGCGTCGGGTCGTACGGGAGTCCCTGGCGGCGCCCCGGGCCGGCCGGGCCGCCCGGCGCACGGTGCTCAGCTCCTTCGTACAGCTCACCGATATGCATCTGACGGACGTTCAGCACCCGGTGCGCACGGAGTACCTGCGCTCGCAGGGGGTGTCGGGGTGGCGGCCCCAGGAGGCGCTGACCGTACCGGGAGCGGTGGCGCTGATCGAGCAGATCAACGCCATCAGGTCCGGGCCCGCGACCGGTGCGGAGCTGACCTTCGCCGTGACCACCGGAGACAACACCGACAACAACTCGCTGGCGGAGCTGGACTGGTATCTCACGGTCATGAGCGGTGGGCGCATCTCCCCCAATACGGGCGACAGCCGCCGGTACGAGGGCGTGCAGAACTCCGGCGAGCGGCTGTTCTGGCATCCGGAGGACTCGCGTCGTGACACCGACAAGGAGTACGGCTTCCCCCAGATCGACGGCTTCCTGGACGCCGCGATCCGCTCGGTGAACAGCCCCGGTCTGCGGCTCCCCTGGTACTCGACCGTCGGCAACCATGACAGCCTGGCCAGCGGCGCCATCGCCGACCGCACCGGCTATCTGGCCGAATTCGCCGTCGGGGCACGGAAGTTGTACGACGTCTCGAACGGTGACGCCAAGACGCTGTCGAAGATCCTGGCGAAGGGCAGCCGGCCGGGCGGCGGTGAACTGATCGATCTGCTGCGCGAGTCGAAGCGCTCGATGCGTTCCATCACCCCGGACCCGGGCCGCGCGCCGTTCGGCCCGCGTGAGTACGTGTCCGCACATCTCGACCCGTCGCGGGTGGGGGCGGGTCCGGTCGGCCATGGTTACACGAAGGCGAATCTCGACAGCGACACGCTCTACTACACCTTCCCCATGGGCGAGAACATCACCGGTATCAGCCTCGACACCACCGACCGGGCCGGGCACTTCACCGGTTCGCTCGACTCGGCCCAGTTCGCCTGGCTGAAGCGGCGGCTCAAGGAGCACCGGGACGAGTACGTCGTCGTCTTCAGCCATCACAACAGCTGGACGATGACCAACACCCATCCCGATCCCGCCCGTCCCGGCGAGACCCGGCACAACGGCGAAGAGGTGCTGGAGCTGCTGAACAAGCACCGGTCGGTGCTGGCCTGGGTCAACGGTCACAGCCACCGGAACTCGATCAATCCGCGTGGCTCCTTCTGGGAGATCACCACCGCCTCGCACATCGACTTCCCGCAGCTCGCCAGGATCATCGAGATCACCGACAACAGGGATGGCACACTGTCCCTGTTCACCACGCTGATCGAGTCGGCGGCGCCGCACGGTACGGACTTCGGGGATCTCTCGCAGACCGGACTGGCCGCGCTCTACCGGGAGCTGGCGCACAACGCGCCCGGCTCGACCACCGCGCCCGCGGGCAAACTGATGGACCGCAACACCGAGCTGCTGATCACCCGCTGACGATCAGTCAGTGGAGCCGTTGATCAGTCGCTGGAGCGACGGGCCGTACAGCGCGGCCAGTTGCTCCGGTGTGGCCCGTGCGTTGGCGCCCTCGCGGTGCAGGCTGAGCGTGGCGCCGAGACCGAGAAGCTGACCGACGACCAGCTCGGCGCGCAGGGCCCGTTCGCGGCCGGGCAGCAGAGCCGCCAGCCGCCGGGTGATCTGCTCGCCGAAGCGTTCGCGCAGCAGGACGCGCTCGTCGTCGTTGCCGAGGGCGAAGACGACGCGGAGCAGTGGGTCCGCCTGCTGCTCGCGACGGCTGCGGACCACGGTCAGCACGAGATGGCGGCCGAGCGAGTCCGGCGGCGCCGCGAACAGCAGGTCGGCCGCGGGCCCGAAGTCGGCGACGGTGTTGAACAGCCGTTCCTTGGTGCTGAAATGCTTGACGATGAGCGAGGCGCTCACCCCGGCCTCGGCGGCGATCCCGCGCAGGGTCACCTCGGCGTACGGACGGAAGGCGAAGGCGCGCCGGGCGGCCCGCAGAATCGCGGCGCGCCCGGTGCCGGCCTCGGGTCCGCTGCCGGTCCCGGGTCCGCTGCCGACCTCAGGCCCGGTGCCCGCCTCGGGTCCGGTGCCCGCCTCCGGGCCCCCCGCCGCCTCCGGTGCCGCGCCCGTGGAAGATCCGCTCGGTGAGCCGCCGTCGTCGGCGGTCCCGCCCGCTGCCTGCCCGTTCATGTGCCCTCCTGGGCGAGCGACGCCGTCCGGTCGTCCCGCCCGACGGTACCCGGGACGGTGATCCGCTGCGCCGGCAGACACAGCGTGACGGCCAGTGCGAGCAGTGCCGCGCCGCCCGCGATCAGGAAGACCAGCAGATACGCGTGGAGGGTGGGCGCCGTGCGCCCGCCGGCCTCGAAGGTGACACGGGTGAGTACGGCGGCGACGGCGGCGCTGCAGAACGCCTGACCCACCGACCGCATCAGGGTGTTGAGGCCGTTGGCCGCACCGGTCTCGCTCACCGGCACGGCGCGCATCACCAGCGCGGGCAGCGCCGAGTAGGCGATGGCGGTGCCCGCGGCGACGACTGTCGCGCCGAGGACGATCGTCCAGAGCTGGTGACTTGTGAAGAAACGGACCACATAGCCGGCCACCATCACGGCCGAGGCGAGCGCCAGCGTGGTCCTCGGGCCGTACGCGGCGGAGATCCGGGCCGACACCGGGGACAGCGCGACCATCGTCAGCCCGCCGGGCAGCAGACAGAGCCCGCTCACCACGATGGACGCGCCCAGTCCGTAACCCGTGCTCGTCGGTTCCTGCACCATCTGCGCGGTGGCCAGGGAGTTGGCGTAGAAGGCGAAGCCGATGAGCAGCGCGGCCACATTGGTCAGCAGCACCGCGGGCCGCGCCGAGACCCGCAGGTCGACCATGGGGGTGGTGAAGCGCAGCTCGTACCAGCCCCAGAGCACTGCGGTCACCAGCGACAGCGCGAGCAGTCCGAGGGTACGGGCGGATGTCCAGCCCCATCCGCCGCCCTGGGTGACCGCCAGCAGCAGACAGACCAGCGCCACGGAGAGCCCGAGAACGCCCAGGGTGTCGAAGCGGCCCCGGGTGCGCAGCGGCGACTCCGGTACGCACAGCAGCACCAGTGCGATGTCGAGCACTCCGAGCCCGGCCGAGGCCCAGAACATGGTGTGCCAGTCGGAGTGCTCCACGACGAGCGCGGCGACCGGCAGTCCGACGGCCGCGCCGATGCCCAGGGTCGAACTCATCAGCGCGACCGAGGGCAGCACCCGCTCGAGCGCCAGTTCGTCGCGCATGATGCTGATGCCCAGCGGCACGACGGCCAGCGCGGCGCCCTGGAGCGCCCGCCCGGCGATCAGCACTCCTATCTGCGAGCTGGCCGCGCACAGCACGGACCCGGCGACCAGCACGCCGAGGGACGCGAGGAGCACCCTGCGCTTGCCGTACATGTCGCCGACACGCCCGAGTACGGGGGTGCAGATGGCACCGGTGAGCAGGGTGACGGTGACCAGCCAGCTCGCGGCGGTCGGGGTGGCTCCGGTGAGGGCGGGGATGTGCGGCAGGAGCGGTACGACCAGCGTCTGCATCACCGCCACCACCACCCCGCAGAACGCCAGGACGGCGACGAGGAACCGGGGGTGGTGCGGGGCGCCGGGCCCGGATATCGCTTCTCGCGCTTCGGTCATCTCTCTCCGTACGGGTGAGGAATCGAGGGTGAGGGATCAAGAGGAGTCACGAGGAGTGCGGGGGTGCACAACTGTTCACCCCCCTCAGGTTAAACGCGTGTACACCCCAGCCACCCACCGGGCCCCGTCCAGGGGCCCGTACGCGTACCGGCACACTGTGGTGGGCGGTTCCGGATCCGGTGCCCGCCCGACGACCGTCGTAGGAGGCACGATGGCGCTCCAGATCAGCGCGACCAATCCCGAGCAGCCGGCCGTGCTCCTCGATCTGCCGTGGAACACACCTCTCGACCAGTGGCCCGACGACTGCCTCGTGGCGCTCCCCCGTGGTATCTCCCGCCATGTGGTGCGCTTCGCGTCCGCCGGACCCGAGGTGGTGGCGGTCAAGGAGATATCCGAGCGGGGCGCGGTCAGGGAGTTCGGGCTGCTGCGCGATCTGCACCGGCTCGGCATTCCCGCCGTGGACGCGCTGGCGGTGGTGACGGGACGGGTGGACGCGGACGGCGAGCCGCTGGAGCCCGCGTTGATCACCCGCCATCTCAAGGGGTCGCTCCCCTACCGTTCGATGTTCGAGTCGACGATGCGGCCCTCGACCGTCAAGCGGCTCATGGACGCGCTGGCGGTGCTGCTCGTACGGCTGCATCTCGCCGGGTTCGCGTGGGGCGACTGCTCACTGTCCAACGCCCTCTTCCGCCGGGACGCCGGGGCGTACGCCGCGTATCTGGTGGACGCCGAGACCGGGCAGATCCAGCCGAACCTGAGCCGGGGCCAGCGGGAGTACGACATCGAGCTGGCCCGGGTGAACATCGCCGGGGAGCTGATGGACCTGGAGGCCTCGGGCGCGCTCCATCCGTCGGTGGACCCGGTGCCGTTCGGCGCGGCGATCGTCCGGCGGTACGAGGACCTGTGGCACGAGGTGACGCGCGAGTCGGTGTATCCGGTGGACAAGCGGCACTACATCGACCGCAGGATCCGGCGCCTCAACGATCTGGGCTTCGATGTGGCGGAGATGCAGATCGAGCGCTCCCCGATGGGCGACACGGTGACGTTTCTGCCCAAGGTGGTGGACGCCGGCCACCATCAGCGGCAGTTGCTGCGGCTGACCGGTCTGGACGCCGAGGAGAACCAGGCGCGGCGCCTGCTCAACGATCTGGAGAGCTGGATGGCCGGCGAGGACGACTACGCGCCGGGCGATCCGCTGGGCGCCCGCCCCGAGGTGCTGGCGCACCGCTGGGTCCGCGATGTCTTCCGGCCGACGGTACGGGCCGTACCGCTGGAGCTGCGCGGTGAGATGGACGCGGCGCAGATCTACCACGAGGTGCTGGAGCACCGCTGGTATCTGTCGGAGCGCGCGGGGCGCGACGTGGGCCTGGAGGCGACCATCGAGGACTACATCGCACATGTGCTGCCGCATTCGGTACGGGCGATGACCCCGCCGGACCCGGCGAACGGCCTGTCTCCCTGAGCCGGCCGGCCCCGGCCCTGTGGCGGCGCCGTCACTGCAGGGCGCGTACCGCCGCCGCGAACAGCGACGGCATCCGGGCCGCCGCCGGTACGATCAGCCGGGCCCCGGCCGCGTGGCCGCTGACCCGGAGCAGCCCCTCGGTCAGCAGCCGGTGCCGCCTGGAGAGTCTGCGCCAGGCGCCCTCGTACTCCTGCGGCCGTCCCGCCCGCAGACACCGTACGGCGGCCTCGGCCGATGCCAGGGCGAGCGCGATGCCCTCGCCGGTGAGCGCGTCGACATAGCCCGCCGCGTCGCCCACCAGCAGCACCCGGCCCGCGGTCCTGCCGCGTACCCGCTGGCGCAGGGGGCCCGCTCCGCGTACGGCGTTCGCGGGCTCGCCGTCCAGCAGGGACAGCAGTCCGGGGAAGCCTTCGAGATGGGCGTCGTAGCCGCGTCTCACCGGGCTGAGCACGGCCACCCCGACCAGGTCGCCGGCCACCGGTGTCACATACGCCTCCCCCGCCGACGACCAGTGCACCTCGACGAAGTCCGTCCAGGGCTTCATACGGTAGTGACGCCGCTGGCCGTAGCGCCGGGGTCCGCGGTCGGGCAGGCCCAGGCCGAGACCGCGCCGTACGGGCGAGTGCAGCCCGTCCGCGGCCACCAGCCAGCGTGCCCGCAGCCCGCCGGCGGTTACCGAGTCCGCGCTCTGGACGACGTCGCCGACACGGCCGGTCAGCATCCGTACCCCGGTCTCCTCCGCCCGCCGCGCCAGCGCCGCGTGCAGGTCCGTGCGCCGTACCCCCAGCCCGGTTCCGTGGTCGAACGGCGCCTCGGCCCGGTGGTTTCCGCGTACGTACCGGATACCGCGCAGCGGATGCCCGCGCGGGAGGTCGAGACCGAGGGCGGTGAGCGCGCGTACGCCGCTGGGCATCACACCTTCGCCGCAGGCCTTGTCGACGGGGGTGGCGCGCGGTTCGATCACCACCGCCTCAAGGCCGGCCAGCGCGGCGTGAACGGCCGTGGCGAGTCCGGCGGGTCCGCCGCCCACCACCAGTACGTCGATCACGGCAGCGCACCGGCGGCCGCTGCCTCCAGGGCGCGGTTCTCGCACCGTATCCGGACGGTCAGCAGGACGGCGTTGAGCACGGTGAACAGCAGCGCAGTGAGCCAGGCGCCGTGCACCAGGGGCAGCGCCAGGCCCTCGGCCACCACCGCCACATAGTTGGGGTGCCGCAGCAGCCGGTACGGGCCGCCCGTGACCAGCGGCAGCCCGGGCACGACCAGCACCCGGGTGTTCCAGCGCGGCCCCAGCGTACGGATGCACCACCAGCGCAGCGCCTGCGCGGCCACCACCACGGCGACCATGGTCCAGCCGAGCGCCGGGGTGAACGGGCGCTCGCCCAGCCATACTTCGGCCAGGCAGCCGAGCAGCAGCGCCGTGTGCAGCACGACCATCGGCGGATAGTGCCCGCTCCCCCGCTCGACCGCGCCGCGCTCCAGGCTCCAGCGGGTGTGGCGGCGGGCGACGACGAGTTCGGCGACCCGCTCCGCGCCGACGGCCAGCACCAGCACGCCGTACCAGATCATGTCTCTTTCCGTCCCTCTCCACCAACCCGGTCCGCCTCCGGTGCGGTCGGTCCTACCACCGGAGCAGGACCAGTTCGGAGCAGAATCCCGGTCCCATGGCGAGCATCAGTCCGGCGGTCCCGCCCGGCGGTGGCCGTTCCGCGAGGGTGTCGCGCAGCACATGCAGCACGGAGGACGAGGACAGATTGCCCACCGCCGCCAGTGAACGCCAGGTCATGTCCAGTGCCCCGGCCGGCAGTTCGAGCGCCTCCTCGACCGCTTCCAGCACCCTGGGCCCGCCGGGATGGCACACCCACGCGGTGATGTCCTCGCGCTTCAGACCGTGTCCGGCGAGGAATCCGTCGACCTCCTCCGGGAGGTTCTTGCGTACGAGGTCGGGAACGCTCGCGTCCAGGACGATCCGGAAACCGGAGGCCGAGATGTCCCATCCCATCACCTCCTCGGTGTCCGGATAGATCCGGCTGCGGGTGTCGATGACGGCGGGCCCGGTGGCCCGGCGCCGGGCGCCACAGGCGACGACGGCCGCCGCGCCGTCCCCGAAGAGCCCGGACGCCACGAGATTGGCGGGCGACGGATCGTTTCGCTGGAAGGTGAGCGAGCACAGCTCGACCGAGAGCAGGACCGCCACGTCGTCGGGCCGCCCGAGCAGATAGTCGTGCAGCCGCGCGATGCCCGCCGCTCCCGCGACACAGCCCAGTCCGAAGACCGGCACCCGTCTGACATCGGGCCGCAGACCGAGCCGTCCCACCAGACGCGCGTCCACCGAGGGCGCGGCGATGCCCGTCACCGAGGTGAACATCAGCAGATCGACATCGCGCGGGGAGAGACCCGCCGCGTCCAGCGCCCCTTCGACCGCCTCGGCGCCCAGCGGTACGGCCGCCGCGATGAACGCGTCGTTGACCTCGCCGAAGTTCTTGAGCCCGGCGTACCGGTCGAGCGGCAGGGCGGTGTGACGGGTGGACACGCGCGCGGCACGGTGCAGCCTGTCCAGCACCCTGCGGTCGGCGTCCTCGGGCAGACACACCTCGGCCACCATGTCCGTAAGGTCCTGCTGGGCATACTGATGCGGAGCCAGGGCTCCATGGACGGCTGCGATGTATGTCATCTGCGGTCCGGGGTCGAGGATGGTGACTGACGTGCAATCCCTGCCCCGGCGACGGCGTGTCACACACGAAGTCGCCTGTACGGCCGCGCGATCACGGCGGTGCCGACGACGACGCGCGGAGCGCCGCCTGCCGCGTGCTGCCTACGATGGGCGCGTGGACGGCATCGACGGGGTGGACACGGCCGAGGAAGTGGACCTTCCCGGCGGGCGGTCGCGCGCCGACGCCGCGCCGGTACGGTGGCCGCGCTGGACGGCCGCCCTGCTCGGGGCGTGCCACCCCGGTCCCACCGCCGCCGTGACCCTGCTGATCACCGGGCTCGCGGTGGCCGCCGGGCAGGACGCCGCCGGATGCGCGCTGGTGGCTGCCGCCGTGCTGGCGGGGCAGTTGTCGGTGGGCTGGAGCAATGACGCGGTCGACGCGGCCCGCGACACCGCGGCGGGCCGGAGCGCCAAGCCCGTGGTGGGCGGCGCCGTGAGCGCGCGGGCCGTACGCACGGCCGCGCTGGTCGCGCTGGCGCTGTGCGTACCGCTGTCCCTCGCGTACGGGCGGCTCGCCGGTACGGTGCATCTCGCCGGGGTCGCGGCGGCCTGGTCGTACAACCTCCGGCTCAAGTCCACCGTCCTGTCCTGGCTGCCGTACGCGGTGGGGTTCGCCTCGCTGCCCGCGTTTGTGACGCTCGGTCTGCCCGGGCAGCCCCGGCCCGTCTGGTGGGTCGTCACCGCCGCCGCGCTGCTGGGGGTCGGGGCGCATCTCGGAAATGTGCTGCCCGACATCGGCTCCGATCTGGCGCTGGGGGTGCGGGGCTGGCCGCAGCGGCTGGGGCCGTCCGTGGTGCGGCTGCTGCTGCCGGTCCCGCTGGTGGCGGCCACGGTCCTGCTGGCGCTCGGCAGGCCGGGGCCGCTGAGCGCGGTCGCCGTGGGCGCGGCCCTGGTCATGGCGGCCGGCGGGTCGCTGATGGGCCGTCACCGGCCGAGGGTCCCCTTTCTCGCGGCGATTCTCGTCGCGGGGGTCGATGTGGCGCTGCTGCTCCGGCAGGGGACGGCCCTGGCCTGAGCCCGGGCGGGCGCGTGCGGACGGGGCAGCAGGTCAGGCCGACGGCGCGAGGTGCGTACGGAGGAAGGCGAGCGTGCTCTCCCAGGCCGACCTGGCCGCGTCGGCGTTGTAGGCCTGGGGCCGGGCGTCGTTGAAGAAGGCGTGGCCCGCCCCCGGGTACAGCCGGAAGTCGGGGACGATGCCCGACTGGGCCACGATCCTGGCCTTGAGGTCGTCGAGGCTCTGGGGCGGCACGGTGGGGTCCTCCTCGCCGTACTGGCCGAGGATCTCCGCCCTGAGCCGGGAGAAGTCGGGGGCGCCGTCCCGGATGACTCCGTAGAACGGTACGGCGGCGGCGACCCGCTGGTCCTTGGCGGCGAGGGCGAGCACGAATCCGCCGCCCATGCAGAAGCCGACCGTCCCGAGTGAATCGCCGTCGGTCTCGGGCCGCGAGAGCAGATAGCCGACCGCGCCGGAGAGCAGGTCGACGCCCCTCTCGGTGGGCAGATCCGCCATCATCCGCGCCGCCTCGGCACTGTCATGGGCGACCCGGCCGCCGTACAGATCGGGGGCGAGCGCGACAAAACCCGCCTGTGCGAAACGGTCGGTGACGTCCTTGATGTGGGCGGTCAGCCCCCACCACTCCTGGATGACGATCAGGCCGGGGCCGTGCCCGGCGGGCGGCACGGCGAGATAGCCGTACGCGGTGGCCCCGGCGCTCGGGAACGAGACGTTCTGGAAGGCGGGTTCGGTGGGCATGGCAGGTGCTCCTCAATGTTGGCCGGTGACACCGAGATCGTAGAGAGCCGTCCGTCCGCGGACGACCGGGGGTGCGCCGTGGCTTCGCATCCGCAACACAATCCCCCGATCAGGTGAACGCACCTCTCCCGGGTGATTCGAACGCGACACGATGACCCGACCGGCACGAACCCGTACGGGCTACCGGGCCTGTCCTGTCCCTCGTCATCTTGTCGCTGTCCCGGGTGAAGTTGTTCAGTTCGCTGTTCGTCCCGGGGCATGTTGTTGCTCGCAGCGTGCACCGGGGCTCGGTATCCCGTGGTGTCTTGTCGCTCGCCGTGGTTTGTCCTGCCTGATTTTCGCTCTCGGGGGCGGTTTGCTCGCTGATCCGTTGCTGGCTGGCGGGCTGTGTGGCTCTCTCGTGATCAGGGCTTGTGTCGTTCGCTCTGTGGAGGGGGCCGGGTGGCTGTCGAGGCGTTCGCTGACGTCGGGCACGGGGTTTTCGAGGTCGAGTACGTCGATGGGGAGCGTGTGCGCCGTCGTGAGGCTCTGTCGGCGGCCTGGACAGTGAGGTTCGAGTCACTGCCGCCGGTGCGGAAGGTGCGTACGTACGACGGGCAGCGGTCGGTGACCCGTGACTACTGGTCGACGACCGTGCGGAAGGCACTTGCGTGCGAGTCCCGGCTGGAGCGTGATCACGCGATGCTGATGGACTTCGATCCTCGGGTGACGGCACTGGTGTCTCAGCCGTACCGGCTGTTCTGGCCGGGTCGCCGTGGGCGCCTGGGGCACGTCCCCGACTTCTTCGCCCGGCTTGCCGACGGCACCGGAGTGGTGGTCGATGTCCGCCCTGATGACCAGATCGAGCCGGACGATGCTCGGCGTTCGCGGCGACCGAGCGGGTCTGTGACCTGACCGGTTGGTCGTTTCGGCGGGTGGGGGCGATCGACCCGGTCCTGCTGGCCACGGCGCTGGCTGCGGGGCTACGGCCATCCACGCAACTGGCGCGAGGAGACGGCCAAGCGGTTGCTGGAGGTGTTCGCGGAGCCGGGGCCGCTGCTGGCCAGAGCGGAGGCGGTCGGGGACCGAATCGCGGTGCTGCCGGTGCTCTATCACCTGCTCTGGCAGGGGCTGTTGGGCACCGATCTGGAGTCGCGGGTCCTGGGCCTGGACTGCATGGTCAGCCGGTCGCAGGCGGAGGCCGGGACGTGGTGATGCTCAACCCGCTGGTCGTCCGTCCGGGCGACCGGGTCCGGTTCGAGGGCAAAGTGCAGACGGTCGCGGGGCTGTCGGGGATGTTGGTACGGCTCGCCGACGAGGCCGGCGGCACCAGCGCGATGCATCTGCCGACGCTGATGATGTCGCCGGGTTTCGAGTGCTGGGTTCCGGCAACCGGAGGCTGATGCCTGCTGGGCTGCTGGGCCACGTCCCGCAGGACCAGGCCGAGGACGCGTTGTGGTGGCACCGGCACATGGTCGAGTTGCGGACGGGGCTGCCTCCGGACGCCCCGCAGGGCGCCCTGCCGCGCCCGGAGTACGACCCGGCCACGCGGACGCTGGCCGAGCGTGAGGCGGCCAAGGCAGCCGAGTTGAGTGCGGAGACGGGGCGGCCGGTCAGTGCGCATACGGTGCGCTGGCGGCGGCGCCGTCATCAGGTGCGGGGCATCGTGGGGATGGTCGATGGGCGGCACGCGCCGCGTCGGCCGGTGCACGGGCGGCTGCGGCCGGAAGTCGTGGATGAGTTGCAGCAGTTGATGAGCCAGGCCGCGGACGACTCGCCCCGGACGGTCAGCTACTACTTCCAGCGCGTCAGCAAGGTCGTCAAGGACAAGTACGGGCCGGAGGCGGTGCCGAAGCGGTCGGCGTTCTACCGGCTGTTCCAGCGGCTGGAACGCGGACGGCACACCACGGGGTCTGCCCGGACCCGCCGGTCCCTGGCGAATCAGCCCGAGGGCGTCTTCGGCCAGGCGACGGTCTGCCGGCCGGGCGAGCTGATGGAGATCGACTCCACCCCGTTCGATGTGCTGGTGCGCCTGGACAAGGGCGTGGTCGGGAGGGTCGAGCCGACCGGCCTGGTCGACGTCGCCACGCGCAGTGTCACCGCGGCGGTGCTGCGGCCGACGACGAAGTCGGTCGACGCGGCTTTGCTGCTGGCCCGTTCGGTGACTCCGGCTCCGATGCCTCCGGGCCGGTCGGAGGCTCTTCGCCTGGAGCGGTCGGTGCTGCCCTACCACGGCTTCTGCCTTTGGATGAGCGGCTGCGGGACGCGGCCTCGGTCCCGCTGGTCATCCCGGAAGCGATCGTGGTGGACGGCGGCAAGGCGTGCTTGTCGAGGAACTTCCACATGGCCTGCGACGCGTTCGGGACCGAGGTGATCCATGCGCCGCCCAGGACGCCGACGCACAAGCCTCCATCGAGCGCACGCTGGGCTCCGTGGCCACGATGTTCGCGCAGTTCGTCTCGGGCCATACCGGCCGCTCTGCCGAGCACCGCGGCCGCCGGACCGAGGACGAACCGCTGTAATCGCTGCCGCAGTTGCAGGAACTGCTGGAGGAGTGGATCACTGCCAAGTGGCAGAACCGGCCGCACGACGGTCTGCGGGATCCGCTCGCTCCGGGCCGGGCGTTCTCGCCGAACGAGAAGTACGCCGCGCTCGTGGAGACGGCCGGCTACCTGCCGCTGGCGCTGTCGGTCGAGGACTACCTGAGGTTGTTGCCGACCCGCTGGAGGGCGGTGAATTCCTACGGGCTCAAGATCGGCAACCGGATCTACGACTGCGACGGACTCGACACGCTGCGGAGGGAGAGGTCCGGGCTGGCCGATCACAAGGACCGCTGGGAAGTACGCCACGACCCCTACGACATCCGCCTTGTCTGGCTGCACGATCACCGCGAGGACAGCTGGATCACGGTCCCCTGGCGGCTGTTGTCGTCGCAGCCGGTCCCGTTCGGGGAGGTGGCCTGGGATCACGTGTCCCGGGACTTGCGTGAACAACGGGGCAAATCGGTGACCGAGGAGGCGATCGCCGAGGCGGCGGACGACCTGCTTCAACGCGCGGGCGCCGGCCCGGCAGACGGGAAAGACACGGCGCCGGCCCGCAAGCGGTCCCGGAACCGTCGCTCCGCGCGGACCGCTGCCCGCACCCGTGCCGCCGCGGAACCGTCCTGGCCGCGGCCTACCCCGCCCTCTTCCGGCCTCTCGGCCCGAGAGCGGGGCGGCGGAGGAAGAGGCCGATGACGGCGAGGCGGCTGCCGACGTCGTGCCGCTGCGTGTCTTCGACGCCCGCAAGGAGGCAAGGAAGTGGTGGTAGTTCCCGAGCAGTTCGGCATGCCTGACAAGCGGCGCATGCCGACGACGACCCTGCCGACCTGGCATTGCTTCGTGAACGAGGACCCGCCGGAGTTCGAGCTGCTGGCCGGGACCGACTGGCTGTCCCTGTCCGGACCAGAGCGGGATGAGTACGACGAGGCACGCGTCGACTACCACTCCGAGCTGATCATCGTGGAGACCCCGACCATCCGGGAAATCCTGCACCAAGGCAGGCTGCTGACGCTGGTGAACCGGCGGGAGATCAGCGCCCGCCGGGGTTTGATCGTCTCCGGCCCCTGGGCGACGGGGAAGTCCACCGCCATCAAGCAGCTCGGCCGGGTCCACGAGCTGCGAGTACGCCAACGCTATCCCGACCACGACCGCATCCCGGTCGTCTACGTCTCCGCCCCGCCCAACGGATCCCCGCGCAAGCTGGCCACCCGCTTCGCGCACTTCCTCGGGCTGCCACTCGAGAGCCGTCACAACGAGATGGACATCGCCGACGCGGTCTGCGAGATCCTGATCGACGCCCGCTGCGACCTGGTCCTGGTCGACAAGATCCACAACATCCAGATGGGCACGTCCAACGGCAAGGACATGTCCGACCATCTCAAGTACTTCGCCGAGCACATCCCGGCGACTTTCGTCTATGCCGGCATTAACGTCGAGCGGGAGGGGCTGTTCACCGGGGTCCGCGGTAAGCAGATCGCCGCCCGCTGTGTCATGCAGCACACCGCGAACTTCCCCTGCGGCACCGAATGGCGCTCGATGATCGCGACCATGGAGCAGGCCCTCCGCCTCCACCACCACGAGCCCGGCACACTGTCCCAGCAGGCGAAGTACCCGCACCGGCGGCAGCATCAGCAGCCTGTCCCACCTGATCCGCGCCGCCGCGATCAGTGCGATCGCCGATGGCAGCGAGCAGATCACCCGCCGCCTGCTGCACACGATCTCGGTCGACCACAACACCCAGTCCGACAATCCACGCCCGCTCCGGGAAACCGACGACGGTCTGGGAGACGCGGCATGACCGACGTCCTGGCCCCGCGCCGGCTGCCGCCGCTTCCCTGCACCGTCGCGCCGCTGCACCGGGAGTCCTGGGACTCGTACTTCAAGCGGCTCGCCAAGGCCAACCGCATCCCGCACAAGCTCCTGCACGAGCACATGAACGACCCGACCGGATCCTGCCCGAACCGTCGGCACTGCTGGATGCCCTCTGCGACCTGTCCGGACAGCCCCGCGAACGGCTCCTGCGGGCAATCCCCGATCTGCGGCCAGCATGATACACCGAGCGTCTCGAACCCGCCAGCCTCCGCCTGGCCAGCAACGGCTGGAAGCTCCAGGCGGCCTGCACACACTGCGTGATGGCTAAGGGCGTCACCGAGAGCTTCGGCCCCGCATGGCACTGGGTCCCCTCCAGCACCAAGCTCTGCCTGCGTCACCGGCGCTGGACCGACGACCGCGACGAACAGTTCGACCTGCACACCGTCCCGGACGTCGTCCGCGCCCAGCACCGCCATCACCGCCTCGTCCGCCGTCACGGCTGGGCGGCGGTCACCCTCGCGATGCGTGAAGCCACCGATCTGGGCTGGGGATGGTGGGAGAACGACGCCTTCAAGGAGGGCTGGCGCACCCGGATGGCGGCGCTCTGCGGCCCCGACTGGTCCGCCTACGACAACGATCCGAGGATCATCGCCAGCGCCTATCCCGAGATCGTCGCCCTCACCGGGCTCCTGGCCTCCGCCACCCTCCGGGAACTGCCCTTCACGGGCGAGGAGGCCGACATGCGGCGCTTCATCGCCGAGGTCCGTGCGCGATCCGTCCCCGGATACCAATACGACGAGAGCGTCGACAACGACCCGCTCGTCCGCTGGATCCAGCACCAGGCCCGCCGCCGTGCTCTTCCCGATCCCCTGGCGGAGGAACCGTGACGCCCGTGTTCACCCCCGAACGGCTCCTCCTCGCCCGGCACCGCCGACGGATGACGCTGGCCGCTCTCGCCCGCGCCGCCGAGCTGACGACCGCCAGCCTCACCGCGTTCGAGAACCGCAGGAAGACACCGTCCCAGAAGTCGCTCGCGGCACTCGCCGGTGCGCTCGGCGTCACCCCCGTCTTCCTCGGCGCCCCGCCGCCCGCCGAGCTGCCGCACGAAGCCGTGAGCTTCCGGCGACGCTCGAAACTCAGCGCGATCAAGCGTAACAGTGCTGTCGCCGTCGCCACCCTCACCGCCGCGCTGAACACCTGGCTGGAGGCCCGGCTCCGCATGCCCCTGCCGAACATCCCGTCCTGTCCCGGGATGGCCCCGGAAGAGGCCGCCGAGGTCACACGCGCCCACTGGCGTCTCGGTGACGCCCCGATCGCCAACCTGGTGCACGCACTCGAAGTCAACGGAGTGCGGGTCTTCACCCTGCCCGCGGACTGCGCGGACGCCGGCCCGTTCTCGGTCGTCCACCACGGCACACCGTTCGTCTTCCTCCCGCCGGATCTGCCCCGCGAACAGGCCCGGCTCGACCTCGCACACGAACTCGGACAGCTCGTCCTGCTCCCCGCCAACCGGGAAGCCGGGAGTCCCATGCCGCCGCAGCGAGGTTCGCCTCAGCCTTCCTGATGCCCCGCACCGGGATCCTCGCGGCGATGCTCCGCAACGCGGCGAGCGAGCGGCTCCTGACCGCCAAGGGCACCTGGGGTGTCCCCGCCACAGCCCTCGCCCACCGCCTCCACGACTTGGACCTGATGCCGGAATGGCCATACCGCCACGTCATCAAGCAGCTCGCACACACGACCGTCAACGAGAGCCCGGACAGAACACCCGAGACAAGCCGCCTGCTGCTCAAGGTCATCGAGTTCGTCCGGGCCCAGGGCATGTCCGTGGCAGAAGGCACCGCCCTGTGACATCACAGCGCGGGAAGGGCGATGTCAGTGGCTGCCCCTACGCTTCCTCGCGCTACTCACCAGCGGCAGGAGGCACACGTGACGACCGAAGACAAGACGATGAAACGCATCGAGGAAGCCATGGGCCTGCAACAGGCAGGCGATACCGACGGCGCCCGGCACCGCTTCTCCGAGATCTGGGAGGACATCGGCACGGACGGCGACCCCTTCCACCGCTGTGTCCTCGCCCATTACATGGCCGACCTGCAAGAAGACCCGCAAGACGAACTCTCGTGGGACCTGCGAGCCCTGGAAGCCGCGGGTTCGGTGACCGACGACCGGGCCAAGCAGCACGACTCCTCGTTAGCGATCCGCGGGTTCTATCCCTCTCTGCACCTCAACCTCGCGGCGGACTTCCACAAGCTCGGAGACGACGAACAGGCCCGCACCCACCTGTCCCAGGCACAGCAGCACGTCGACGCCCTCCATGACGACGGCTACGGACAGGGCATCCGATCCGCCATACAGCGGCTGGCATCCCAGATCGCCGAAGCCGGCCCGGCGCCACAGTGACCAACCCGTCCGTGGCCGATCTTCGCCAGACCACGCTGGCGAAGATCGGCCACGGACGGTGTCGTCAGACAACAAAGAATGGGACAGTTCCCGCCAGAACACCCCCCGCCAGCAACATGTCCTGGGACTAATCACCTCTTCCGCAGCCTGGCAAATTACCTCTCCGCAGGTCACGGCCATGCCCAATAGGCAAGGTCGAACGGGACGGGACAGGGCCCACTCGAAACTCTGTCCGACGATTCGTCCTCGATGGCCCGTTACACGCCCTTGATCAGGTCCGTTGTCCGAGCACCCGCAACCGTTGTCGCCAGCTCAGGAGGCCTTGCCGAAGGCCTGGGGCACGGTCAGGGCCGCCCGCCGTACCTACGAGTCGATCCAGGTGTGGATCGAACACGTACGGCAGCAGAGCGAGTTGCGCCAGCTGCTGATCTCCCACAAGGCGGGCCCGGAGCTACGGGTGCACGGCGCGGGCCCGTTTCTGCTGGAGCAGTTCGACCGGATGGGCGTCGGGGCCGCGCAGGAGCAGACGAAGCCGGCGCACCGGGAGGCCGGTACGGACCTGGTGACCTCGGCGCTGTCCGGGGTGACCGCCGCGGTCACCCCCCAGGGGCGGTAGGCCTGTGCCCGGACCGCCCGCGCTGATCGAATTCGACCGGGTGTCGTTCACGTACCCCGGCCGGGAGACTCCGGCGCTCGACGCCGTGTCGCTGACGATCCGCCGGGGCCGGATCGTGGCCCTCGTGGGGGTCAACGGCAGTGGCAAGACGACGCTCAGCAAGCTGCTCGCCGGGCTGTATCTGCCGTCGCAGGGGCAGATCCGCTGGAACGGGACCGATGTCCGCGAGCTGGACCGCGATCAGGTCTTCGACCAGGTGGCGCTGGTGCTCCAGGACTACCAGCACTGGCCGTTCACAGCCCGCGCCAATGTCGCCATCAGCCGGCCGTCCGAGATCGAGGACCTTGAACGGCTTGAAGGACGGCGGAGCTGCGGGCGCGCACCAGGTGGTCGGCGAGCTGCCGCGTGGCTGGGACACCCTGTGCGAGAAGGGGTACGAGGGCGGGGTGGACCTGTCGGGCGGGCAGTGGCAGCGGCTTGCCCTGGTCCGCGCGTACTACCGCGGGGCGGGCCTGCTGATCTGTGACGAGCCGACCAGCAGCATGGACCCGGCGGCCGAGATCGCCGCGTTCCAGCAGATCCGCGATCTCGCGGGCGACGGGCAGACGGTGATCCTGGTCACGCACCGGCCGCACAGTGTCCGGTCGGCCGATGTCATCCATGTCCTGGACCAGGGCCGGCTGGTGGAGGCGGGCGACTTCGCGGCGCTGATGGCGGAAGGGCACCAAGGACCCGGCCTGTTCAGGAAGTTGTTCACGCTGCACTCGGAGCAGTACCGGACGGGCGGTCCCGAGGTGCCCGGCCGGTCCGCTCCGCCCGCGCCCCGGACCGGGGCGGAAAGGCCGGCGGAACGGGCGGACGAAACCGTGCCCGGCAGCACGACGTGATGCCCGCGCGGGCACGCGGCGGCGGTCCCGGACGTTCAACCCCTTGGTCTGCGCACCACCTGAGGAGATGACGGAATGGCCCTGTGGGACCGGTTCAAGGAATCCGCCACGACGATGCAGTCGCAGCTCTTGGCGAAGAAGAACGATCTGAAGAGCGGTGCCTTCCGCGACGCGAGCATGGCGATGTGCGCTCTGGTCGCGGCGGCGGACGGCTCGGTGGACCCCGCGGAGCGGCAGCGGGTCGCCACTCTGATCGCCACCAATGAGGTGCTGCGGAACTTCCCGGCGGAGGATCTCCAGCGCCGTTTCGACGCGGCCCTGGACAAGCTGACGGCCGACTTCGCGTTCGGCAAGGTCGGAGTGCTCCAGGAGGTCGCCAAGGCCAAGAAGAAGCCGGCGGAAGCGCGCGCGGTCATTCAGATCGGCATTGTGATCGGCGGCGCGGACGGGAACTTCGACAAGCAGGAGCAGGCCGTGGTCCGCGAGGCCTGCTACGCGCTGGACCTGCCCCCGCACGAGTTCGATCTCTGAGCGGTACGGCGGGCAGGGGCGGGGCGGTGGCTTCCGGAGGCCACCGCCCCGTCTGTCCCGCCGTCTCGCCGAGCCGAAGGACTGACGGCGTCAGCTCTTCGCGGGCACCCGCTTCTCGGGTTCCTGCTTCAGCGACTCCCGATTCGGGGGCTCCTGCCTCGATGGCTTCTGCCTCGGTGGCTCCTTCTTGAACGCCCAGGCCATCTCCGGCTCCAGGGCGAAGCGGAGGATCCGCTGGACCGGCTTCGTACAGAGCAGGGTGACCGCCACGGCCGCGACCAGCGACACGAACACCGCGCCGGCGGGCCCGTACAGCCAGCCGTGGTCGTACCAGCCCCAGGTGCCCGCGCTCTGGGCGAGGAACCCGTGCAGCAGATAGCCGCAGAGCGTGCCGGCCCCCAGCGCCGTGAACCACAGCCGCCGCCCGGGGACCAGGGCGAAGAAACAAGCGGTCAGGACGAGGGCGCAGCCGAAGAGCGCGAAGGTCATCAGCACCCCCGCCCACCAGGGCACGCCCAGTTCCTCCGCACTGGCGCGGTGGAAGAACCACGCCATGTTCATCCGGGTGACGGCCCAGTACGCGAAGACCACGGTGCCGGCGAAGACCGGTACGGCGGCGATCCGCACCGCGCGTCGGCGTACGAGCTGGAAGTGCTCGGGCCTCAGCCGCAGGCCCAGCACGAAGAACGGCAGGAACTGAAGGAGCCGCTGGAGATCCAGATCGTCGCCGATCTGCGGTGAGGTGGTGGCCAGCGCGGCGATCAGCAGGGCGATCGGGACGGGCCACCGCACCACCCGCCAGAGGGGCGCCGTCATCCGCCAGACGAAGAGCGCCAGCAGGAACCAGGTCAGGTACCACGGGTCGAGCAGGCTGACCGGCATGTCCGGATCGTTGTCCGTCCAGCGGTGGAAGAGGCTGTAGGCGACCTCGAACACGATGTACGGGACGGCGATGCCCGTGATCAGTCTGCGCACCCGGTCGGGCCGGAAGTCGAAACTCCGTGAGAAGTAGCCGGAGATGATGATGAACGCGGGCATGTGGAAGGCGTAGACGACGATGTAGAGCGCCGAGACCGCGCGGCTGTCGCTCCGGAGCGGCTCCCACGCGTGCGCGACGGCGACCAGGACGATCGCCAGATACTTGGCGTTGTCGAAGAAGGCGTCCCGGCTCCTGGGGGTGCTGGCCGCCTCGGCCGGCGCGGCTCCCGCGGACGGCTCCGCGGCGTTTCCCGCCGAGTCCTTCGCCGTACCGGCCGTGGCGGCGCCGGACACGGACCGTGCCGATTGATCGGTGATCTGCGTCATAGAGCCTCCCCGGTGGAACGTGGGGCGGCCGGGATACCTCTTGGCAGGGCTGCGGGGGGAATCAGCGGAGCGAACATTCAAGGCACCCTAACGACTCTGTCAACCATCCGTTAACCCGGGTGTCATCACGTGGCCCCCGCCCGGCCGACGTGCCACCCCCGGGCGGATGTGAAGATTCCGAGCCCAATTGTCACGGACGCCCCGGTTCCGGTCCCGCACGGTGCGTCTCCGCCCGATCACATACGGTTTTCGGCCACTGGTCGGCATATGCACGCCACTCTGGCCGGATCGGGCTCGTGACAGGTCGTCAACAAGGCCTTCATAGTTGGAACTTCGGGCCCTCCAAAGGCAGATCTCCCCGTCCCGGGAAATCGCCCCGCGGAATCGCCCGCCGCACCGCGCGATGTCACTGCCAAGAATTGCGGCCCAGACCACCGGCCTCACAGAACGGCGCAAGGAGAGCGGCCGTGCATGACGAATTCCTTTGCCATGTCACCGCATATGGAGTCTGCGGTGGACAGCGTATCGGCGTACCCCTCGGCACATATCGCGCCCCCACTCTGGCACTTGCACTGTGGTGGTTGCGGGATCGCGCGACATGGATCGCCGAACGACTCGATCCCAGCCCAGAAAGCAAGCATTTTCCGGCGGAGGCACTGGCTCCGGTGGCGGACACCGTGCCCGACGTCCCGGCGACCCTGCGCGCCTGGCGGGACGATGTGGCCCACCAGGATCTGGTCGCCGAGCACTTGGCCGCAGGACGGCTTCTGCGTGTCGCCACCCGCGACGACACGACGGAATACGAACTGCTCGCGGAATCGGTGGACGCGTTACGAATGGACCGGGCTCTTCCGGTTATGCTCGCGCCCGCCTCGCTGCCGGAAACGCCCCTTCAGGAGCGCTCGTTCGCCGCTACCGCGCCGGCTCCGGCGCACGAGTACCGAAGACACCCGGGCCGCACCGGCCGGCAGCGGGTGACGAGCGAGGAATCCCTCGCCGAAACCATGAAGTTGGGCCGGTTGTACGGATGAATTCCCGGACGAACCCGAAAGGGGGTTCGAAACAGCGGTCCCGGTGATCCGGGGCCGGCCCGCGACGGCGGACGATCAGTCCGCCGCGCTTTCTCCCTGCGCGATTTCTATATGGTCGTGGAGGTCGTTCGCCGCGCCCACCGCCGTGGCACCGGACAGCACCACACAGCACAGCAGCGCGCCCGCGATCAGCCGGCCGGTACGGGACGGCAGCCCCGGGCCACTCGCTCCACCGCTCCCGCCGAGCAGCGCGGCGACCCGCCGGGGCACCGGCCCCGCGGTCGCCGCCAGGACTGCGCGCGGCCTCGCGCGGTCCCGGTCCTCCCTGCCCGCCAGGGCGGCCCTGCCGATGGCGCGCGCCGCGAGGCGCCGGTCACCGACGGCCGCCGCGGCGGCCTCGTCCGCGGTGCGCTCCAGCGCGTAACGGAGCGGCTCGCACAGGGCGCGCAGCGCGGGGTGGCAGTGCGCGGCCAGCTCCACGGCCGTGAGAAAGAGATGGTGGCGGCCCCGGAGATGGGCGCGCTCATGGGCGAACAGCGCCTCGCGCTCGGCCGGTTCGAGGGCGCGGAGCATTCCCGTGGTCACCACGATCCTGCCCGGCCGCCCGGGCAGGGCGTACGCGTCGGGCCTGGAGTCCCGCAGGACCGCCAGCTCGCCCGCCGTACCGCCCGCGGCGGCCCTGGCCCGGCGCAGCTCGGCGCGGCCGCGGTGCGCGGCGACGGCGAGTACGCCGGTACGCCAGACCAGCAGGGACCCGGCGACCGGCGCGAGCGCGACGGCCACCGCGGGCGGCCCCGCCTTCAGCGGCTCCAGGAGTTCACCGAGAACGGCCACGACGGGCAGGTACGAGGCGCCCGGGACGACCAGCAGGGCCAGCGCGGCCGAACTGCTGGCGGCGAGCACGAGGGCGACGGCGGTGAGCAGCCAGGCGGCGTGGCGCGGCGCCAGGGCCGCGGCGACCCGGCGGGCGGCGGGCACCGCGAGGAACGGCGTCAGCAGCGGGACCCAGACGAGGTAGATCATCCGGCGCGCCCGCCGTCCGGACCGTCCAGGCTGCCCACGCCGCCGGTCCGGTCGTCCGTCCGGGGCTCGCCGCCGTCCAGCAGTGAGCGCAGCAGCCGTTCGTCCTCGTCGTTGAGCTGGGAGACGAAACGGGCGAGCACCGCGCTGCGGTCCTCGTCCTTGGCCAGCTCCGAGTGCATACGGCGGGCGGTCAGCCCCGGGGCGTCCTCGGTCGGTGTGTACGCGTAACCGCGGCCCGATCTGGCCCGGGTGACGGTGCCCTTCTCGTACAGCCGCGACAGGATCGTGGCGATGGTGGTGCGGGCGAGCCGCGTCCCGAGCGCTCCCTGCACCTGGCCCGGGGTGAGCGGTCCGTCGGCGGCCCACAGCGCCGCCAGCACACCGGCCTCCAGCTCTCCGGCCGGCCGCCGTTCCGCGCTCTCGTCGCCCATGGGGACGCTCCTCCCGTTTCTTTCGTCTACAGTGAAGCAGACCGTCTACAGCACTGTAGACAATCAGATCGTCACGCAGGACACCCCTGCCCACCATTATGGGAGCAGCCCCCTTATGGCCGTATCCGCGCTCGCCGCGATGCCGCAAGCCGTGAACCTCCTCGACGCGGGATCCCTGCTCTCCGCGTTCGGCGCCCTCGGTATCGCCGTCGTCCTCTTCGCCGAGACCGGCCTGCTGATCGGGTTCTTCCTCCCCGGCGACTCGCTGCTCTTCACCGCGGGGCTGCTGAGCGTGCCCGGCGCGACCGGGCCCGCGCATCTCTCGCTGCCCCAGGTGCTCGTCGCCTCGGCCGCCGGAGCCCTGCTGGGGGCGCAGACCGGCTACTGGATCGGCCGCCGGGGCGGCCGGGCGCTGCTGGCGCGCAGCCGGGCCCGGAAACTGCACGAGGGCGCGGCGCGCGCCGAGGAGCTGCTCGACCGGTACGGCCATGCCAAGGCGATCGTGCTGGCCCGCTTCGTACCGGTCGTAAGGACCGTGCTCAATCCGCTGGCCGGCGCGCTGAACGTACCCGCGCGGCTCTTCACCCTCTGGCAGGTCCTCGGCGGCGCGGTCTGGACGGTCGGTCTGGTGCTCGCCGGATACGCGCTGGGCTCGTCCGTACCGGATGTGGAGCGCTATCTGCTGCCGATCGTCGCCGTCGTGGTCGTGGTCTCGCTCATTCCGCTGGCACTGGAGGTGCTGCGCTCGCGCCGCGCGTCCGAAGGGGAGACCCGTTGAAGGCCGGTACGGCGGCGGGGGTTCTTCCTGTTCGTACGGCGGCGCTGAGCGCGCTGTTCGCGGCGGCCTTCGCCCTGCTGGCGGTGCTGGTGACCGGCCGGAACGGGGCCCCGTTCCCACTGGACCGCGACGCGCTCGACTGGTCGCTGGGCCACCGCCCGGCGGAGGCCACAGCGGTGGCCCGGGGCATCACGGCGACCGGTACCGGGGTCCCGCCCTATCTGTGCGCGGTCGTGGCGGGCCTGCTCGCCGGCCCCGGGATACGGCAGCGGCGGGGACAGACGCCGGAAGGAGCGGGGGAATCAGCGCGACAGGGATGGGCCGGATCACTGCGATACGGCCTGCCGGCCGCGGCCGGCGCACTGCTGTTCCTCATCGCCGGGCAGTTCCTCCGTTACGTCCCGCTCGCCGCTGTCCACCGGTCGCGTCCTCCGGCGGGCGACTGGGCGACGCATGCCTCCAACTACGCGTTCCCGTCCGGCCACGCCACCACCTCGGCGCTCATGGCGGGCCTGCTGATCTGGGCCCTCACACGCCGGCGCGGAGGACCCGCCGACCGCCGGGTCCTCACGTACACGCTCTGCGCACTCATCGCCTGCTGGGCGGTCGCCGTCGGACTGACCCGGATCTACCTTGGGGTGCACTGGGCGACCGATGTCCTCGGGGGATGGCTGTACGCGGCCTTCTGGCTGAGCCTCGGTGCGACGCTTGTGTCGCTTGTGCGGGGACCGATGAGTCCGGGCCGCCTCAGCCGTCCACCCCTCGGAAGCTCCCCCGGAAGGAACACGCCCCGAAAGGACGACTGACATGTTCGGCACCACCAAGGCATTCAGCGGATTCGCCGTCGACGACATCGAGAAGGCCAAGCGCTTCTACCACGAGACCCTGGGGCTGGACGTCTCCAAGGAGTCCGGCCTGCTGCGTCTGCGTCTCGCCGGCGGTACGACCGTACTGATCTACCCGAAGGCCGACCACACGCCCGCGACCTTCACCGTCCTCAACTTCCCGGTCGACGACATCGACGCGGCGGTCGAGGAACTGGGCCGCCGGGGCGTGACCTTCGAGCGGTACCCCGGCATGGACGCGGACGAAAAGGGCGTGCACCGGTCCGGCGGGCCGTACATCGCCTGGTTCACCGACCCGGCGGGCAATGTGCTCTCCGTACTCCAGGAGCGCTGGCCGCCCGGACCGGGCCCCTCGGCGAGCCGCAGCTCAGAGCGGACGGTGCATGATGTGGAGCCCGACATAGCCCTGTGCGGGGTGCCGGAAGCCCTCCGGCACCGTGCCCAGGACCGTGAAGCCGAGCGACTCGTACAGCTTCACCGCGTACGTATTGGTCTCGACGACGGCGTTGAACTGGATGGCGCGGAAGCCCGCCGCCCGCGCCCAGTCGAGGGTGTGCTCGACCAGCGCCCGGCCCACGCCGTGCCCCGACCGCGCCGGATCGACCATGTAACTGGCGGTGGCGACATGCCCGGCGTTCCCGGACTGGTTGTTGCCCATCTTCGCGGTGCCGAGGACCGTACCGGCCTCGTCGACGGCCACGACGGTACGGTTCGGAGCCGGCTGCATCCACCACTCCCGGCCCTGGCTCTCGCCGAGGTCGAGCGGATACGAGAAGGTCTCGCCCGCGGCGACGATCTCATGGAAGAACGGCCAGATGGCGGGCCAGTCCTCGGTGGTGGCTTCCCTGATCGGCATGCGGCCAGGATGCCCGTACGGCCCGCTGGGCCGCCAGCCCTTTCCCCGTACCACGCCGTACCGCACCGACGGCCCCGCGTTCCCGCCCCCGGGGCAGTGCGCCGTCTTTGCAGGATAATGACCAAGAAAGAGGCGATACCGAGAAGGATCCATGAGGGATCCGAAAAGAGGTGAATCGTCCATGTTCGAAGCTGAGGACATCCGGGAGTGGCGGGGCCACGATGTGGTCGACGCGGACAAGAAGAAGATCGGCTCACTCGAATCTGTCTATGTCGACACCGCGACGGACGCCCCGTCGTTCGCCACCGTGACCGTCGGGCTGCCCACCAGGCGGCGTCTGGTCTTCGTCCCGCTGGGCGACGCCACGGTCGGTCCCGGCTATCTGAAGGTCACCTGGGACAGGAACCTGGCCAAGGACGCCCCCTCCATCGACACCGACGGGGAACTGCTCGCGGAGGACGAGCCCCAGGTCTTCTCGCACTACGGACTGCCCTACACGACCGGCACGGCGGGCGAGCGCCGGCTCGCGCGCCGCTGAGCGGGCAGGGCAGGGCAGAGCGACAGGGCCGGCCAGGAGCCGGGCGGGCCCCTCCGGCAGGGACCGCCCGGCCGGAAGGGCTCCGGTCCCGGCCCTCAGGCGTGGGCCCGGGATCCGGGACCCGTTACTGGGACCCGGACAAGGGACTCGGAGCCGGGTCTCAGACCAGGTTCTTCTCAAGGTTCGCCAGATACGCGGGCATGAAGTGGTCGCGGATGCCGTCGGAGGCGGGCGCGAACAGATCGGCCGTCCGGCCCGTCACCCGGTCCCTGAGGACATCGACGAACGGCAGCCGGTCATGGATCTTCCCGTCCGCGTCGAAGTACTTGACGCCGTCCACATGCGTGAACAGCGGCGCCGGCGGGACCTGCGGCACGATGTCGTTGTTGTTGACGAAACGGTACGTACGGCTCTTCAGCGCCGCGTTGTACGCCGCCGCCAGCAGCCGGTCACAGGTACGCGGCTGCCCGTAGGTGTAGATGCCGTCGGCCAGGATCCGTGGCTCCTCGAAATACAGCCGGGTACCGGCGAGCATGGCGAGCGCGCCGCCCAGGCTGTGGCCGGTGACCCAGACGGTCTGGCCGTTCGTACGGAACTTCTCGATGGTGTCGCGCACCTCCGGGTAGACCGAGGCGAGCGCCCGGTGGAAGCCGTGGTGGACGAACCCCTTGTTCCCGGGGCCGGGGACGGGCGGGGCGTTGCCGTCGGTCAGCCAGTCACGGATCTCCTGGGGCGTGGTCCCGCGGAACGCGGTGATGATCATGTGGTCGCTGGCGGCGGTGTACGCCTGGGTGTCGTCCAGGGGGAACGGCATCTCGTGCGGTGACTCGAAATGCCGGAACCGGTCGAACCCCCATTCGGCCAGGGCCGCTCGGGCGATGTCCTTGTCCCGGTAGGCCAGCTCCGAGGCCTTGGCCAGCCAGTAGGCGTGCGACAGCTGGTAACCGGTCGTCCGGTGGTCGATCGGGGCGAGAGGCACGGCAATCCTCCGGTCAGATGCGGGCGTTCATTGGCGAGACCGATGATTTACGACTTTCCGGACTCGCCCCAGGGCCCCGTTCACCCGCACGGGCGGCGTACGGAAGCGCTCGCACCGCGCCTTGGAACAAGTGGCGGGACGGGCGGAACTCCGTACTCTGAGCACAACAGCCACGCGGAAGCCGACGCGAGAACCCGGGCCCGATTCCTCCGTCTCCGCGTCGTCCGCCTCCGCGCGGGATTCCCTCGGCGAGCGACCGCCTCGGGCGCACTCGGTCAGGTGACCGGCCCGCCCGGCGCTCCTCGATCCGTCCTTCTCCTGAAGGAGTCCCCCATCATGCGCAACTCCGACGCACAGACGGGCGGTTCACCCGCCATACCCAGCCGGCGCGCGATCGTCGCCCTGCCCGCCGCCATGGGCCTGTCGCTGGCGATCAGCTCGCCGCGGGCCGTGGCGGGGCCGCGCGGACCCGCCGCGGCGCGGCGTGGTCCGGCGCTTCGGCCGGTCGCCGCCTTCTACGGCGCGATGCCCACGGGGGTCACCATCTCGCGCTCCGGCCGGATCTTCGTGAACTTCCCGCACTGGGGCGACGAAGTGCCCTTCTCGGTGGCGGAGATCATCGACGGAAAGGCCGTCGCGTACCCGAACCGGCAGATCAACGAGGCCGACGCAGCGGATCCCGCACGCCACTTCCTCGGTGTGCAGAGCGTGGTCGTCGATGCCTCGGAGCGCCTCTGGGTCGTGGACACCGGCCGTATCGTGTGGGCCGACGCCCCGTACGGCGGGCCGAAGCTCGTCGCCATCGACCTCGCGACGAACAAGGTGGTGCGCACCATCGTCCTGCCCAGGGACGTCGCGGGACCGCACAGCTTCGTCAACGACGTGCGGTTCGACCTCAGCCGGGGCTACGCGTATCTGACCGATGCCACCCCCGACCGTCCCACCGGCCTGATCATCGTGCGGCTGGCCGACGGCGCGGCGTGGCGGTGCCTAGACGACACGCCCTTCACCCTGCCGGAGCCCGACTTCGTACCGGTGATCGACGGCAGACCGTTCCTCAACAAGCCCGGTGCCGCGCCCGGGACTCCCGTCGGCATCGGGGCGGACGGGATCGCGCTCAGCCCGGACGGCACATGGCTGTACTTCTGCCCGCTGTCCAGCCGGAAGCTGTACGCGGTCCGCACGAGCGACCTCATCGAATGCCGCGAGGGACGGCGGCGGAGCGAGCCCATGGTGCGCGACCTGGGAATCAAGGGCATGTCCGACGGTCTGGAGATGGACCGGGCGGGGCGTGTCTACGGCGGCGACATCGAACGCAAGGCCATTGTCCGCCGGGACCTGGACGGTGTGTTCCGGACGGTCGTCCAGGACGACCGGCTGATCTGGCCGGACACCCTGTCCATCGGGTACGACCAGAACCTGTACGTGATCGCCAACCAGCTCAACCGCCAGGCGGCCTACAACAGCGGCCACGACCTCAGGCGCAAGCCGTACCACCTGTTCCGGGTGCACATCGGCGTCGGCCCGGCGAGACGCTGAGCCCGAGACGGTTTTCGGCCGTCCTGCGCTTCCCTCCGTTCCGCCCGTGCCGCCGCCGGACAGGTCGGCCGCACGGGCGGATGCGAACGGTTTCCGGCCCTGGGCCGGCATCCGGATCCGGCGCGGCACATGGCCGGAATTCGGCGATCACTCATTCGATTGGTCTGGACCACATCCCTGGGTGCCCGCTAGGGTCCCTGCCAGCCGACACCCTGACGAGCCTTCCCCGACCGGCCTCACCCCGTCCCGCTCCCTCGTCGGCTCCGTAACCGAGGGCAGAAGTATCGTGATTGATATCGTTGTCGTGCTCCGGGCCGAGGACGCCGTTCTCGACTTCCTGTCCGTACTCACCGATGACCGGGGCGGGGAGATCCGGGTGATCCTCGGCGACCGCGCCGAGACGCTGACTCTCGCCGCGGGAACGGATCTTGCCGGGCGTCTCGCCCTCCTCGCGCCCCATGTCAGGCCCGTCACGGACGGCGTCGTCCCGCCGGGACCCGAGGTCCTCGCGGAGCTTCTGCTGCGAGCCGGGGCCGGGCGGGGCCGCCAGGAGAGTCAGGGCGAGGAGACCGTAAGGATCTGGACCCACTCCCCGGCCGACAACCGGCGCAGCCGTGGCCGGCTCGGCCGGGACACCGCCGTCGCCTGTGAGCAGATCCGGTACGGGCCGGCCGGACTGCGGCACGCCGTGGGCTTCTCGCCGTACCTCCAGTTCCTCAGCGATCTCGACCGCCCGCTCGCACGACGTCATGTCGCGGCGAAGCTGGATTTCGTCAACCGCCGCTGCGCGGAACTGCTGACCGAGCCCGACCCCGAGTATCTCGTCCAGACACCGCGCATCCCGGCCACCGAGCGCTTCTTCGACGCCGATCCCGCCCAGCGCGAGCGGCTCTACGCGCTGCTCGCCAGCCTGGACGACGAGGCCGCGTCGGTCGCGGACCCCTGGGAGTTCGGCAGCTCGCCGTACGAGGAGCAGCGGCTGGACACCACCGCGGCCTGGGTACGGGACCGCTGCGGCACCGCCGGAGCAACCCTGGTGGAGGTGGGGGCCTGCGAGGGCGCGCTGACCCGCCGGCTCGCCGCGGCGGGCTTCTCCGTACGGGCCACCGAGCCCAACCCGGCCTTCAGGACCCGGCTCGCCGCGGCGCTCGCCGGCTCCGGCACCGTCACCGTGAACGACGCCGATCTCGCCGGACTGGCCAAGGAGGACGGCCCCGCCCGCGCCACCGCCTATCTGCTGATCGAGATGCTCTACTACGGCCAGGACCTGGCACTTCTCGACGGACTCGGCACGGACCAGGTCTTTATCGCCCTCGAACCCGAGGCGCTCGCCTCGCGCGTACGGCCCTGGCTGGAGCGGTCGGCGGTCTGGCGGGCGGAGGAGGAGATCGTCCTCGTACCCCCGCGCGTCGAAACGGTCTGCGCGGGCCGCGCCTATCTCAGCAAGCGCGGCAGCGTGGGGCTGCTGCTGCGGCGTACGGCCGGCTGACCGCCCCCGGGAGAGCCTCATGCCAGAGATCTACGACCGCTGCGTCGGGCTCGGCTACCACTGCGAGTCCACCCATCAGATCCGCAGGATCACCGGCGACGACCGCGCTCACTTCTTCGACTGGCTCGATCTGGACTTCGAGTCGGTCGTGGAGACCATCGCGGACGACTTCGCGAACGTCCTGCGGCCCGGGATGGTCGAGCCCTTCAGCGACGGCCTCTGCGCGCTGGACCGCGGCTCCGACATCCGCTTCTTCCACGACTTCCGCCCATCCTCCGGCAGCACTCTCAGCCGGCCGGACATCGAGAGCCAACTTGGCTCCGTCCGCGCCAAGTTCACGGCGCTCGCGGACCGCTGGCGGGCGCTCGCGGGATCGTCCGCGCGGGTGCTGTACGTCCATCACGACGCCTTCGACGAACTCGCCGCGGCCGATCTGCGCCGGCTGCGGCTGGTCATCGCGACGGCGCACCCGGGCCACCGTTTCGATCTGCTGTGGCTGCGCCGTACCCCGCCCGGCGACACGGCCACCGCCGCCGACGCCCTCGGCCCCGGGATCACATGGGGCACCGTGGCCGCCGCCCCCGGGCGCTGGCAGGGCGACGACGCCGAGTGGGACGCGGCGTTCCGCGAGGTGCGGTTCGCCGCTGCCCGGCAGCTCAGGACCAGCACCGCACCATGACCGACAGGAGCGCTTCTCCGATGACCACACCGCCTACACCCACGCTCGCCGCGGATCCGCCCGCCACGGTGATCCTCTCGCCGCACTTCGACGACGCCGTGCTCTCGCTCGCGGGGCTGATCCCGGCGCTGGACTCCCCGGTCACCGTCGTCACCGTCTACGGCGGGGCGCCCTCCGCCGGCCATGAGGTCTCCTGGTGGGACAGCACGTGTGGTTTCTCCTCGGCCGGAGAGGCGCATCTCGCGCGGCTGGCGGAGGACGCGCGGGCCTGCGCGCTGCTCGGCGCCGCGCCGGTGGCACTCGGGCATCCGGACGGGCCGTACGGGGACGGGGGTGTGCTCGACGAGATCGACACGTATCTCTCGGGGCTCGGTCCACGGACCCGGCTGCTGATTCCGCTGGGCACCAATCAGCCCGATCACGCGAAGGTCCGCGACCGGGCCCTGCATGTGATCGGGGTGCTGGGCAGGCCGCTGCCCCTGGTCTACGCGGATCTGCCGTACACCGGACACCTTCCGGAGTGGGGCACCCCGGAGACGGAGGCGGGGCTCGCCAAGGACGAGGACTACGGACCGGCCTACCGGGATCTCGACAGCCGGTTCGGGCTCCGGGTGGCGCACGAGCTGAAACTGTCCGACGAGCAGTGGGCGGCCAAGCGTGCGGCGGTGCAGTGCTACGCCTCGCAGCTCGCGCCGCTCGCCGTCGACCACGGCAGTGTGCTGGCCCGCGGCGGCCCGCTGCGCGCCGAGCGGGTCTGGGCGCTGGAGGAGCCCGTCTGACCGGGTCTCGTGAGCCGCACGCCGAGAGGTCCGGGCCGGGCACCCATCCGGGGGCCGTGCCCGGGCCGTCCCGCCCTCCGGGGTAGTAGACGACACATGACCAGAAAGCGTCTCGGTGCGGCCGCGCTCCGCCACCGGTTCCAGCGCGCGTACGGCAGGTTGCTGACCTCGCCCGCCGCGCTCGCCTGGAACCGGGGCCGGGGGATGGAGCTGATGCACCGGGCCATGAGCTTCGCCGCGCTCGGCTTTCTGACGCTGGTGCCCCTGCTGGTCCTGGTCGCGGCGGCCGACCCGGCGAGCGGCGAGGGGTTCGCCCGCTGGCTGGGGCAGGGACTGGGGGTGTCGCCGACGGCGCAGCGGGAGATCCAGGAGCTGTTCGGCAGACCGGGGACGGCGCTTCAGCGCACGACGGCGTTCGGTCTCGCGGCGCTCGCCGCGTTCGGTCTCACCTTCGGCTCGGCGGTGCAGATCGGTTACGAGAAGGTCTGGGAGCTGCCGACGGCCCGCTGGCACACGATGTGGCGCCATGTCGTCTGGCTCGCGGTGCTGGTCTTCTTCCTGCTGCTCTTCGTCAATACGGGGGTGACCTCGGAGTCCAGGTTCGAGGTGGTGCTGTCGACCGCGGGCGATCTGGTCGGCACGTTCCTCTTCTTCTGGTGGTCCCAGCGCTTCCTGCTGGCCGGCCGCGTCCTGTGGCGCGCGCTGGTTCCCGGCGCGATCGCGACCGCCCTGGGGCTGCTCGGTCTGCGGGTGTTCTCACGGCTGGTGTTCTCGCCGCTGATCGCCGCGAACGCCGTCACCTACGGCCCCTTCGGGACGGTGCTGGTGCTCCAGTCCTGGCTCGTCGGGGTCGGTTTCGTGGTGTACGGGAGTGCGCTGGTGGGGCGGCTGTACCACGAGCACCGCACGCATCTGCGGCTCCAGCGGGATATCGAGGCCGAGGAGATCTGATGCCAACGCCTCCGAGGAGATCTGACGGCGACACCTCTGAGGTGCGCCGGGGGCGTGCCGTGTGGGGCCGGCACGCCCCCGGCTCATGAACGTACGCCCCGGATCAAGGCCGTACGCCGAAGCGCCTCACGCTCAGAGGTCGAACTCCTCCGGCGCGATACCGACGGCGAAGCACGCCTCCCGGACGACGGCCCGCTCGGTCTCGTCGAAGTCGCCGTCGGCGCCGCCGATGACGATGCCGATCTGGATGACCGCGCGCGCCTCGGTGGGCTTCTTGGCGACCTTGGCGATGGTCTGGAGGACACCGACCTTGCCGAATTCGAAGTCGAGCGTCAGCTTCTGGCAGTAGTCCTCGAACCGCGCCCTGAGGTCGTCGGCGGGGAAGTTCTGGAGCACCTCGTTGGTCATGATCAGCGAGGCGACGCGCTGCCGCTCGGACGCGTCGATCGAGCCGTCGGCGGCGGCGACCAGGGCGCACATGGCCATGCTCGCGTCGCGGAAGGCGCCGCTCTTGAGGTCGTTCTTCTTGGCGTTGAGCTGTGCCTGCATCGACGAGGCGGAATCCTTGATGCGGTCCCACAGGGCCACGGGAAGTCTCCTGGGAGTGTTGGTCGCTTGCGGTGGCCGGTCGCTACGGGCCGGTCCGTAGCGCAAATCTACAGCACTGTAGAAACCGGCCCCAGCCACCTCTACACGCTTGTAGAGAAAGTAGAGTCTACGCATCGCGCACGGCGATGACCGGCGGACGGCGCATGGGCAGTGGCGACGGCGGGCCGGAACGGGGGACGGAGGAACGGTGTGGGAACGGAATCCAGTGGACGGCACGGCCCCTCGGCCGGCGACGGCCGGGACGCCGGGAGCCGCCCGGGCCGTACCAGGCTCACCAGGAGGGGCCGGATAGCCGTCTGGTCCTGCGGGACCCTGGCCCTCGGGCTGATCGCGGCGGCGGGCGGAGCGACCTGGATCTACCGGAATCTCGACGGCAACATCCACTCCGCCGACTTCGACAGCAAGGTCGGCAGCGGGCGCCCGGTCACATCGAGTCCGGGCTCAAAGAACATCCTGGTCGTGGGCTCCGACTCACGGGCGGGCGCGAACGCCGCGTACGGCCGGAACCTCACCACCATGCAGTCGGACACGCTGATGGTGCTGCATGTGGCCGCCAGCCGGAAATGGGCCGCCGTGGTCTCACTCCCCCGGGACTCCTGGGTGGCCATCCCGGCCTGCGACCGGGGCGACGGCAGCCGGTCCGCACCGCACCACTTCAAGATCAACGAAGCCTTCGCCATAGGCGGTACGAGCGGGGAGATCGCGGGCGCGGCCGCCTGCACCGTCAAGACCGTGGAACAGAACACCGGGCTGCGCATCGACCACTTCATGTCGGTCGACTTCCAGGGCTTCAAGGGCATGGTCAACGCGCTGGACGGGATAGAGGTCTGCCCGGAGGCGCCGATCCATGACACCAAGGCCCATCTGAACCTGGCCGCCGGCTGCCAGACCGTCAGGGACGAGAAGGCCCTGGGATACGTACGGACGCGCTACAGCATCGGGGACAGCTCCGACCTCGGGCGTATCGGACGGCAGCAGGAGTTCATGGAGGCGCTGGCCGACAAGGCCCGGTCGAAGCTCACCAGCCCGGGCGCGCTGTACGGATTCCTGGACTCCGCCACCCGGTCGCTGACCACGGACAAGGAGCTGGCGGGGCTCGCGCCGCTCTCCGCCCTCGCCTCGGAGATCAAGGACGTGCCCCGCGACCGGCTGACCTTTCTGACCGTGCCGAACTATGTGCGCGAGGCGGATGTGCCGACGGACCGGGCCAATGTCGTCTGGCAGTATCCGCAGGCCGCCGAGCTGTTCACCGACCTCGCGAAGGACAGGGAGGTGAACCGGGAGCGGCTGACGGCCGGCTCCCGGAATCCGGTCTACGCCCATACCGTGCGGGTCCAGGTCCTCAACGGCACCGGCACCCGGGGGCGGGCCGCGGAGGTCGCGGACGCTCTCGGCACGGCGGGATTCACGGTCACCGGGACCGGCAACGCGCCGGAGCGCACCCGCGGGACCACGGTCGTCCATCCGCCGGGGCTGGCGACGGAGGCCGAGGTACTGGCCTCGCGGCTGCCGGGCAGTGTCACGCGCGAGGACGCGGGAGCCGTCCCCGGGCTGGTCACGCTGACCGTGGGCACGGAATTCAAGGCCCCCCGATGATCCGGGGATCCGTACGGATACGGGCCGGGCCGCCGGGTGGCGAGTGGCGGGTGCTGGACATCACGTTGCGCAGCTTTGCGATTCCTTTACGATAGCGGGAGCGGTGTTCGCACCGCCTCGTGGCGACCTGCCATGTCCTGACCGCTTGACCTCGCAGTATCTCGACATTTCGATATCCCGACCACCTGATCACAGAAGGAGCCGCGGTCCCGCAATGGGTGAGCCTCCCAGTACGAGCCGTGCCGTCGACGTCCCACCGAGACCCGGGGCGGAGGTGGCACGGTGACCGAAGTGCTTCTACTGCTTCTCGCCCTCGCGCTGACCTTCGCCTGCGCGGTGTTCGTCGCGGCCGAGTTCTCCCTGACCACCGTGGAGCGGGGTGAGCTGGAGCGTGCCGCGGCGGCGGGTGAGCGGGGCGCCGCGGGCGCGCTGGCGGCGGCCAGGCGGCTGACGTTCCAGCTCTCCGGGGCCCAGCTCGGCATCACGGTGACCTCCCTGGTCATCGGCATGCTCGCGGAACCGTCGCTGGCCGTGCTGCTGAGCGGTCCGCTGGAGGCCCTGGGCCTGCCGTCGGGCGGAGTCTCCACCGTCGCCACCCTGCTCGGGGTCGCCCTGTCCACGGTGGTGCTGATGGTGGTCGGCGAACTGGTGCCCAAGAACTGGGCGATCTCCAGTCCGCTGGCGGTCGCCAAGGTGGTCGCGGGACCGCAGCGCTGCTTCACCGCGGCCTTCGCCCCGCTGATCCGGCATCTCAACAACACCGCGAACCGGCTTGTACGGCGATTCGGGCTGGAGCCCGCGGAAGAGCTGGCCTCCGCCCGTACCCCCGAGGAACTGGTCGCGCTGGCGCGGCACTCCGCGCGGGAGGGCGCCATAGCGCCGGACTCCGCCGAGCTGTTCGTCAGGACGCTGCATCTCGCGGAGCTGACCGCGGAGAACGTGATGACGCCCCGGGTCGATGTCCGGGCCCTGGAGGCCCATGCCACCGCGAGTGACGCGGCCCGGCTGACCCTCGCCACCGGGCTGTCCCGCTTCCCCGTCTACCGCGACAGCCTGGACGAGGTCATCGGTACGGTCCATATCCGGGACGTACTCGCGCTGGACGAGGACCGGCGCGACCGCACGCCGGTCACCGAGCTGGCGACCGATCCGCTGCTCGTACCCGACTCGCTCCCCGTCGACCGGCTGCTGCGACGGCTGCGGAAGGCGAGGACGATGGCCGTGGTCATCGACGAGTACGGCGGCACCGCCGGGGTCGCGACGGTGGAGGACATCGTCGAGGAGGTCGTCGGCGAGGTACGGGACGAGCACGACCCGGACGAGACCCCCGACCTGGTGCCCGGCAAGCCGTCCCCGGACGGACGCCGGATCTGGGAGGCGGACGGCGGTGTACGGCTCGACCAGCTCGAAGAGATAGGTCTCAGCGCGCCCGAGGGCCCCTACGAGACACTCGCGGGCCTGCTGGCCACCCGGCTGGAACGGCTGCCGGTGGTCTCGGACACGGTGGAGGTCGGCGGCTGGCGGTTCGCCGTACTGCGCGTCGAGCACCGGCGCGCCGACCGGGTGCTGATCACCGCGCCCGCCCCGGCCGCCGAGCTGACGGGAGACGCCCGATGACCGTCCTCCAGCTCGCGATCGGCGTGCTCACCCTGTTCACCAACGCGTTCTTCGTCGGCGCCGAGTTCGCGCTCATCTCCGTACGGCGCAGCCAGATCGAGCCCCTGGCGGCCAGGGGCAGCCGCCGTGCCAGGAGCACCCTGTGGGGTCTGGAGCATCTGTCGGCGGCCATGGCCACCGCGCAGCTCGGCATCACCATCTCCTCGCTGGTGCTGGGCGCGGTCGCTGAGCCGGCGATCGCGCATCTTCTGGAGCCGCCGTTCGAGGCGGCCGGGGTGCCGGAGGCGTTGATCCATCCGATCGCGTTCGTGATCGCGCTGACCCTGGCGACGTATCTGCACATGCTGATCGGCGAGATGGTGCCGAAGAACATCGCGCTGGCCGCGCCCGCGCCGACCGCGCTGGCGCTGGGTCCTGTGCTGGTGGCGCTGACCCGGGCGCTGCGGCCGGTGATCTTCGGGATCAACGCGTTCGCCAACGCCATCCTGCGGCTGCTGAAGGTCGAGCCCAAGGACGAGATCGGCTCGGTCTTCACCGACGACGAACTCGTCCGGCTGGTCAAGGACTCCAGTGCGGCGGGGCTGCTGGACCCGGCGGACGGGGAGCGGCTGCGGGACGCCCTGGAGCTGGGCACGCGTCCGGCGGGCGAGGTGATGGTGCCGCTGAGCAGGACGGTCACCGTCGACCACCGGATCACTCCGCGCGAACTGGAGCGCGCTGCCGCGGCGTCGGGCTTCTCCCGGCTGCCCGTCACCGGGCCCGACAACACGATCCTCGGCTATCTGCACATCAAGGACGCGCTCGGTGCCGCCGACCGTACCCGGCCCTTTCCACGTGCCGCGCTGCACACGGTGATCAGGGTTGAGATCGACACCCCGCTGGACGACACCATGACCGCCATGCGCGCCGCCGGGACCCATCTCGCGGCCGTCACCGGTGACAAGAAGACCGTTATCGGCTTTGTCACCATGGAGGACGTCCTCGACGAACTGGTCGGCCCCGCGGCCGGCTCACCGACCGCCGCATAGCCGGGCGGCGGACCGAGCGGCCGGTGCTCCGCCCCGAGCACCGGCCGCTCATCCCGCCCGCACGTCCGGCCCGTACGGGTGCCGCGCCCGCCGCGTCAGGGCTTGCGTGCCGTTGGTCTCACGGCTTGCGTGCCACGCCGACGTAGAGGGCCGCTTCCTTGAGGGTGACGGTCTCCGCGTGGTCCTCGGGGTCGGGGCGCCACTCGTGCGAGGGGACGATCCCGGGTTCGAGCAGCTCCCAGCCGCTGAAGAAACGGGTGATCTCCTCGCGGGTGCGCGCCTGTCCGGGTGTGCCGGACGCGCGGTACGCGGTGGTGAGCCGGGCGATGCCCTCGGGGTCCCACTCGGCCGTGACATGGGCGATCGCGAGCGTACTCCCGGACGGCAGCTCCTCCTTGAGGAACTCGACGATCTCATGGGCGTCGTACTCGTCGGTCACGAAGTGGAGCAGCGCGTTCAGACTCAGCGCGATCGGCTGGGTGAAGTCCAGCGTCGCACGCAGCTCCTCGGTCGCCAACAGGGCTTCCGGCGCCCGGACATCACCGTGCACATACGCCGTGCGCCCGGCCGGATGGCTGTGCAGCAGGGCACGGGCATGGGCCAGCACGATCGGATCGTTGTCCGTATACACGACATGGGAGGTCGGGTCCTCGCCCTGCGCGACCTCGTGGAGATTCGGCGAGGTGGGGATGCCCGTACCGATGTCGAGGAACTGGCGCATCCCGTTCCTGGCGAGGAACCGTACGGAACGGTGCATGAAGCGGCGGTTGATCCGGGCCGTCGCCAGGATCGAGGGGAAGGCCGTCATAGCACGGGCCGCGGCCTCGCGGTCGGCGGGGAAGTTGGTCGTACCGCCCAGGTAATAGTCGTACATACGCGCCGAGTGCGCCCGGTCCAGCTCCAGGTCCACCGCGCCGTTGTCCCCCACCGTGTCTCCCCCTGGCATCGTTACTGTTGGTTTCCGTCGTCGGTTTCGTCGCGTGCCGGCAGTCCCTGACTGCCCACCGCTCGATACGGACAACCGTACGAGATACGCCAACTCCGGTTACGGGTGGGCCGGGTGGGAGAGGAGAGACCAAAAGGCCGAAGTGATCCACCTACGAGGCCGAGTAATCATATGATGACTATCAGCGAAAAGCCCCAGAGGTGCTCTGCACAGTGAGGGCACTCTTCCGGTTGGCTGATCAGTGAGAGAGGACCACACCTCTCGCGCCGACGCCCTCTGCCCTGGAGCGGCGCGGTGCC
>NZ_LATD01000539.1 GCF_000981895.1 Streptomyces odonnellii | reverse complement strand
ATAAGAGACCTCCCTGCCCCCGGAATCCCCCGTGGTCCCCCTCGGGCAGGGCCCCATGTTCCCATCAATGGACGACCGTGCGCATTGCCGGAACCCGGCAATCTTAACGCGTTCTTTATGCCGACAGCAGGCCGTTCTACAGCAGTTGTTTCAGGCCACCGGCTCCCACTGGCTGCCACCGGCAGTCGCTCACACCTATCTCCACGCGCCTGAACCCGGAATGGTTTCAGAACGACTTCGTCGGCCAGTCCAGCAATCTCGCCCCGATCACCGCCGTCTGCAAGGTGTAGCGGTGCACCGGGTCGGCGGGGTCGGCGCCGGTGAGCTGGTGGATCCGCTCCAGCCGGTACGTCAGGGCCCGTACGCTCAGCGACAGCCGCCGCGCGGCCTCCGCGGCCACACACCCCGCGTCGAAAAAGGCGGTGAGAGTTTCGAGCAGCGGCCGGGCCCCGCCCCGGGCGGCCTCCAGCGGTCCGAGCGTGCCGAGGACGAGTTCGGTCATGGCCTGCCGGTCGCGGGTGAGGACCGGATAGACGAGCAGGTCGGCGGCGCGCAGGATGGGCGCGTCCATTTCGAGCCTGGCCGCCAGATCGAGGACGTTGAGGGCCTCCTCGTACGACTGCACCACCCCGCCGACTCCCTGCTGCGGGCGCCCGATCGCGACCCGTCCGCCGTCCGTGGCGGCGAACGCCTGCTCGGCGAAGTACGCCAGCACCTCCCCCTGGTCGCCGGGCGCGACACACACCAGCCGCCCGGCCTTGGTGGTGAGCAGCACACTCCGGTCGCCGAACCGCCCGATCAGCGACTGCTCCACCGCGCGCGGTACGGGCTCCTCCTCGTGGTACGGTACGGAGCCCTCGGCGACGGCGACGGCATGCGCGTACGAGAGCCGCAGCCCGAACCGCTCGGCACGCTCGGCCAGCCGTCCCGGATCGCTCCGCCCGTACAGCTGATCGTCCACGAACTCCCGCCGCGCGCCCACCTCTTGGCGTACGGCCAGCCGCTGTGCCCGCTCGTACCCTTCGGCGAAGGCGTCGACGGCCTGCTCGACGGCGGCGAGGATACGGAGGCTGGTGCTGGTGTCGGTGCCTGCGCTTGCGCCTTGACCGGCGGTCGGCCACCGCAGCCGCGCCTCGGCGAGGTGCGCGCCCACCAGCGCGCGCAGTCCGAAGCCGGCTTCGGCGGCCCGGCGGCCCAGTTCCCTGCGGGCGAGGAGTTCGTCCCGGGTGAGCCGGCGGCCGGTGGCGGCGACGGCCGCGAGGTTCTCCGCATACCCCGCCAGATATTCCTCGGGTATCGCATGCCCTGTCACCCCTGCTCCTTTCACCCGGTCCGGCCCCCATTGTGGCTTCCGGGTCGGTGGGTGCCAGCGGGCGCGCGGTGGGCGTCGGTGAGGGGCAGTGGGTGTCAGTGGGTGCGGTGGGGGCCCAGGTCTCTGAGGACTTCGGTGAGTTCGGTGGGGGTGAGGGGCGGGGCCGGGAG
>NZ_LATD01000538.1 GCF_000981895.1 Streptomyces odonnellii | reverse complement strand
CCCCGTGCCCGCCCCGTCGGCCCCGCCAGCCACTCCGCGATCCGTCGCAGCAGCGCCTCGTCCGCCGCGTTCTCCGCGTGCCCCATGCCGGGTTCCAGCCAAAGTTCCGCAGGTCCCGCCCCTCGTCCCGCCGCCGCGCCCGCGGCGGCCGCCAGCATCCGCGGATGGTCCAGCGGGAAGTACGGGTCGCGGTCGCCGTGGACGACCAGCAGCGGGGTCGGCGCGATCAGCGGGACCGCCTGGACCGGCGACAGCGGCACCGGATCCCACTCCCGGTGGTGGATACGCGTATGCAATCCGAAGCGTCCGACGAGCCGTCCGGCGGGCCGGGTGACCACCCAGTGCAGCCGCCGCATCGGCGCCGTTCCCCGGTAGTACCAGCGCGCGGGAGCGCTTACGGAGACCACCGCGTCGGTCCGCGCATCCGTGCGCCCCCTGTGCAACGCGGCGTGCCGAAGCGCCACCGAGCCGCCCATCGAGAACCCCACCGTCACCACCCGCCGGTGCCCGAGCGAGCGTGCCCACGCGACCGCCGCCGCCAGATCCAGCACCTCCCGGTCGCCCACCGTGGAGCGTCCGCCGGAGCCCCCATGACCCCGGAACGAGAACGTCACCACCGCCGCACGCTGGGCGAAGACCCGCGCGACCCGCCGTACCGCGGGCCGTTCGACCCAACCTGTGAAGCCGTGCGCGACCACGATCGCGGTCCCTCCACCGGCCCCCTGCGGACCGCCGGAATCCGGGGCGATACCCGCCGTACACGGCTCGTACACCGACTCGATGGGGACCCCGTCCGCGGTCCTGAGCATGGTGCGCCGGGCACCCGACCCGGCAGAGTAATCAGATGATCTGCGGGATTGACCAGATGATGCGGTACGCATGTGGGTTATTCTGCTTCGAAGAGGATCCGGGCAACGCAGCCCCCGGGTCCTTTTGTGTTTCCGGTTCGTTGTTACAGACAGATGACACAGCGATACCGGGCAGTATCAAGCGGTAGTACTGAGTTGCGCGGTCCTGGTACCGCGCCGCAGCACTACCGAGCAGTGCCGCATACGTCCTCGCAGGGACCGAGGAGGAACTGACGTAATGGGCAAGCGAACCGCGCACCACGCGTACGACCCGAATGACCGCAGTCCGGGCGCCGTCGACCGCGTTCCGGCCGGGGTGGGTGAGCGGCGATGAGTTCTCTGCTGCTCCTCACCAACGCACTCCAGCCCTCGACGGAGGTGCTGCCGGCTCTCGGGCTTCTGCTCCACAATGTGCGGGTGGCCCCCGCGGAGGGGCCCGCGCTCGTCGACACCCCCGGTGCCGATGTGATCCTGATCGACGGCCGGCGCGACCTTCCGCAGGTGCGGTCGCTCTGCCAGCTCCTGCGGTCCACCGGACCCGGCTGCCCGCTGATCCTGGTGGTCACGGAGGGCGGGCTGGCCGCGGTCACCGCGGACTGGGGGATCGACGACGTCCTGCTCGACACGGCGGGTCCGGCCGAGGTCGAGGCCCGGCTGCGGCTCGCGATGGGCCGCCAGCAGATCTCGACGGACGACTCCCCGATGGAGATCCGCAACGGTGATCTGTCGGTCGACGAGGCCACCTACAGCGCGAAGCTCAAGGGGCGGGTCCTGGACCTGACCTTCAAGGAGTTCGAGCTGCTCAAGTACCTCGCGCAGCACCCCGGCCGGGTCTTCACCCGGGCCCAGCTCCTCCAGGAGGTCTGGGGGTACGACTACTTCGGCGGTACGCGCACGGTCGATGTGCACGTACGGCGCCTGCGCGCCAAGCTCGGCCCCGAGCACGAGTCGCTGATCGGGACCGTACGGAACGTCGGCTACCGCTTCGTCACCCCGGAGAAGTCCGAGCGCGGCGCGGAGAAGGCCGAGCGGAGCGCGGGTACGGGTGCCGGCGCCAGCACCGGCGCCGGTGCTGCTGCCGGTGCCGAGGAGGCGGGCCGGGCGAAAGGATCCGTCGCCGATGGCTCCCGCGCCGAGCCGCGGCACGGGCGGACGGGCGAGCACGGACGTACGGTTTCGGCCACCGAACTGGACGCTGTACAGGAACCTGCCGGACAGCCTGCCAAGCGGTAGGTCACCACGCGTAGACTGCCGCGCGTGGCCAAGGTGACGCGGGACGATGTGGCACGACTGGCGGGTACGTCGACCGCTGTCGTCAGCTACGTCATCAACAACGGACCCCGGCCGGTCGCCCCGGCCACGCGCGAGCGGGTGGTCGCCGCGATCAAAGAGCTGGGCTACCGCCCGGACCGGGTCGCCCAGGCGATGGCCTCGCGGCGGACCGACCTGATAGGGATGGTCGTCCCCGACGCCCGGCAGCCCTTCTTCGCGGAGATGGCGCACGCGGTGGAACAGGCCGCGGCCGAGCGCGGGAAAATGGTGCTCGTCGGCAATTCCGACTACCGGGACGAGCGCGAGGTCCACTATCTGCGCGCGTTCCTGGGGATGCGGGTCTCCGGGCTGATCCTGGTCAGCCAGGGGCCGAGCGAGCGGGCCGCCGCCGAGATCGAGGCCTGGGACGCGCGGGTGGTGCTGCTGCACGAGCGGCCCGAAGGCATCGACGACGTCGCGGTCGTCACGGACGACATCGGCGGCGCGCAGCTCGCCACCCGTCATCTGCTGGAGCACGGTTACGAGTACGTGGCATGTCTCGGCGGCGTCGAGTCCACCCCGGTCGTCGGCGACCCGGTGACCGACCATGTCGAGGGCTGGCGGCGGGCGATGCTGGAGTCGGGCCGGTCGGTGGAGGGCCGCCTGTTCAAGGCCCCGTACAACCGGTACGACGCGTACCGGGTCGCGCTGGACCTGCTCTCGGGCCCAGACCGGCCCCCGGCGCTGTTCTGCGCGACGGACGACCAGGCGATCGGCGTACTGCGGGCGGCCCGCGAACTGCGGCTCGACGTCCCGGGCGAACTTGCGGTGGCGGGCTTCGACGACGTAAAGGAAGCCGGTCTCACCGATCCCCCGCTGACGACGGTCTCCTCGGACCGCCCGGCGATGGCACGGGCGGCGGTGGACCTGGTGCTGGACGACGGCCTGCGGCTGGCGGGCTCGCGACGGGAACGGGTGAAGCAGTTCCCGTCGGCGCTGATCGTGCGCCGGTCTTGCGGGTGCGGCGGGTAAGGAGCCTGGGGCCGGGTCCTGCGGCCCTTACATGGGGCATACACCGTTTTGTTGGGCTTCTCAGGACGTCCTCAGCCCGTTCTCATCTCGCGCGCCGACAGTCGATTCCATGACCGACTACCACCGCAGCAGCGGCGACGCAGACAGCACGCAGCAGCAGCCCAACGGCGGGTTCCCGGGACCGGCGGCCTACCCGCCGCCGCCCGCGTACGGTCCCCCCGCCCCGCCGACCCACCGCGGCCGGGGCCGCGCCCGTACGCCCGGCACGCTCCTCGCGGCGGTGGCGCTCGCCGCCGCGGTCGTCGGCGGCGGCACGGCCGCCCTGGTCGGGCAGTACTCCGACGACAGCACGGGCACCACCGCCGCCGGCATCGTCAGCGGCACCCCCGTCTCGCAGAGCAGCAAGGGCACCGTCGCCGGGGTCGCCGCGGCCGTGTCCCCCAGCATCGTCGAGATCAACGCCAGCTCGACCGGCGGCGAGTCCACCGGCTCCGGCGTGATCATCACCTCCGACGGCGAGATCGTCACCAACAACCATGTCATCAGCGGCGCGTCCACGGTGAAAGTGCAGCTCAGCACCGGCAGGACGTACAACGCCAAGGTCGTGGGCACCGACGCCGACAAGGATCTCGCGCTGATCAAGCTCGACGGCGCGAGCGGCCTCAAGGCGGCCACCCTCGGCGACTCCGGCCGGCTCAAGGTGGGCGAGGGGGTCGTGGCGATCGGCTCCCCCGAGGGCCTGACCGGCACGGTCACCAGCGGTATCGTCTCCGCGCTCGACCGCGATGTCACCGTCGCCAAGGAGCAGGACCAGGGCCAGGGCGACGGCCAGAGCGCGAACCCGTGGCAGCAGGGCGGCGGCGGAAACTGGCCGTTCGAATTCGGCGGGCAGCAGTTCAACGGCGACACCGGCTCCTCGAAGACCACGTACAAGGCGATCCAGACCGACGCCTCGCTCAACCCGGGCAACTCCGGTGGGGCGCTGATCGATATGAACGGACAGATCATCGGCATCAACTCCGCGATGTACGCGCCGAGTTCGGCATCGGTCGACGCGGGCTCCAGCGCGGGCAGCGTCGGCCTGGGCTTCGCGATCCCGATCAACACCGTCAAGTCGGACCTGGCCGCGCTGCGCGACGGGGGTACGAACTGATCCGGTTCGCCGGGATCCGCTCCCCGGGGGCACCCAGCACGGCAACGCCCCCGGCCGTGCGACGCTGATAGCACCGGTACGAGCCGACGAGCACCGGTACGACCGGCGACCGGCCCGACGAGAACCCACAAGAACCCACGAGACATCCACGAGGTAGACGAGATATGAGTCCCGCCGAAGGCGATCCGCAGAGAATCCTGATCGTCGACGACGAACCCGCCGTACGCGAGGCCCTCCAGCGGAGCCTCGCGTTCGACGGGTACGGGACCGAGGTCGCCGTCGACGGCGTCGACGCCCTCGCCAAGGCGGCCGCGTACAGCCCGGACCTGATCGTTCTCGACATCCAGATGCCCCGCATGGACGGTCTGACCGCGGCCCGCCGCCTCCGGGCCGCCGGTTCGAAGGTCCCGATCCTGATGCTGACGGCCCGCGACACGGTCGGCGACCGGGTCACGGGGCTGGACGCGGGCGCCGACGACTACCTGGTCAAGCCCTTCGAGCTGGACGAGCTGTTCGCCCGTATCCGCGCCCTCCTGCGCCGCAGCTCGTACACGACGGCCGGCACGGCCGACGGCCGGCCGGAGCACGATGTCCTGGCCTTCGCCGATCTGCGCATGGACCTCACCACACGCGAGGTCACCCGCGGCAGCCGCCGGGTGGAGCTGACCCGTACCGAATTCACGCTGATGGAGATGTTCCTCGCGCACCCCCGGCAGGTGCTCACCCGGGAGCAGATCCTCAAGGCGGTCTGGGGCTTCGACTTCGAGCCGAGTTCCAACTCGCTGGACGTGTATGTGATGTATCTGCGCCGCAAGACGGAGAGCGACGGCGAACCACGCCTGGTGCACACGGTGCGCGGAGTCGGCTACGCGCTGCGAGCGGACAGCGGCGCGGGGGGTGGTACAGGGGGCAGTACGGGTAG
>NZ_LATD01000537.1 GCF_000981895.1 Streptomyces odonnellii | reverse complement strand
ACGGTGCACGGGCGGGAGACGGGGAGGCGGGGGGGAACGCGGCGGGCGGCGGCCATTGGTGTGAGGAAAGAGTGATTGTGTGACCACACCCTGTGTCGAGGGAAAGCATCATCTCCCGGACACCGACTCGCGTGCCCGTTCAGAAACCGGTCCGACGCCGGTCTCCGTGTGCCCCGGACCGGGCGAAGGGAGCGACGCAGATGACTGCTGTACGACGCATGGCCACCGCCGCGATACTCGTGGCACTGACCGCTGTATCAGCGCCGCCCGCGTTCGCGGCGGCCCCGGCCGAGGCCCCTGCCGCGACCGACGCGCCCTTTCTCACGACGATCCACCAGGCGAACCTGGCGGAGATCGCGGCAGGAGAGGACGCGGGCAAGAACGCCAGGGCGGCCTGTGTGAAGAGCGTCGGCGCGCGAATCGTGCGCGACCACAGAAAACTCGACGCCGGCGTGATCGCACTGGCGGGCAAACTCGGCGTCACCCTCCCGGCCGGGCTCTCCGAGGCACAACAGGAAGACCTCGCCGCCATACAGGCCAAGGCCGGCACTCACGCGTACGACACCTCCTGGCTGGCCGACCAGGCCACCAGCCACATCGCAGCGCTGGCCCTGATCGACACCGAGGTCAAGACGGGCGGGAACGCCGAAGTCCGGGCGGCAGCCGCGGCCGCGCGTCCCGTCGTCGCCACGCACCTCACGCTGATCCGCGCCTGCGAGGCCGAAATCGACCCGTCGTAAGGCCACTTGGCGAATCCACCGCGACGGAAAGGCGGTGCCGGAAGCCGCCGGCACCGCCTTTGGCCTGTTCGGCACCGCCCTTGAACCGCTCTGCTCCACGGCGCTGCTCCGCCGCCGGCCGTGGCAGTGGCCGCCAGCGATCACTTAGTGTAGCCTTACCTAAGTTTTGGGCCTGACTGGTGGCCAGGGATCGCAGGAGCCGGAGGGGTGCGGTGGGGGCTGAAGGCCCGGCGGGGCAGGATGTCCTGAGACACGCGGTGCGGGGACAACGGCGTGATGTAGCGCTGTCGTCCCTCCTCGCGGCCGGGCATCAGGCGGGCGAGGCGCTCATACCGGTGCTCATCGGCCTGGTGATCGACCGGGCCGTCGCGAGGAGCGACGGGGCCGCGCTGTGGTGGTGGACCGGCGTGCTGGCCATCGCGTACATCGGGCTCTCGTTCAGCTTCCGGACCGGTGCGCGGCTCTCGGAGCGGGCCGCCGTCGCGGCCTCGCACGAACTGCGGATCGCGCTGGTCGGCCGGGTCCTGCATCCGGGGGGCGGCACCGAGGCGCTGGGGCTGCCCGGCGCCCTGGTGAACACCGCCACCGAGGACGCCAAACGGGTCGGCGCCGTGAACGTCGCGGTGATGGAGGCGGCGGCCGCGCTGGCCGCGCTGGGCGTCAGCGCCGCGGCCCTGCTCTGGATCTCCGTACCGCTCGGCCTCGTCGTCCTGCTGGGCACACCGCTGCTGCTGTGGCTCGGCCATCTGCTGAGCGGGCCGCTGGAGCGGCGCAGCGAGGCCGAGCAGGAGCGGGCCGGGCAGGCGTCGGCGGTCGCCGCGGATCTCGTGGCCGGTCTGCGGGTGCTCAAGGGAATCGGCGCCGAGTCGGCGGCCGTCGCCCGCTACCGCTCCGCCAGCCGTGCCTCGCTGGCCGCCACCCTCCGCGCGACCCGGGCGCATGCCTGGCAGAAGGGAATGACCCTCGGGCTGACGGGTGTGTTCATCGCCCTGGTCGCCCTGATCGGCGGTCGTCTGGCCGCCGCCGGCGACATCACTCTGGGCGGGCTGGTCTCGGCGGTCGGGCTGGCGCTGTTCCTGCTCGGGCCGCTCGAAGTGGTCGGCTGGGTGAACGCGGAGTTCGCCCAGGGGCGTTCGTCCGCGGCCCGTATCGCGAAGGTGCTCGCCGCGCCTCCGGCGGTGCAGCCAGGACCGGACGGACTGCCGGTGACGGTACGCGGCCATGTCCGGCTGCGGGGCGTCTCGTACGCGGGTCTGCGCGATGTCGATCTGGAGGCCTCGCCCGGTGAGTTGCTCGGGGTGGTGGCCGTCGATCCGGCGGACGCGCCGGCGCTGCTCGGCTGTCTGGGACGGGTGGCGGATCCGGACACCGGGGCTGTGGAGCTGGACGGGGTGGCCCTGACCGCACTGGACCCGGCGGAGATCCGGCGGGTGCTGCTGGTCGCGGGGCATGACGCCGACCTGTTCGGGGGCACACTGGCCGGCAATGTGTCGGCCGCTGCCCGGCACTCCCCCGACAGCGCCGCGGAACTCCCGCGCATCACGGCGGCGATGGCCGCGGCCGGCGCCGACGAGGTCGCCGAGGCTCTCCCCCACGGCGCGGCGACGACGGTCACCGAGCGCGGCCGGTCCCTCTCCGGCGGCCAGCGGCAGCGCGTGGCCCTGGCCAGGGCACTGGCCGCCGAGGCCCCGGTGCTGGTCCTGCACGACCCCACGACCGCGGTCGACACCGTCACGGAGGCCCGGATCGCCGGAGCGCTCAGGGACTTCCGGCGCGGGCGTACGACGATCCTGGTCACCACGAGCCCGGCGCTGCTGGCGGTGACCGACCGGGTGGTGTTCCTGCGCGGCGGACGCGTCACGGACACGGCGCCCCACGCCCGCCTCGTACAGCGCCACGAGAGCTACCGGACGGCGGTCTTCGCGTGAAGGACGACCACGCCCAGAGGGACAGTCACGCCCACGGGGACGACCGCACCAGGGAGAACGGCAACACCGGCGAGGAGGACAGCCGGGTGCTGCTGCCCACCGCCTCCGCCCGCCGCACCCGCGCGGCGGTACGCGAACTCCTCCGCCCCCACCGGCCGCTGGCGCTCGCGGCCCTGGTCACCATGGTCGCCGCGACAGCGGTCGGACTGGTGGTGCAGCCGGTGCTCGGTCATATCGTGGACGCGGTCACCGAGGGCCGGCCGGCCGACGCGGTCGTCGCGCCCGTGGTGCTGCTGGCGGTGGTCGCCGTCGTCCAGGGCGCAGCCACCGGCCTGGGGCTCTCGCTGGTCTCGCGCCTCGGCGAGACCGTACTGGCCCGGTTGCGCGAGCGCTTCGTGGACCGCGCCCTGGGGCTTCCACTGGAGCAGGTGGAGGGCGCGGGCTCGGGGGACCTGACGGCGCGTGTCACCGGCGATGTGTCGCTGATCGCGGACGCGGTCCGCAACGCGCTGCCCGAACTGGCCCGTTCGGTGCTGGCGATCGTGCTCACCCTGGGCGCGCTGGCCCTGCTCGACTGGCGTTTCCTGCTCGCCGCGCTCCTCGCCGTCCCCGTACAGGCGTACACCGCGCGGTGGTACATACGGAACGCGGCGCCGCTCTACGCCGAGCAGCGCATCGCCCACGGGGCCCAGCAGCAGCAGCTTCTGGACAGCATCGGCGGCGCGCGGACCGTACGTGCCTTCCGGCTGGAGGACGAGCACACCGAGCGGGTCACCGAGCGGTCCCGGTCCGTGGTGGCGCTGACCATGCGCGGCGTCCACCTGGTCCTGCGCTTCTACAGCCGGCTGCATCTGGCCGAGTTCACGGGTCTCGCGGCCGTACTGGTGGCGGGCTTCCTGCTGGTGCGTGCCGGTTCGGTCTCCGTCGGTACGGCGACGGCCGCGGCGCTCTACTTCCACAGCCTCTTCACCCCCGTCAACTCGGCACTGATGCTGGTCGACGACGCGCAGTCGGCGACGGCGGGCCTGGCCCGGCTCGTCGGGGTGGTCGACCTGCCTCCCGTCCGCGCGGAGGGGCGGGCCGTGCCGCGTGACGCGTCGGTCGCCCTCGACGGGATCGGTCACGCGTACCGGCCGGGGCATCCCGTCCTCCATGGGGTGAATCTGACGGTCCAGCCGCGGGAACGGGTCGCGCTGGTCGGGGCGAGCGGGGCGGGAAAGACCACGCTGGCGAAGATCACGGCCAGTATCCACCGGCCGTCCGAGGGCACGGTCCGGATCGGCGGCGCGGAGTTGGACTCGCTCGGCGGTGCCGAGGTCCGCCGGAACATCGCCCTCGTCACCCAGGACGTGCATGTGTTCGCCGGGCCGCTCGCCGACGACCTGCGGCTGGCCCGTCCCGACGCCACCGACGCGGAACTGCGCGCGGCGCTCGACCGCGTGGACGCGCTGGGCTGGGCGGCCCTGCTGCCGGACGGCCTGGCCACCGTCGTCGGCGAGGGCGGGCACCAGCTCACCGGCGCGCAGTCGCAGCAACTCGCCCTGGCACGGCTGGTGCTGGCCGATCCGCCGGTGGCGGTCCTCGACGAGGCCACCGCGGAAGCGGGCAGCGCCGGGGCACGCGCCCTGGAGAAGGCCGCCGCCCGCGCGGTGGACGGCCGTACGGCCCTGATCGTCGCCCACCGTCTGACACAGGCCGCGAGCGCCGACCGGATCGTGGTCGTGGACGCCGGCCGGGTGGCGGAGTCCGGCACACACGACGAACTGCTCGCGGCCGGCGGCACATACGCGGCTCTGTGGGAGGCCTGGTCGTACCGCCGCGACACCGCGCCCTGACCCTCCGGACCCCGCACCGCAACCACCCCACCCCCCGCACCCAC
>NZ_LATD01000536.1 GCF_000981895.1 Streptomyces odonnellii | reverse complement strand
CCACCAGCCGGTGGGAAATGTAGGTGCAAGGCCTGCCGGGCGCTCCACACGAAGGGCCCCTTCTCATACGAGGAGGGGCCCTTCGCCATGCACTGCTCCGGCGGCCCGCCCGGCTCCACGCCCTGACGGGCTCGGCTTCTCCCCGGCCCGGACGGGCCAGGAAGTTGCCGAGCCCGCGCACACAGCCACGTGCGTGGCTCAGTCGGCGGCCCACGGCGTGGCCGAAGGCTCAGCGGGTGATGATGATCCTTGGCGAGGAGGCCACGTTGTTACGGGCGTCCACCGCACCGACGGCAAAGGCGAACGGACCCGGGCCGGTGGCCGACGTGGTCCACGTGTTGGTCGTCAGCGGTGGGTCGGTCACCCTGATGAAGCACGGCGAGCTGAGGTCCGTGCTGCAGTAGATGGGCCGGTAGCCGACCGTTTCGGTGTCGGAGGCCGACTTGGGGTCCCAGGTGAGGGTGACCGTCTGGGTGGCCGCGTCGAACGTGCCCGTCACGCCGGTCGGGGCGGGCGGGGGAGTGCTGTCGACGGACTTCGCCGAGATCGGAGCCGAAGGAGCCGACTCGTTGCCGCTCTTGTCGACCGATGTCACCACCCAGTAGTACGTCTCACCGGTCGGCTTGGGACTGTCGCTGTACAACGTCCCGGTGGCGAGTGTGTACCACGTGACCCGGTGTTCGGCATCCGTGGGCACCGTGCTGGTGGTCGCACGGTAGAGGTGGTAACCCGCCAGGTCCGAGGCCGTGACGGCGTTCCACTTCACCGTGATGTAGCCGTTATTTGCGACCGTGGCCGACGCAAGCGTCGGAACGGGCGGCGGCGTCAGGTCCACGGACTTGGCCGTGATCGGTGCGGAGACGGCGGATTCGTTGCCGGTCTTGTCGACCGCCGTGACCACCCAGTAGTACGTGCCGCCCGTCGCGGCGGGCGTGTCGTTGTACGAGCGCTGCGTCAGCGGGGCCGTGCCGCCGATACGGTGCGCCGCGTCCTTGGGCACCGCCTTCGTGGTGGAACGGTAGAGACGGTAGCCCGCCAGGTCCGAGGCCGTGACGGCGTTCCACTTCACCGTGACGTTACGGCCGGAGACCGTCGCGGGCTGGACCGTCGGCACGGGCGGCGGTGTGCGGTCCGCGGCCGCCGACGCGGTCGTGGCCATCCCCACACCGGGCACCACCGCCAACGCGGCGGCGCATGCCACCCATCTCAACTGCCGTCCACGAGAATCGCGCACAGGCGCACTCCTTCGGATATGAGTCAGAAACCGATACGGCACGCGAGGCGCGCGCCATACGAAGAGGCCTACTAGAGCCTGTCGTTCTGCACAGTTCATGAACGGCGGGTGTCCTGCTGCGTCGGCCTCCCGGCTCCGCGCGCCCCTCCGCCCCCTGATCACCCCTGCGGGCTGATTCCCCGCACGGTCAGGGCCAGCAGCCGGTGGGCCTCGGCGGTGGGGTCCGGGTGGTGTTCTGTGGCCAGGGCGATGCCTGTGACCAGGGTGACCAGGTCGGTGACGGTCACGTCCGGGGACACCGCGCCGGCCTGCGCGGCGTTACGGAGCAGCGGGTCGACCGCGCCGTTGAGTCTTGCCGAGCAGGCGTTCACATGCGCCGGGTCGTCGGTCGCCATGCCGTCCTGGACCAGCGCGTCGGCCAGGCCGCGTGCGGACGCGGCGTACGTGGTGAGCGCGCCCAGCCACTCCAGCAGCGCGGCCCGCGCGTCGCCCGCCCCGGCCAGTTCCTCGGCGCGGGCACACAAAGCCTCGATCCGTTCGCTGAACACCGCTTGCAGCAGCGCCTGCCGGCCCGGAAAGTGCCGGCGCACCGTGGCGGAGCCGACCCCCGCGATACGGGCGATCTGTTCCAGCGAGGCGTCGGCGCCGTGCGCCGCGACCTCCTCCTCTGCCACGGCGAGGATCCGCGCGTAGTTGCGCCGGGCGTCCGCGCGCTGGACGGGCATGGCCTCATCTCCGGGATTGCTAAGTGGCGGGGTCCTCCGTATCGTACCGGAGCATAAGTGGCGGGCCTCGCCACTTAGCTGTGTGCCACCACCCCGAGGTAACCCATGACTACAGAACCTGTCCTGGTCACCGGCCCCACCGGCCGGCAGGGCGGCGCCACCGCCCGTGCTCTGCTCGCGGCAGGCATTCCCGTACGGGCCCTGGTCCGCGACCCCTCAACCGACCGGGCCAAGGCCGTCGAAGCGCTCGGCGCCGAATTGGTCACCGGCGATCTCGACGACCGCGACTCCCTGACCCGTGCCGCCGAAGGCGCCCGCGCCGTCTTCTCGGTGCAGATGCCCGACATGAACGGACGTGCCTTCGAAGGCGAGTTGGCGCAGGCCGTCAATCTGATCGAGGGCGCGAGGGCCGCCGGAGTGCCGCAGTTCGTGCACACGTCCGTCTCCGGCGCCGGGCAGCACACCGCCTGGGTCAAGGGCCGTTGGGCCTGGATGGAGCCCTACTATGCAGCGAAGATGGGCATCCAGGACCGGGTGCGCGAGGCGGGCTTCAGGCACTGGACGCTCATCAAACCGGGCTTCTTCATGGGGAACTTCCACCCCTCCGAAGAGATCATGTTCCCGCGCGGCGTCGAAGGCGGCCTGGTGAGCCTTCTGAAGCCCGAGACCCGGCTGTCCCTCATCGCGGTCGAGGACATCGGCCGTGCAGCCGCCGCGGCCATCGCCGCGCCCGAGCGGTTCGACCGTGTCGAACTGGAACTGGCCGGCGACCACCTGACGATGACCGACATCGCCGAGATCCTCTCCCGCGCCCTGGGCGCCGAGCTGACCGCGCCCGACATGACCGAGGAGGAGGCGACCGCCGCCGGGATGCCCGCCATGGGCTTCGGGCAGGCACACATCAACGAGCACCCGCAGCCCGCACTCCCGGAATACGCACGGGACCTCGGCATCCCGCTCACCAGCTTCGAGGAGTGGGCACGGGAGCACCTGCGGGCCGCGGCCTGACTCGGCCGCGGGGGACGGGGGATGGGGT
>NZ_LATD01000535.1 GCF_000981895.1 Streptomyces odonnellii | reverse complement strand
CGCCTACCCCGCCGCGTACTGCCTCGCGCTCACTCCCTCGTGCCCGCGCCCGCCCCCGGCACCGTTTCCGGCTCCGGTGCGCTCTCCTCCGGCACGGCCGCCCCCGCTTGTCTGCGGTCCAGCAGGTCGAGCGCGCGCCGGGCCAACGGGTGGGTCCTGACCAGGCCGGCCAGTGAGGTCGAGCCGCGCGCGATGTCCGCGAACGCGTTCCAGGCCGGGCGCAGCCCGGTGATCGCCGCGTGCAGCAGCCCCGGGCGGCGCTCGAAGATGGCGAGCATCCGCCGCCCGACCCCCATCTCCACACCGAGACCCGCCTTGATCGCGAAGGCGTAGTTCAGCGCCTGGCGCCGGGCGTCCACGGCGTCATGCGCCTCGGAGATCCGTACCGCCCACTCCCCCGCCAGCCGCCCCGACCGCAGGGCGAACGAAATCCCTTCCCTGGTCCAGGGCTCCAGCAGTCCCGCCGCGTCCCCGCACACCAGCACCCGCCCCCGCGACAGCGGCGAGTCGTCACTGCGGCACCGGGTGAGATGCCCGGACGACACCGAGGGCTCGAACCCGGCGAGCCCGAGCCGGGCGATGAAGTCCTCCAGATAGCGCTTGGTCGCCGCGCCCTCGCCACGCGCCGAGATCACCCCGACGGTGAGTGTGTCCCCCTTGGGGAACACCCAGCCGTAACTCCCGGGCAGCGGGCCCCAGTCGATGAGCACCCGGCCCGCCCAGTCCTCCGCGACCGGCGGCGGCACGGGGATCTCGGACTCCAGACCCAGGTCGACCTGGTCGAGCTTGACTCCGACGTGCGCGCCTATCCGGCTGGCGCTGCCGTCGGCGCCGACCACGGCCCGCGCCAGCACCGTCTCACCGCCGGCGAGCACCACGGCGACCGTACGGCGGTCGGGCACCGCCGGGCCGTGCTGTTCGACGCGCGTGACACTCACGCCCGTACGCAGCACCGCACCGGCCTTCTGCGCGTGCTCCACCAGGCTCTGGTCGAACTCGGGGCGGTTGATGAGCCCGAAGAGCATCCGCTTGGAGCGGCGGGTACGGGCCAGCTTCCCGTTCAGCGAGAACGTCACCGCGTGCACCCGGTCCCTGAGCGGCAGTTCGAAGCCGGGCGGCAGCGCATCGCGCGAGGGCCCGATGATCCCGCCCCCGCAGGTCTTGTAGCGGGGCAACTCGGCTTTCTCCAGCAGCAGCACCTGACGGCCCGCGACCGCCGCCGCGTATGCCGCGGAGGCCCCCGCCGGTCCTGCGCCGACCACAACGACATCCCATACCGGCTCGTCGTGCTCGCTTCCGGCGTCTGCGTTCTCGCTGCTCACGATGTGCTTCTGCTCCTGATCCGACCGGTGGCCCCTGTTGTCGAACGGCATCCTACGGCCAGGGCCCGGCAAGCCCGCTGTGGGAGGATCGCCAGTGCCCTTCGACGTACACGACGACTTACACGACGAGACAACGACCCAGCCACCAGGAGCGTGCCCATGACCGCGAATCCGATCACCGAGACCACGGATCCGATCGCCGGAACCGTCGCGTCCCTGCTGCCACGTGCCCGTACGGAGCTGGCGGAGCTGGTGTCGTTCCGCTCCGTGGCGGATCCCGCGGTGTTCCCGAAGAGCGAGTGCGAGTCCGCCGCGGCGTGGGTGGCCGACGCGCTGCGCGCCGAGGACTTCCAGGATGTGTCGCTCCTCGACACCCCGGACGGTACACAATCCGTCTACGGTCTGCTGCCCGGCCCCGAGGGTGCCCCCACCGTACTGCTCTACGCCCACTACGACGTACAGCCGCCGCTGGACGAATCGGCTTGGCGGACACCGCCGTTCGAGCTGACCGAGCACGACGGCCGCTGGTACGGGCGCGGCGCCGCCGACTGCAAGGGCGGCTTCGTGATGCATCTCCTCGCGCTGCGCGCCCTCAAGGCGAACGGCGGTGTGCCGGTGACGGTCAAGGTCATCGCCGAGGGCTCGGAGGAGCAGGGCACCGGCGGTCTCGAACGGTACGCGGAGGCGCACCCGGAGCTGCTCGCCGCCGACACGATCGTCATCGGTGACGCCGGGAACTTCCGGCTGGGGCTGCCGACGGTCACGGCCACCCTGCGCGGGATGACGATGGTGCGCGTACGGATCGACACGCTCGAAGGGAATCTGCACTCGGGGGCGTTCGGCGGAGCCGCGCCCGACGCGCTCGCCGCGCTGATCAGGGTGCTGGACTCGCTGCGCGCGGAGGACGGTACGACCACGGTGGACGGCCTGCCCTCGGGCGCGGGCTGGGACGGACTCGCGTACGGCGAGGCCGAGTTCCGCGAGGACGCGAAGGTGCTCGACGGGGTCGGGCTGATCGGCGGCGGTTCCGTCGCCGACCGGATCTGGGCGCGGCCCGCGGTGACCGTCCTGGGCATCGACTGCCCGCCGGTGGTGGGGGCCACCCCGTCCATCCAGGCGAGCGCGCGGGCGACGGTCAGTCTGCGGATCCCGCCGGGCCAGGACGCGGCCGAGGCGACGGAGTTGCTGACCGCGCACATCGAGAAGCACACTCCGTGGGGCGCGCGGGTGTCGGTGGAACAGGTGGGCCAGGGCCAGCCGTTCCGCGCGGACACGTCGAGCCCGGCGTACGCGGCGATGGCGGACGCGATGCGGGTGGCGTACCCGGGGCAGGAGATGCAGACGGCGGGTCAGGGCGGGTCCATCCCGCTGTGCAACACCCTGGCCGCGCTGTATCCGGAGGCGGAGATCCTGCTGATCGGGCTGAGTGAGCCGGAGGCACAGATCCACGCGGTGAACGAGAGTGTGTCGCCGGAGGAGCTGAGGCGGCTGTCGGTGGCTGAGGCCCACTTCCTGGTCAACTACGCGGATTCCAAGAAGGGTTGAGGCAGCGGCGCGCCGGGCGGGGCTCGGGCGGGTCGGCCGGGCTGAGAGGCCAGGTCCGACCCCGGCCCGGCCCGACCCGGCCCGGCCAGCCCGGTCCGACCGACGCGGCGTGAGCGGCCCGGCCCCGGTCCGGCCGTTCAGCGGAGAGCGAGATCGCGGAGAGCGTAGCCGCGTACGGCCGACGCGCCCGGCTGCGTACGGTCGCCGTATGGACCTCATCGACCTCGTGGAGATTCGCCCGCGGCTGCATATGCTGCGCTTCCCGATCGGCCAGGCCTATCTCTGGCGCGACGGCGACGAACTGACCCTGGTCGACGCCGGACACAGCGATGGCGCGTCCGGCATCGAGCGGGCGATCCGGGGCCTCGGAGCGCGCCCCGAGGCCCTGCGCCGGATCGTCCTCACCCACTGCCACCGCGACCATGTCGGCGCCGCCGAGGAGCTGGCGGAGCGGTACGGCGCACAGGTGCTGGCACACCGGCTGGACGCCCCGGTGGTACGAGGGGAGCTGCCGGTGCCCGAACCGGTGCTGCTGGACTGGGAAGTCCCGCTGTACGAGCACGGCCTGACGGTCCCTCAGGCGCCGCCCACCCGGGTCGACCGCGAGCTGGAGGACGGTGACGAACTGGACTTCGGCGACGGCGCCCGGGTGATCCACGCCCCCGGTCACACCGACGGCTCGATCGGTATCCATCTGCCCCGCCACGGTGTGCTGTTCGTCGGCGACACGATCGCCTCGGTGGGCCGCATCATGCTGGGTGTCTTCAATGTGGACCGCGCCCGCGCCCAGGAGTCCATGCGCCGCCTGGTCGCACTGTCCCCAACGACAGTGTGTTACGGCCACGGCGACCCCACCCCGGGCTTCGGAGACCTCACCGAGTAGAGCGCACCGAGCAGACCGTACTCATGGCTCACGAAGGAGCGGGGCGGGGACAGGTCGTACTCGTGGCGTACTCGGGGGTGGGG